>CANIID010000176.1 GCA_947467315.1 Betaproteobacteria bacterium | reverse complement strand
GGCTGCGAGTAGCTTTACACAACTTTACGGCGTCCACAAATGCGATTCACGTGTGTCGCTGCGGCTTGTGGTGTGACTGCGGCGACAACACCGGTCTCAGGTATTATCAATTTTTTACCCTGGATTGGATATTGTCCCCATGAAAAACCTAACGTTACTGGCGTTGTGCGGCGCAGTGCTTGCAGGGGGATATTCGCAAGCCATGGCGCAGGCCGCTTCGACAGGCTCAGGACAGGCTTTCCCAACCAAACCCATACGCATCGTGGTGCCGTTTCCCGCAGGAGGTACCACGGATGTCGTCGCGCGGTTGGTGGCGCAGCGCATGAGCGAATCGATGGGGCAGCCGGTGGTGGTGGACAACCGTGGCGGCGCGGGTGGCGCGCTGGGCGCGGACATCGTGGCGAAATCCAATCCCGACGGCTATACGCTGTTGATGCACAACATCACCTTTCCGCTGTCGTCGGTGGCGCAATCGCTGGCGAAGCGTTCGCCTTTCGATGCGGAACGCGATTTCGCCGGCGTGTCGATCGCGGTGTATGTGCCGTTTGTGCTGACCGCGAATCCCAGCGTGCCGGCGAAGGATCTGCGCGAGTTCAGTGCGCTGCTGCGCGGTAACACGAACCTGAAATACAACTACGGCTCCACCGGCCCCGGCTCGGCGATGCATGTGCTGGGCGAATCATTGAAGCGCGACGGCAAGTTCGACATGGTGCATGTGGCGTACAAAGGCGCGGCGCCGCTCAAGCTGGAGTTGTTGGGCGGGCGCATTCAATTCGGCGGTGATCAGTTGTCCACCTCGTTGCAGGAAATCCGCGCGGGACAATTGAAAGCGCTGGCGACCAACGGCGCCAAACGCATAGCCATTTTGCCGGACGTGCCCACGGTGCGCGAGCAGGGATTCCCCGCACTGGAGTTCGAGGGATTCAATGGCCTTTTCGCGCCCGCGAAGACGCCCAAGGCGGTGCTCGACAAACTGCAACGCGAAACCGCTGCCGCGGTGAAACACCCCGATCTGGTGAAGCGCTTCAGCGATCTGGGCGCCGAATCGGTGGGCTCAAGCGGCGAAGCGCAAAAAGAAATGCTGGTGCGATTGATGAAGCAGTTTACGGCGGTGATACGGGAAATGAAGCTGGACTGATCATGTGCCGAGGATTTCGATGGGCGGCAACCGGGCTGGCAGTGATGATCAGCGCCACGGCGACTGCACAAAATTACCCGGTAAAACCGGTGCGTGTAATCCTTGCCTCGGGCGCCGGCGGCTCGGTGGATGGGCTCACGCGCTTGTTTGCGCGCAAACTTTCCGACACGCTCGGCCAGCCGTACGTGGTTGAAAACCGACCGGGCGGTGGCGGCATACCCGGCTTTACGTTCGTTGCAAAATCCCCGCCCGACGGCCACACGCTGCTGGCGGTGGGCCTCACGTTTACCTCGTCATTCGGATTGCGCACCGGCGTGGCGATAGACCCGATACGCGATTTCGCGCCGATTTCGCTATTGACTCGCTCACCGTGGCTGCTGCTGGTGAATCCGTCGGTGCCCGCGAAGTCGGTGAAGGAGCTGATCGCGTTGGCCAAAGCGCGGCCCGGCGTGCTGAATTTCTCCGGCGGCGGGCTGGGCGCCGGCACGCATTTGCTGGCGGTGTGGTTCTTCCAGGCGGCCGATATCAAGGCGGCCTACATCCCCTATGCCAGCGGCGGCACGGCGCAATCCACCATCGACACCGTGGCGGGGCGCGCCGATGCGACCATCGTGACGTATTTTTCCGCGAAGCCGTTTCTTTCCACCGGACGGTTGCGTGCGCTCGGCATTAGCGCGGCGCAGCCGTCGAAACTGCTGCCTGAGGTGCCGACGATCGCGAGCCAGGGCGTGCCGGAGTTTGAAACGTATACCTTTAACGGCTTCGTCGGTGTGGCGGGCACGCCAACGGCCGTGCTCAACAAGTTAAGCACCGAGCTTGCGGTGATCGCGCGTACACGTGAGATTCAGGATCGCATCGTCGATGATGCCGGCGAGCCCGTGGGCAGCACGCCGGAGGCGTTCCGGCAATTCATTCAGAGCGAAGTGACGCACTGGCGGCGTCTCGCCAAGCAGGCGGGCATCAAGCTGGATTAAGGAACAGGCAAAATGTCCATGCACTATCCCAACCTCTTTGCGCCGGTGCGCATCGGCCACAAGCAATCGCGCAACCGCATCATGCGGCTGGCCACGCTCACCAACACCATACAGGGCGGACAGGTCACCGAGCATACGCTGGCGTTTTACCGCCGCATCTCGCGAGGCGGCAGCGGCATGGTGGTCACCGAAGGCATGCGCATCCACCCCAGCAGCACCGGGCACGGCCACAGCATGCAACTGTACGTGCCGGAAACCATCGAGAGTGTGAAGAAGCTCGCGCGCACAGTGCAGGACGAAGGCGCACTGATCATTGCGCAACTCAATCACAACGGCCGTCAGCACCACAACACCGGTGCTGCCGCGCTGTGGGCGCCGTCGGCCATCGCGTGCCCGCGCAGCGGCGGCATGCCGCATGAGATGACGTTGGACGAAATTGAGGAAGTGATTGCCGGATTTGTGCAGGGCGCGCAGTGTGTCAAAGAGGCCGGCGGCGACGGCATAGAACTGCACGGCGCACAAGGCCATCTCATTCAGCAGTTTGTCTCGCCGTACAGTAACCAGCGTGATGATGCGTTCGGCGGTTCATTTGACAAGCGGCTGCGCTTTCCGCTGGACATCATCACGCGCATCCGTGCGGCGGTGGGACGCGATTTCATTGTGGGTTATCGCATGGGCGTGGAGGAATTTACCGCTGGCGGCTTGGGTATCGCGGATACGAAACGCATTGCGCAACACTTCGCCGAACGCAACGAACTGGATTTTTTGTCGCTGACACAGGGCAACTTCAACACGCTGGATACGCACTGCCCCGACAGTCACTACAAAGCGCCGGCGTATGCGGATTTGCAGGCTGAGATCAAAGCGGTGGCGGGCGCGCTGCCGGTCATTGCGACCGCGCGCATACAAACGCCGGAACAGGCCGAACGCATCCTCGCCGAAGGCAAAGCGGACATGATCGGCATGAGCCGCGCGCTGGTGGCGGACCCGGAGTGGCCGTTAAAGGCCATGGAAGGGCGCAGCGAGGATATCCGCCGTTGCATCTACACCAGCACCTGCTGGGGCAGTGGTAAAAAAATCGCGTGCGGGGTGAATCCCACGGTGGGCAATGAAGTGTCCATGCCGCCGTTGTCTCTGGATCAGGCCGCAGTGCGTCGCCGCGTGGCGGTGATCGGCGGCGGTGTGGCGGGCATGGAGGCCGCTTGGGTCGCCGCAACACGCGGACACGACGTGACGCTGTATGAGGCGGGAGAACAATTGGGCGGCAAGCTCGCGGGCGCGCAACGCTTTGCGGATTTTCACGAAGTGGCGTTGGCGGTGCGGTTTCTCGAACGGCAGGTGGCGAAATCCGGCGTGCGCGTGTGTCTCGGCCAGCCGGTTGACGAAGTGGCGCTGCGTGCGTCCGCGCCGGAGGTGGTGATCGTGGCCACGGGCGCCACGGCGATAGCGCCGATCCTCGCGGGTGACGGCTCGGTGCCGGTACATGCTTTTGATGCGCGCATACCGGATGATCTGCCAGCAGGAAACTGGGTGGTGATGGACGAAGACGGCCACTACTGGAGCGCCACGCTGACCGAATATCTCGCGCGGCAGGGCAAGCACGTCACGTACGTCACGCGCTTTATGCAGCCGTTCCGTGAGATACCCGAAGTCTCGCGCATGAGCCTGCTGCGCGCGCTCGATCAGCGCGGCGTGGTGCTTTACGACAATGCATCGATAGCTAAAGCCGAGCAGGGCGCGTTGGTGTTGCATCGCTACTTTCACCAGGAGCGCCCCATCGTGCTGCCGGATGTTCGCGGGGTAATATGGACCGGCATGCAGCGCGTCAATGACGGCCTCATTGGGCAGTTACGCGAAGCAGGCTTCAATAATGTTCAGGTGGTGGGGGATGCACGCGCGCCGCGGCGCTTGTCCCATGCCATCGCCGAGGGGCATCGGGCGGGGCGTACAGTGTGACGCAGGCGGTGTACGGTACGCGCCCCTTTTAAAAAACCGCTATGATGGCAGACAATCTTCAGCTGGGGGAACCGCCCATGACCATCGTTGCCGAGAAGCCTGTTACCGGTGTTGCCAGCACCGCCGAAAGCATACGCGCCAAGTTCAATTACATTGTCGATACCGGCGTACCGCCGGTGCGTTACATCGACTGGCCGGAGATGGCGCATAAGGCGATAGACCCGCAATATCAGCAGCACGAGATGAGCGTGCGCAACGGCAGGCCGCTGAGGCATACGTTTGATATCGACATCCACGGCTTTGTGTTTGTCGATCACCAGACGCAGGTCCGGGATTTCACCGGCGAAGCGCAGCGCACGGGCGTGTATGACGCGGAAGTACAGGCGCTGATTAAAAAGCATACCGGCGCCGCCGACGTGGTGGTGTTCGACCACACGCTGCGCGTAAGCGACGAGCAAATGCAGCAATCGTTGAACGCGCGGCCGACCGTCAAAGGCGTGCATAACGACTACACCGAGGCGTCTGCGCCACGGCGGCTGCGCGAAATCGTCGGTGATGCCGAGGCAGAGCGCCGTTTCATCAAACGCTGGGCCATCATTCAGGTATGGCGGCCGATACGCGGCACGGTGATGATGGATCCGCTGGGCATCTGCGATGGACGCAGCATTCCGCAAAAAGGTTTTATCCGCGTGCAGCGGCGCTACAAGGATCGTACCGGCGAGGTGTATCACATCTCGCACAACCCCTCGCACGTGTGGTTTCATTTTCCGAGGATGGAGCGGCACGAGGCGCTGGTGTTCAAGGTGTTTGATTCGGATGCCGGCAAGCCCTCGCGCTTCACTGCGCACAGTGCATTCGACGATCCGGCTTCGCCGCCCGAAGCGCCGTCGCGCGAAAGCATAGAAACCCGGACGTTTGCATTTTTTGATTGAGCGTCGCGGGGCCACACGCCCCCGCTGACGCCGCGCAGAAACCGCAGTCGGGGCCTGGCCCGTTTTCGGCTATCATGCGCCCTCGTTTCTCGCGACAACCCGTAATTCCCTTTTAATCAGAATTCAGGCATTAACATGGCTCAATACGTTTACAGCATGCGCGGCGTGACCAAGATGGTTCCGCCCAAGCGCATCATTCTTAAAGACATCAATCTGTCGTTTTTCCCCGGTGCGAAAATCGGCGTGCTCGGCATCAACGGTTCCGGCAAATCGAGCCTGCTGAAAATCATGGCGGGTGTGGATAAGGATTTCGACGGCGATGCGGAGCCGATGCCGAATCTGCGCGTGGGGTTTTTGCCGCAGGAGCCGCAGGTCGATGCGAACAAAACCGTGCGCGAGACGGTGGAAGAAGGCCTGGGTGAAACCGCCGACGCGAAAAAGAAGCTCGATGAAATTTACGCCGCCTACGCCGAACCCGATGCGGATTTTGACAAGCTCGCGGTGGAGCAGGCCAAGTACGAAGCCATTGTCGCGGCGGGCGGCGGTGACTCGGAGCACGAACTCGACATCGCGGGCGACGCGCTGCGCCTGCCGCCATGGGACGCCAAGATGGGCCCGCTGTCAGGCGGCGAAAAACGCCGCGTAGCGTTGTGCCGTTTGTTGTTGTCCAAACCCGACATGCTGTTGCTCGACGAGCCGACCAACCATCTGGATGCCGAGAGTGTTGATTGGCTGGAACAATTTCTGACGCGCTTTCCCGGCACGGTGGTCGCGGTGACGCATGATCGCTATTTTCTCGACAACGCCGCCGAGTGGATTTTGGAGCTGGATCGCGGCAGCGGCATTCCGTGGAAGGGGAACTACAGCTCGTGGCTGGATCAAAAGAGTACGCGGTTGAAGATTGAAGAATCCGCTGAATCCGCGCGGCAAAAAGCACTGAAAAAGGAGTTGGAGTGGGTGCGGCAGAATCCGAAGGCGCGGCAGGCGAAATCCAAATCGCGTCTCGCGCGTTTCGAGGAACTGTCGTCGCACGAGTATCAAAAGCGCAACGAGACGCAGGAGATTTTTATTCCGGTGGCGGAGCGGCTCGGCGACAGCGTGATCGAGTTCAAGGACGTGAGCAAGGCGTATGGCGACCGGTTGCTGATCGACAAAGCGAACTTTTCGATACCGGCGGGCGCGATCGTCGGCATCATTGGTCCCAACGGCGCGGGTAAATCGACGATGTTCCGCATGATTACCGGCAAGGAAAAACCCGACAGTGGCGACGTGGTCATCGGCTCGACGGTACAGCTCGCGGTGGTCGATCAGAACCGCGATGCGCTGCCGAACGACAAAACCGCATGGGAAGCGATTTCCGGCGGGCTCGACATCATCAACGTCGGCAAATTTGAAATGCAGTCGCGCGCTTATCTCGGACGTTTTAATTTCAAAGGCCCCGATCAGCAAAAGCTGGTGGGCAATTTGTCGGGCGGTGAACGCGGCCGGTTGCACTTGGCGCAAACCTTGATTACCGGCGCGAACGTGCTGCTGCTCGACGAACCGTCGAACGATCTGGATGTCGAAACCCTGCGTGCGCTCGAAGATGCGTTGCTCGAATTCGCGGGTTGCGTGCTGGTGATCTCGCATGACCGCTGGTTTCTTGACCGCATCGCCACGCACATCCTCGCGTTCGAGGGCGATTCGCAGGTGGTGTTCTTCAACGGCAACTATCAGGAATACGAAGCCGACAAACGCAAGCGCCTGGGTGAAGAAGGCGCGCGGCCCAAACGGCTGCGTTACAAGGCATTGAAGACGTAGTGAGCGCGTAGGTGCAGAGTTATTGTAAGTATATGGTTTAAATTAATATTTTTTGGCGGCGACGTGATTTTAAGCGGCGTTCGCGTTGCCGCGCCGGTGTTTTTGCGTGGCGCGCGAATGCGATAAACAAGCTTCATCCATTATCCCTTTTCAACGCAAATGCCCATGTCAATTCTTTCGAAATCCGCGGTATGGCTGGTGAGTCTTGCGGCACTGGGTGGTGGTGGCTATCTCGCCTATCAGAAGTGGTATCAAACGCCTGCGGATACCGCCGCAGCCGACGCCAAGGGCGACGATAAAGGCAAAGACGGCAAAAGCGCCAAGGGCAAAGGCAAGGGCGGCGGACGCCCCGTAGCACCGGTGGCCGTCGCGCTTGCGCGCAGCGGCAGCGTGCATGTGTATCTCAATGGCCTGGGTACGGTAACGCCGCTGCGCACCGTCACCGTGCGCAGCCGCGTCGATGGACAACTGATGCGCGTGCTGTTCAAGGAAGGGCAAGTGGTGAAGGAAGGCGACTTGCTCGCCGAAATCGATGCGCGCCCGTTTCAGGCGCAGTTGTTGCAGGCCGAAGGGCAGATGCAGCGTGATCAGGCCTTGCTTGCCAATGCGCGCGTTGATCTCGAGCGTTACCGCGTGCTGCTCAAGCAGGACTCGATTGCCGAACAGCAGGTGAGCAGCCAGCAATCGCTGGTGCGCCAGCTCGAAGGCACGGTCAAGGTCAACCAGGGACAGGTGGATAGCGCGCGACTGCAACTCTCCTACGCGCGCGTGACCGCGCCGATACCGGGGCAGCTTGGGCTTCGCCAGGTGGATCAGGGTAACGTCGTGCGCTCGGGCGACGCCGCCGGCATCGTGGTGATCACGCAAACCACGCCGATCACGGTGCTGTTCACGATTCCGCAGGACAGCCTGCAAACGGTACTCAAACGCCTGCAATCCGGCGAACGAATTCCGGTGGAAGCGTACGACCGCGAGCAGAAAACGCGTTTGGCCACGGGCCGGCTGCTTACTGCCGATAACCAGATCGACACCACCACCGGCACCATCAAGCTGAAGGCGCAGTTTCCCAACGACGAGGCTCTGCTGTTCCCGAATCAGTTCGTCAACATACGCATGCTGGTCGATACGCGTGACGATGCGATTACCGTGCCGTCGTCGGCGATACAGCGTGGCGCGCAGGGTTTGTTTGTGTATGTGGTGAATGAGGATCAAACGGTGACGCTGCGGGCGGTTAAAACCGGCGTCACCGAGGGCACGCGCATCGAAGTGGAGTCGGGCGTGAAGGCGCGCGAGCGCGTGGTGATCGACGGCATGGACCGGCTGCGCGACGGCATGAAAGTGGAAATCGCCGAGCGGCGCGTGCTGGAAGGCGACGGCAAAGGCAAAGGGCGCGGCAAGGGTAAAGGCAAAGGCAAGGGCGGCGATGGGGCGGATGGCAAGGGTGACGCTAAGGGTGATGCACCGAAGGGCGACGCCGCTAAAGAGGACACCGGCAAAGGCGAATCCGCGAAGGGTACAAAAGGCGCTGCCAAGGGCGACGGCGCGAGCGCAGACCCCGATCGTCCGCGCCGCAAGAAGCCGCCCGCCGACGGCGAGGCAGCGGATGCACCGAAGGATGCAACTAAGGACGCAACCAAGGACGGCGCACCAAAAGACGCTGCCGCTGACGCCCCCAAGGGCGAAGGCCGCAAGAAGGGCGATGGCAGTTGGCGCAAGAAGAAAGACGCTGAAGCGGCCGCGCAGTAAATGGCGATGCGCGAATTTCGACTTGATGATCGAGGCAATGCCTAGATGAACCCATCCCGCCTGTTCATCCTGTGCCCGGTGGCGACTTCGTTGCTGATGGTGGCGATCATGCTGTCGGGCATTATCGCGTACCGGCTGTTGCCGATTTCCGCGCTGCCGCAGGTCGATTACCCGACGATACAGGTGACGACGTTTTATCCGGGCGCGAGTCCGGAAGTGATTGCGTCGTCGATCACCGCGCCGCTGGAACGGCAGTTCGGCCAGATGCCGGGGCTGCGGCAGATGTCGTCCACCAGTTCGGGCGGCGCTTCGGTGGTCACCTTGCAGTTTTCGCTGGAACTGGAACTCGACTCCGCCGAGCAGGGGGTGCAGGCGGCGATCAACGCCGGCGCGAATCTGCTGCCGGCGGATATCCCCGCGCCGCCGGTGTACAGCAAGGTGAATCCGGCCGATGCGCCGATACTTACCATCGGCATTACCTCAAAAACGCTGCCGATGACACGGGTGCAGAATCTCGCCGACACGCGCGTGGCGCAAAAAATTTCGCAGGTCACGGGCGTCGGGCTGGTTACGTTGTCCGGCGGGCAGCGCCCGGCGGTGCGCGTGCAGGCCAATCCGTCGGCGCTGGCGGCCGATGGATTAAGCATGGAAGACGTGCGGCAGGCGATAGCGTCCGCCAACGTCAATGCCGCCAAGGGCAGCTTTGACGGCCCGGAGCGCGCCTACACTATCGATGCTAACGATCAACTGAAATCGGCGGACGAATACCGCAAGGTGGTGGTGGCCTATCGCAACGGCGCGCCGGTGTATTTGTCGGACGTGGCCGAAGTGGTCGATGCCGCCGAGAACAATCGCCTCGCGGCATGGATGAACGACACGCCGGCGATCATTATGAATATCCAGCGCCAGCCGGGCGCGAACGTGATCGAGGTGGTCAATCGCATCAAGGCGCTGCTGCCGCAATTGCAGGGATCGCTGCCGGCGTCGGTGGATGTGGCGGTGCTCACCGACCGCACCGTAACCATCCGTGAGTCAGTGAAAGACGTGCAGTTCGAATTGCTGCTGTCGGTGGCGCTGGTGGTGATGGTGATTTTTGTGTTTCTGCGCAATGTGTCAGCGACGATTATCCCCAGCATCGCCGTGCCGTTGTCACTGGTGGGCACCTTCGGCGTGATGTATCTCGCGGGTTTCAGCATCAACAACCTGACCTTGATGGCGCTCACCATCGCCACCGGCTTCGTGGTCGATGATGCGATCGTGATGATTGAAAATATCTCGCGCTATATCGAGGAAGGCGATTCGCCGCTGGAAGCCGCGTTAAAAGGCTCGAAGCAGATCGGCTTCACGATTATTTCGCTGACGTTTTCTTTGATCGCCGTGTTGATACCGCTGCTCTTTATGGGCGACGTGGTAGGGCGCTTGTTCCGCGAGTTTGCCATTACGCTCGCGGTATCGATTTTGATTTCGGCGGTAGTGTCGCTGACGTTGACGCCGATGATGTGCGCGAAGCTGCTGCGCCACACCCCTGAAGCCGAGCAGAGCAAGTTCTACCGCAAGACCGGAGCATGGTTCGATGCGATCATCGCGCAGTACGGAAAAATGCTGACGTGGGTGCTTGACCGGCAGGCCGCCACGCTGATTGTCGCCATCGGTACGCTGGTGTTGGCGGTAGTACTATATGTATTTGTTTCTAAAGGGTTTTTTCCGATACAGGATACCGGCGTGATCCAGGGTATTGCGGATGCCGAGCAAACCGTGTCGTTCAGCGCGATGGCCGAGCGGCAACAGCGGCTGGCGCAAACGATACTTGAAGATCCGGCGGTGGAGAGTTTGTCGTCGTTCATCGGCGTGGATGGCCAGAACGCCACGTTGAACAGCGGGCGCATGCTGATCAACCTGAAGCCGCACGCGCAGCGCCCGCACGCGCTGGAAGTGATCCGGCGCTTGCAGGAGCGCACCGCCAAACTCGAAGGCATCACGCTCTACATGCAGCCGGTGCAGGATTTGACCATCGAAGATCGTGTCAGCCGCACGCAGTTCCAGTTCACGCTCGACACCGCGAAGATCGAGGAACTCGGCATCTGGGTGCCGCGCCTGGTGGATCGTTTGCGGCAACAGCGCGAACTGACCGATGTCATCAGCGATCTGCAAAACCAGGGCTTGCAAGCGTATCTTGAAATTGATCGCGACACCGCCGCGCGCCTCGGCGTGACGCCCGCCGCGATCAACACCGCGCTCTACAATGCGTTCGGCCAGCGGCTGATCTCGACGATTTTCACGCAGACCAGCCAGTATCGCGTGGTGCTCGAAGTGAAGCCGGAGTTTCGCATCGGCCCGCAGGCGTTGTCGGAAATTTACGTGCCCGGCGCGGGCGGCACGCAGGTGCGCTTGTCCACCGTGACGCGGCTGCTGGAAAAACCCGCGACCCTGTCGATCAATCACATCGGCAATTTTCCCTCATCCACCATATCCTTCAATCTGGCGAAGGGCGTGTCGCTGGGCGATGCGGTGAAAGCCATCGAAGCGGTGGAAAAAGAAATCGGCCTGCCGCCGAGCATACGCACCAGCTTTCAGGGCGCGGCGCTGGCGTTTCGCGCGTCGCTCACCAATACGCTGCTGCTGATCCTCGCGGCCATCGTCACCATGTACATCGTGCTCGGCGTGCTGTATGAAAGTTACATTCATCCGGTGACGATTTTGTCCACGCTGCCGTCGGCGGGCGTGGGGGCGCTGCTGGCGCTGTTTGTCGCGCGCATGGATTTGGGCATCATCGGCATCATCGGCATTATTCTGCTGATCGGTATCGTGAAGAAAAACGCGATCATGATGATCGATTTCGCGCTCGACGCCGAGCGCAACGAAGGCAAGGCGCCGCGCGAAGCGATTTTTCAGGCGTGCCTGCTGCGCTTCCGGCCGATTATGATGACAACCATGTGTGCGCTGCTCGGCGCGTTGCCGTTGATGCTCTCGACCGGCGTTGGTTCGGAACTGCGCCAGCCGCTCGGCATCACCATGGTGGGCGGGCTGATCGTGAGCCAGGTGCTCACGCTGTTTACCACGCCGGTGATTTATCTCGCGTTTGACAGCCTCGCACGGCGCTACAGAGGCAAGCGTGCCGAAGAGGACGCGGAAGAGATCGGGTCCGTTAAGGATAGCGGCTGATGAATTTCTCCGAGCCCTTTGTCCGCCGTCCGGTTGCCACCACGCTGCTCACGCTGGGCTTGGTGATCGCCGGTGCGATTGGCTACAAGCTGCTGCCGGTGGCGCCGCTGCCGCAGGTGGATTTCCCGACCATATCGGTGTCGGC
>CANIID010000175.1 GCA_947467315.1 Betaproteobacteria bacterium | reverse complement strand
TTAAAACTCACGCCTTCGCGTTTGCTGATTGTGCCAAACATCAGATGCGCAACCGACGCCCTGCCGAGCGAACCGTAAGCGACTCTGCCCGGCGCGCCACGTGCCAACGTCACCAGTTCGCGCAGCGATTTTGCGGGTAGCGAAGGATGCACAATAACCAGCGAGCCGCTGCGGCCTAGCATGGTAATGGGGATCAGGTTCTTGTCCGGATCGTAGGGTAGCTTCTTGAACAGAAAACGATTGCCCACCACCGTTGTGCTGGTGGTCAGCAGCAGCGTGTGGCCGTCTGGCGCAGCGGTGGCAACTCTCGACGCGCCGATGGAGGTATCGCCGCCGCTGACGTTCTCGACCAGCGCCTGATGGCCCCAGACCGTGCTGAGTTCTCTTGTCAACGCGCGCGCCAGCAAGTCCACGGGGCCGCCCGCGGGATACGGCGCCACCACGCGCACAGCTTTGGACGGAAACGATTGCGCCACAACCGGCGCGGCAAACGAAACGCACAGGATTACAGCCAGCAACACGCGATACAGCGAGTGAATCATCCTTATTCCCCTCTCCTCCGTCCCCAAAAAGCGCACCGCGTGGCGCCGATGCCATCTTCCGAATGATAGTAGTAAAGCCATGGATGGAACGCAACAGTACAAAAGGCCCGCCGTGATTGACTGCGCAGGGAATGGGCCGCTAACATCGAAAATCCATTTGCATGATCAGCGTCTGCCTCGCACACTCAACAAGATCGGAAAATATGAAAATCGCAATCGTTGGCGGCGGCATTGGCGGCTTGGCCACCGCCTTGGCCATGACGCAGGCCGGCATCAAAGTCACGGTGCATGAGCGCTCGGCGCAACTGGTCGATCAGGGCGCGGGCATCACGCTGGCGCCGAATGCCACACGCGTGCTCTACCACCTGGGTCTGGGACCCGCATTGGAAGAGACCGCCGTCACACCGCCGCAGACGGAATACCGGCATTACCGCACCGGTGCCGTCATCATGCGCATGATGATCAAGGATTTTCGCGCACTTTATGGCGCGCCCTATCTGCGGCTGCACCGCTGGGATTTGCAGCACGCCATGATCACGCGTCTGGCGCAGATTGCGCCGGTCGCGCTGCGGCTCGGATCACACGTTGAAAATCTTGAGTCGCACAGCGACAACGTCACATTAACGTTGGCGAACGGTCGTATCGAAACCGCGGATATCGTTGTCGCCGCCGATGGCATCCGCTCCGCCATCCGGGAAACGTTGTTCCATCCGGCGCCCCCCGTATTCAGCGGCTTCGTCGCCTGGCGCGGTTTGGTCGATACCGCTGATCTGCCGCAACACCTGCATGAATCAGCGGTCGCCTTCGGGCACGGACGGCACATCAACCGCTATCTGGTGCGACGCGGTGAATTACTGAATTTCGTCGCAATTGCGCACCGCGACCAATGGGAAGCGGAAGGCTGGAACATTCCAGCGCCCATGGACGAATTTCTGGCGGAATTTGCCAGCTTTGACGAGGGCACCCGTACCATTATTTCGCGGCCGGTACGCGGCCAGGTATTCAAATGGGGGCTGTTCGGACGCCCGTGGCTCGAACAATGGTCGTCCGGGCGCGTCGTGTTGCTGGGTGACGCGGCGCATCCGATGCTGCCGTTTCTCGGCCAGGGCGCGGCCAATGCCCTAGAGGATGCAATGATCCTGACGCGTTGTCTGACCGCCGCAGCCACGCCGGAAAAAGCCTTCACGCTGTATCAACAGACACGCGGCCCCAAGGTTCGCGGAGCCACCGAACAAGCGGCGCGGCGCGGCGACCGTTATCTGGGAGAACCCAACGCCGACAGTCTGAAAGGCAACGAACCCGGTGCGGAATATGCCTATGACGCGGTGTCCGGGCCGCTGGGCGGATGATGCATTAAATCGCGACTTTTTCTATTGCGGCGTCAATCAGCCTTCCGGTTTGATATGCGCGATCTTAACCACCTTCTGCCACTTCACGATTTCGCGCCGGGTTACTTCGCGCAAGCGCTCCGGCGAGCCGCCGGCGGTATCAATACCCAGCCCTACGAGGCGCTCTTTCACATCGGGTAATTGCAGTATGCGGTTAACCTCGCTGTTCCAGCGCGTGGCGATGTCCTGCGGCAAACCTTTCGGGCCGAAGACGGCGAACCAGCTCGTCGCCTCATAACCTGGGATGATTTCGGCCACCGCAGGCAGGTCCGGCACGGGGCTGGAGCGCTTGGCGGTGGTCACCGCAAGTCCGCGCACCCGATTCGTTTTGATCTGCGGAATGGCCATGGGCATGCCGATGGTGACGAGTTGCACCTGGCCGCCGATCAGTTCGTTCAGCGCCGGGCCCGAACCCTTGTACGGCACATGCGCCACTTGGGTACCGGCCATCTGATTGAACAGTTCGGTGGCCAGATGGGAAGTACTGCCGGCGCCGCCGCTGCCATAGTTGAGCTTGCCGGGATTCGATTTGTCATACGCGATCAGCTCCTTGATGCTCTTGACGGGAACCGATGGATGAACGGCAACGATGAAGCCGGTGTCGCCGAGAAACACGATGGGCGTCACGTCGTTCACCGGATCGTACGGCAGCTTGTGCAGCGCCGCGTTGGCGGCGTAGGTGCTCGCGACGACGAGCATGGTGTAGCCATCGGGGTTTGCCCGCACGGCGATTTCAGTGCCGACCGCGCCGCCGCCCCCGGAACGGTTGTCGACCACGAACGGTTGCTTAAAAGTCTCGGAAAGTTTCTGCGTCAGCAAGCGTGCCACCACATCGGTTTGGCCGCCGGCCGCGAGCGGCACGATCACGCGTATCGGTTTGTTGGGATAACTCTGCGCGGTGCTCAGCCCGGCAGCAAACGTGCCGCAGCCCAGAATGAAAAACACCACAGCGGTTTTGATGTTCGTGCTCACATTTACCGCCTTATTGTAAAGGTCCACCGCGTTACGCCCTTATTCGATTTTGATCCTGGCGTCTTTTGCCACCTTGCTCCAGCGCGCAATTTCCGACTTCAGATAATCGGCCAGTTCAGCCGGCGTGCCGCCGATGGGCACCAGACCCTGACTCAGGAAACGTTCACGCACCTCGGGTTGTTGCACCATGCGATTGATCTCAACGTTGAGCTGATTGACGATGCGTTGCGGCGTGCCGGCGGGCGCATAGATGCCCGATTTCGACACCACGTCGGAACCCGGCACACCGGCTTCGGCCAGTGTCGGCGTCTCGGGCAACTCGGGCACACGTTTCGCGTTGGTCACCGCCAGCGTGCGCACTTTGGCGCCGCCGCGCAAGTGCGGCAGTATTTCCGCAATCGGGCTGAAAATCACCGGCACCTGCGCGCTCAGGAAGGCCAGCAACGCCGGCGCGCCCCCCTTGAACGGCACATCCTGCATTTTGATTTGCGCGTTGGCCATGAACAGCTCCACCGCCAGATGCGTGATCGTGCCTTGTCCAGCAGAGGCATAGAGGATTTGATTGGGTTTGGCCTTCGCCATGGTGATGAGCTCTTTGACCGAACCCACGCCCAACGCAGGTTGCACCACCAACACGTAGAACGATTGGCCTACCGGCCCCACCGGGGAAAAATCCTTAATCGTGTCAAACGGCAGCTTGGGATACAACGCCGCGTTGGTGGCGATAGAGGCGCTGGTGAACAGCAACGTGTAGCCGTCGGGCGCGGCGCGCGCCACCAGCCCGGTGCCGAGCGTGGTGCCCGCGCCGGGACGATTATCGACAATGACGGTTTGCCCCAGCACTTCGGTGAATTTCTGTGCCACGATGCGCGCAACGATATCCGTCGAGCCTGCCGCGGCGAGCGGAACGATGAGGCGAACCGGGCGAGTGGGGTACGCTGGTCCCGTGCCCTTCGCAGTGGTTTGCGCGTGCGCGGCCCCCGCCATCACCATGACAGATCCAAGAATATGCGTGAGCAACAGACCAGCTTTTACGCGTAGCGTTCGGGACATTATTTTCTCTAGTGATGACGGGTGGACGAATAACAGCCGGCAATGCTAACGCACGCGCACATGCTTTACCACGCGCCGCCGCCGGCCCCACGGCCCCGCGCGCACCACATACAGATCGCCGTGTGAATCGCCCCAGATGCCGTGGCACGAGCGAAACGAGGGGTCGCCCCATTGCGCAAGACGCTCGCCGTCCAGCGTCAGCACGCTGACCAGGCCGCTGTTGTGTTCAACAATATAAACAATGTCGTCGGCGTCCACGTAAATCACCGCCGGGCCGATCAGTTTAGTAGGCCACACATGCAGCAGCTTACCGCGTTGGTCAAACACCTGGATGCGGTCATTCTCGCGATCCGCGATGAGCAGGCGCCCCTTGCGGTCGATCCACACCGCGTGCGGCAAATTGAATTCGCCGGGCGCCGTGCCCGGTTCGCCCCACGAAAAAAGGTGCGTGCCATCAGCGGCAAACTTATGCACGCGCGCATTGCCGTAGCCGTCGGTGATGAACATTTCTCCCGATGGCGCTACGTCAATATCCGTGGGCAGATTAAACGGGCCGCCGCCGTGCGTCACGTTCCTGAACGCCTCGGAGCGAAAATCGTCGGACGCGACACCGGTATCCGAACGCAAGCCCCGCGTGCCGATGGTGCGCAACAGTTGGCCCGAGAGCGTAAACAACATCATCTGCGCATGATCGCGATCCACCAGCCACAGGTTGCCGTCTTTGCTCGCGCGGATGGTGTGCGGGAACGCAAACAAACCCACGCCCCAGGACGACAGGGTATTGCCGTCACGGTCGAAGACGATCACCGGATGTTCCTTGCCGCGATTAAAACAGTAGACACGATCCTGCGCATCCACCGTCACCGAGGCCGCCATCATTTCGCAGCCCTCCGGCGGACGCGCCCAATCTTCATGCACTGCATAGCGGTGTTTGCCGCTGCCCACCACGGGTTTCTCCGTTGACATGATGTCTCCTATGCGGATGCTTGAATGATTGCGTTGTCTCACACCGGCAATATCGGTTCCTTTCTATCCGGCGGCAAATCGACATCAAACGAGTTGATCAGCAGCGCGAGGCCGCTATAGTTACCGAACACGAGCGCCAATTCAATCGTGCCCTGCTTGCCGAATTGCTCGAACGCCAACTGAAACGCGCCCCGGCTCACGCGGCGCGTGCGAAAAAACTCCTGTCCGTAACGCACCACGGCGCTTTCGTCGTCCGATAGTTTCGGCAGGTCCTTGCGCTCGCGCAGCGCGTTCACGATGGCATCGCCCACGCCGGCGGCGCGCGCCGATATCGCATGCGCATTCCAGATGTACTGGCAATCCAGTTCGCGCGCGGTGACCAGCATCGCGAGTTCCTGTACTTTTTTCGGCAGCGATGAATCATTGCGCAAATACAGATTCACCGCGTTCATCATCTGATGCACTTTGGGCACGTTAATCATGACAGAACTGGGGCCGTGGCGCGGAACCTCGCCGTAGCCTTTGAGCAGTTCATCGAATGCGCCGCGCTGATTTTCGGGAACGCCATCCCGGCTTGCCAAGGGTATTCTTGCCATCGGAGTCTCCTGGTTGGAGGTCTACTGCGTCACAGGACGGGCGAATGAAATCGTACTGTCTGGAGTGCGGGCAAGGGAACACTGGTAGCGGAGCAGCTTGCTTCCGCACTCCCGATTCCCTCTCTTTACAGACTGTGACGAACGCTTACGATCCTTCAGCAGCGTCGGGATTCCACTGCCCTTTGCGCATGCGCGTGATGGTGATGTTAGCGAACACCCCTTTTTGCGTGAACGGGTCGCCGTCGGAAAACGCTTTCGCTTCGGCGCGGCTGTTGACGTTCAACACAAACAGGCTACCGATGGCGGTGTTGCCGTCGTCGGTTTGCGTGGCGCCCGCGAGCACCAGGATTTTTTTCTGGCTGCCCAGGTAATCGCGATGGGGTTGCAACACGGAATCACGAATGGCGGCAGTGTTTGGTTTGTCGGTGCAAGATACGATCCACAACATGTTGAAGTTCCTTGGTAGATTAAATTTCGATTAATTTGAAGTATCACGGACGCCACGTTGATTGCTGCGCGCGGCTTGCATGAATGATAGTAGATTCCGGGGCGCGCTTTTCTGAATTAACGTGACCATATGTTTTTAAACGAAATCTCACTATGTGGCCGAATTGGCGCTATTAGCGATTCCTCTCCCGTGCCACGTGCGCAATAATGCAGATTCATCAATCCCCGATCGGAGCGCGCCCATGAAAGCAGCCGCCAAAAAGTCCAACGTCACGCGCATTCGTAGTGTCGATAGCGTTTCAAAGTCTGGCGGCAAGCCCGCGCGTGGCCGCATGAGCAAAGCCGAATGGGAGGCCCGCGTCGAACTCGCCGCGGCCTATCGGCTGTGCCACATGATGGGTTGGTCGGACATGCTGGGCACGCACATCTCGTGCCGCGTGCCGGGCGCCGATAACCAGTTTTTGATTAACCCGTATGGTTTGTTGTTCGACGAAATCACCGCCTCGTCGCTGATCAAATGCGACACCGACGGCAATAAGCTCTCCGAGTCGCCGTATGAAATCAACTTCGCCGGCTTCTGCATCCACAGCGCGATCCATATGAACAGCCACGACGCGCACGCGGTGATGCACTGCCACACGCGCGACGGCGTGGGCGTGTCGTCGCAAAAGCAAGGCTTGCTGCCGCTGACGCAAATGGCGTTGGCGATGCCGTATCACGAACTGCGCTATCACGATTACGAAGGTATCGCGCACGATCTCACCGAACGCGAGCGCCTGGTGCGCGACCTTGGCACCGGCACCATGCTGATACTGCGCAATCATGGCACGCTGACGATAGGTTCGACCGTCGGCGAAATGTTCGCGCGCATGAATCGTCTGGAACGCGCTTGCAAATTCCAGTTGTCGGCGATGAGCGGCGATGCCGAACTCAATCATCTTCCCAAGGAAGTCGTCGATCACACCATGCAGGTCGGCGCGGAAGTGAACACCACCGGCCGCGCGGCGGGTGGCTCTCTGTTGTGGGCGGCCTTGTTGCGCAGACTGGATCGCTTAGACCCCGCGTATGCGTCGTAGCCGCGCGGGCGCGGTTAGTTTCGCCGTTGCGCTGGTTGCCGGCGGCGCGCATGCGCAATCAAACTACCCTGCTCGCCCTATCCGCCTGATCGTCGCGCAAACCGCCGGCGGCAACTCCGACATGGTGGCGCGCGCCTACGCGCAACGCCTGTCTGAACGGTTGGGCCAGCAGGTCGTGGTCGATAATCGCGGTGGCGGCTCCGGCATCGTCGCCACCGACTTGGTGGTGCATGCGCAGCCTGACGGCCACACCTTGCTGCTGTCGCCCACCGCGCATGCGATCAATCCGAGTCTATTCGCCAAGCTGCCGTATGACACGCAGCGCGATGTAAAGCCCATTTCGCTGCTGGGCATCGGGTACAACATACTGGTGGTATCGCAGAATCATGCCGCACGCACGGTGCGTGATCTGATCAACGCGGCGAAAGCGCGCCCCGGCAAACTCACCTATGCGTCGTCGGGTACCGCTGGCGCATCTCACCTGACCGGCGAATTGTTTCGCGTGATGGCGGGCATCGACGTGCTGCATGTGGCGTACAAGGGCGCACCGGCGTCGTTGACTGCACTGGTGGGTGGTGAAATCGATTTCAGCTTCAGCAGCATGGCGAGCACGCTGCCGCTGGTGCGTGGCGGGCGGCTGCGCGCTCTGGGGGTTTCATCACCGGAGCGCTGGCCGACGTTGCCCGACATTCCCACTGTTTCAGAAGCCGGAGTGCCGGGTTACGAAAGCTCCAGTTGGCAGGGGCTGTTCGGCCCGGCGAAATTATCACCAGTCATCGTGGCGCTGCTGCATCGGGAAGTTGCTGCCGTCGCAAAACTGCCCGAGATGCACAAGCGCCTGTCCACCGAAGGGCTGTTGCCGCAAGGCACGTCACCCGCAGCGTTCGAGAAATTTATCGCGGTCGAAATCGCCAAGTGGGCCAGGGTCACCAAGGCCGCAGGCATTACCGCCCAGTAAGCGAAGCCTCAAACACAAACGCCCCATGGAAAAATCCACGGGGCGTCTGTCACCACTGTCACTACAAGTCACACCATCCAGTAAAAAGCTACTGAGTGACGAGCTGTGCTTCCTTGCGGGTAGATCCGCAGTACGCGCTCGTTTCAGCGTTCCACTGGGGCGTGCCTATTCGGTCGTTCACGGATCACCTCCTTTCAAAGTTGCGGGGATTTCAGTGTAGCAGGTGCGTCGGAGTCCGTACAACTACGGGCACCGGCGCACCAATCATTGACAGCGCCCCGGATTAACGATATTCAAGCAGGTTCCATCGCTATTCGTTCACTCCTCATTCAAGGAAAGCCCCATGACCACCGCCGCCTACAACCCCGCCGCAAAATTCGACATCAAGATCACCGAGGTTGAGTTCCGCAAAACCGCCACACGCACGCTGATGGCGCGCATTTATCAACCGCAGGGAACCGGCCCGTTTCCGGTGCTGCTCGATCTGCACGGCGGCGCATGGAACAACAAAGACCGCAACGCCAATGCGCCGATGGATGAAGCCGTCGCCAAGAGCGGTGTGCTGGTGGTCGCCATCGACATGACGCTTGCGCCCGAAGCGCCGTATCCGGCCAGCGCGCTGGACGCAAGCTACGGCATACGCTGGCTGAAATCGAAAGCGATTGAGTGGAATGGCGACGCCTCGACGCTCGGCGTGCTGGGCAGTTCGAGCGGCGGCCATATGGCGCAGTTGCTGGGCATGCGCCCGAATGACGCGCGCTACAACGCGATTCCGTTGCCCGGTGCGCCCGGCATCACCACGCGCGTGGCCTACATTGCCACCCGCTCACCGATCAGCGATCCGTTCGCGCGCTTCAAGCAGGCCGAGAAAATGAAACGCGAGCACATGATTAAAAACAGCACCACCTTTTTTAATCCGTGGGAATCCATTCACGAAGGCAACCCGCAGGAAATGCTCGACCGCAAAGAGAAGGTGGAGTTGCCGCCAATGCTCATCATGCAAGGCGGCCTGGACGAAAACGTGATTCCGCCGATCCAGGAAAAATTTTCCGCCAGTTATCGCTCGGCGGGCGGCGAGTGCCAGTACGAGTTGTACGAAGGCTCATCACATGAATGGGTCGCCGAACCCAGCGCCGCAACCACGCGCGCGCAAGACATGGTGAAAACGTTTATCGCCCAGCAGTTGAAGGCCGGACGCAAGGCGATATAGCAAAGCGACGAAGTAATATAACTATATGTTTTTAAACGATATTTAAACAACAGGTCTTCATGCTTGATCTCACAGGAAAAATCGCCCTCGTGTGCGGCGCGGGCGCCGTCGGTGCGGGCTACGGCAACGGCAAAGCCACCGCGGTGTTGCTCGCGCGGCAGGGCGCAAAAGTGTTCGGCACCGACATCAACCCCGCCGCGATTGAAGACACGCGCGCCATCGTTGAAAAAGAAGGCGGCACGTTTGTCGCGCATGTGTGCAACATGACCGTCGCCGCTGAAGTCAAAGCCATGGTCGATGCGTGCGTTAAACAATTCGGCCGCATCGATATTTTGGTCAACAACTGCGGCGGCTCCGCGCCGGGTGATCCGGTGGCGATGAGCGAAGAAGTCTGGGACACGCAACTTGATCTGAATCTGAAAACCGCATTCCTCGGCTGCAAGTACGTGCTGCCGGTGATGGAGCAACAAGGCAGCGGCGCGATAGTCAACGTGTCGTCGGTGGCGGGTTTCGCGCATCGCGTCGGCAGCCGCATTGATGTCGCTTACAGCACGTCGAAATCCGGGCTGGTGGGCTTTACGCAATCCACCGCCATGGCCTACATCAAGAAAGGCATCCGCTGCAATCTGGTGATACTGGGCACCATGCACACCCCGCTGGTCGAAGCGCG
Organism: Betaproteobacteria bacterium; assembly: GCA_947467315.1. Taxonomy (GTDB): domain Bacteria; phylum Pseudomonadota; class Gammaproteobacteria; order Burkholderiales; family SG8-41; genus UBA5216. Next base: position 2,013 of record CANIID010000175.1, on the reverse strand, counting down.
CCTGATGAAGCAACTGGGCCCCAAGGAAGCCGCAGAACTGGTGGCCAAGCGCCACGCCGCCGTGCCCATAGGCCGCATGGGCGACGCATGGGACTCCGCCAATGCGATTTTATTTCTGGCATCGGACGAAGCGCGTTACATCACCGCCACGCATCTCACCGTTGACGGCGGTTTGACTGCGGCGCGACCCGGCTAACCCGTGGCACTGAAAGCCACCATCTTCAAAGCATCGGTGCAGATTTCCGACACCGATCGCAACTACTACCAAAGCCACGCGCTGACACTGGCGCGTCACCCCTCCGAAACCGACGAACGCATGATGGTGCGGCTGCTGGCGTTCGCATTGAACGCACACGAATATCTGGCGTTCGGCCGGGGACTGAGTGCCGACGACGAACCCGATCTGTGGCGCAAGGATTTAACCGGCGCCATCGAACAATGGATCGACGTCGGCCAGCCCGATGAAAAGCGCCTGCGTAAAGCCTGCGGGCGCGCCAACGACGTGGTGGTCTACAGCTACGGCGGCTCGGGTGCGGTGATGTGGCGGGAGAGCGTGCGCGATACCGTCGCGCGCTGCCGTAACCTCGTGGTGCAAACCATTCCCCTCGCTTCCAGTCAGGCCATGGCGAAATTAGCCGACCGTGCGATGGCGTTGACCTACACCATCCAGGACGGCGATGTGTGGGTGGCCAACGACAAAGATACCGTGCATGTCAAACCGGAACGTATGGTTGTGGCGTGATGAGCGTTCGGGCGAGCCCGTTCATCGTCCGAACGCAGAAAATTGTAGGGCGTCAATAAGCGTAGCGCATTGCGCCGAATGGTGTGTGGCTGAGCGACATGCGGCGCAATGCCCTTCGGGAATTGCGCCCTGCGCGAGCTGTTTTTGTGATGGGTTTCACCCATCCTACGGTTGAATTCGTCGTTGATTTCGCGGGTCTCGTAGTGTGGGTGGAGCGCAGCGCAACCCTCCATCCGTGCATCACCGCCATGGCGCGCATCGTACACGTAGCTGCTTCGATAGGCGAATTATAGGTGTCCGCGTGGGCACAAAAGACGTGCCCACCCTACGTTTGCTACGTTTGCTGTTGAATGCGTAAGCGGATTTCCTGGACAAAAGTAGCCTTATCGATCGATGGATTAAAGGCCGAGTCCGGCACGACGAAGACCATCATGGAGTTCATTACGATGGCAACGTGATTCTCCTGCTCAACAGCATGATGGACAGCTATCCATCGAACTTGCCCGCGCCCAAAGCGATTCTCAATCTCGATTCCTTCAGTTGAAAGACTCAGCGTTTCATCTATGGGATAAGGCGCGTACCGGCCAATAATAGTCTTGTGTATTTTGTTTGCATGTAGTTTAAGAAAAACAAGCAACGCGCCAAATGCCATGAGCGATGGAAAGAAGACAAAGGAAAAGTCATAGACAAATTTATCGGAATAATCCCTATAAATGCCAAGTGCAGCCATAAGTGATATCGCAAACGCTATTGCGCAAATCCAGAGCGCGATGCGTGCAGGCATCGATCTGCGAGCCGCCTCCTGACATTGAGACTGCGCTACTGCGGCAGCAGTTACGAAATGCTCTGATCGGAGTTGGTATGAAAGCTTCATTGTGTTGGCGTCGGTTAGATTCAAGTTGCAATTTTTTCGAGCAACGTCATCGGCAGGATTTTAACCATCGCAAGCACCTGCGCGACGATCAATCCATCCGTATCCCAGCCTCGCGGATAACCTTGCCCTTAACCGCCATATCGTCGCGAATAATCGCGGCGAATTCCGCCGGGCTGTTGCCCACGGCCTCAATGCCGGCTTTGAGCAAGCGCTCCTTCGCGTCCGGCGTGCGCATATAGCGCGCGATTTCACGATGCAGCAGGTTCACCACGAGGGGCGGCGTGCCGGCGCGCGCGAGTACGCCGATGGTTGCAGCGGATTCGTAGCCTGCCATTGCGGCTCCGCCGGCGGCTGCCACTGTCGGCAAGCCCGGTGCCACCGGCGAGGGCTTTGCGGA
>CANIID010000174.1 GCA_947467315.1 Betaproteobacteria bacterium | reverse complement strand
TCCTCGGCATGTAAACGAAAGGTGAGCTTGCGGCCTTCCACGCGAATCAGCTCGGCATGTGCGCACACCCGCATGCCCACCGGCGTTGCCGCCGTGTGCGAAATATCGAGCCGTGTGCCCACCGTCTGCTGACCGGGCTGCATGAATCGTTCCACCGCCTGCAACGCGGCCGATTCCAGCAACGTCACCAGTATCGGCGTCGCCAGCACGCCGATCTTGCCGCTGCCCACATGCGCAGCGGTGTCGCGCGTGCCAACCACGATTTCCACCATGGCTTTGAGGCCGGGCTTGAGTTCGTCCTTGTCATCCGATTCAGTGTTCATTCTGCATTATCGCACTTGCGTTAAAATGTTTGCATGACGTCGCAAAATAGTCCTCACATCGTCATCATCGGCTGCGGCTTCGGCGGACTTGAAGCGGCCAAGGCCTTCGCCGGCAAGCCAGTGCAAGTCACGTTGATCGACCGCTGTAACCATCATCTGTTTCAGCCGCTGCTGTATCAGGTGGCCACCGCAGGCCTGTCCGGGCCTTCCATCGCCGCGCCGATACGCCATATTTTTCGCCGGCAGCAGAACGTCACCGTGCTGATGGGCGAGGTCACCGCCATCAACATCTCACAGCGCACCGTCAGCGTGGACGGCACGGCAGACATTACCTACGATCATCTCGTCGTAGCAGCGGGCGCGACCCACAGCTACTTTGGCAACGACGCGTGGGCGGCGCACGCGCCGGGGCTGAAAACCCTGGAAGACGCTTTCGCCATACGTCGCCGCGTGCTGCTCGCCTTTGAGCACGCCGAGCGCGAAACCGACGACGCGCTTCGGCGCGAGTGGCTGACGTTCGTGGTGATCGGCGCGGGCGCCACCGGCGTTGAGCTCGCAGGTACACTCGCCGAAATAGCCCGCCATACCTTGTCAGGCGAATTCCGCCGCTTTGATTCACACGCCGCGCGTGTGCTGCTGCTCGAAGGCGGCGAACGCGTGCTGCCGGTGTTCCCGGAAACACTGTCCGGCAAGGCGCGGCTGCAACTCGAAAAACTCGGCGTCGAAGTGCGCACCGGCGCCCGCGTCACGGGCGTTGATGAAACCGGCGTGACGCTGGCGGAATCCGCCGGCGCATCGCGCATCGCCTCGCGCACTGTGATGTGGGCCGCCGGTGTTGCGGCGTCACCACTCGGCAAAACACTGGATGCTTCGCTCGACCGCGCCGGACGCGTGATGGTGCAGCCGGATCTATCGCTGCCCGATCACCCGGAAGTTTTCGTGATCGGCGATCTGGCGCACATCGAATGCGACGGCAAACCGGTGCCGGGGGTGAGTCCCGCCGCAAAACAAATGGGCTACTGCGCCGCACGCAATATTCTGGCACGCATCGAAGGCCGCGGCGTCAGCGTGTTTCACTACAAAGATTACGGCTCGCTCGCCACCATCGGCCGTAAATCCGCCGTGGCGCTGCTGGGCAACATCAAGTTGTGGGGAATACCGGCATGGCTGGTATGGCTGTTCGCCCACATTTATTTTTTGATCGGCTTTCGCAATCGCATCATCGTGATGATCGATTGGGCGTGGGCGTATTTTTCGTTTCAACGCTACGCGCGGATAGTGATCGGCGCGTGGAAAAGCGAACGGCAGTCGTGACACGACCTGCTTCCGTCAAACCAAGCCATATGACCCGGCGCCTGTTGATTGGGCTGTGTCCGATGGGCGCAGCCGTTTTTCTAATGATTGTTTTTGCCTACATGCGCTGGCCGCTATGGCAACAAAGTTTCATGTCGGATTTTTCGCCGGCGGCGTGGCTGTCCAGCGCCCAACTTCTGGCCGCCGCAATGCTGGCGTTTCGCCTGGGGATAGACGGCACGCTGTCACGCAAACTATCCGCATGGCTGGCACTGGCGCTGTGGGTGCTGGCTCTGGACGAGCAATTCATGCTGCACGAGCATTGGAAATACGGTTGTGAACGATGGATTGCCGTGTGTACTTACGCATGGGTGCGTGAGTTGCCCACGCTGCTGGCCTGTGTCCGTCGCGGCCCGGTCACGCAAAACACCCGCCACGCCGCGTCCAGCGACAAAATCCTCGGCGTCATCAAACTGCGGCGCTATAACCCACTCGCCTTCCTTATTTTGAAATCCCCAACGGCCATTGATTGCGGTAGCCTTGAGGTCTCCCGGCTGCGAAACTGGCGATTGCGGCGTCTCCGGCGCGCTGTAGCTCAACACCGCCTCTGAACTCGGCGGCAACACCTTGCCCGCTGTGTCCAGATGCTCGCAGCTTGTTTCGCTTCGAGGGCTGAGCATGCACGCTCGAACCGTGCCGTCCTTATAGTGTGCAATAGACTCGAAAACCGGTGGAATCACCCAATGCCCCTGGCGGCCTATGAGTCCGGCACCCGAAGTCCCACGCACGAGCCCTGTGTAGCGGCTTGCGGTAGCGTACGCTTGCCCATCTTTGAATTCCACACGAGCAGTGCCGCGCTTACTTTCGACCACACGTTCGGCGATACCCGCCAGCACAGCCGCGCGTATTTGCGCCTGCTCCACCGGCAAACCCTCGAGCGTTGGCGTTAGCCATTTGCCCTCAGTGTTTATCAAGCCGGGAAGTCCATCGTCCCTGCCAACTTCCGCCATCATCCCGGCGAACGGATAGGCGCGACTCAATCCATAGGGCACTACAAACGCGCCTCCTGCCTTTCTGTAACCATAGGTACGCGGCAGACCGTCTTTAATCTGGAGCATGGGCAGCGGCGCATTTGATGTTGGGTTGGCGCCGCAGTCAGTAGTCGACAGTGCACGCAGGTCAGCGATACAGACACTTTCTTCCGACTGAAGTCTTACATGATATTCGCCCCACCGTTCTATCACCTGATGCACGGGTTTCGCCCACCAACGACCTCTGTCATCCATGATGCCGCACCGATCTTCAGACGGAATCTGCGTCAAATACCGCGCTATATTCTGCTGGCTCATCGATTTAAACGAGTAACGCCTTGATTCGCAGGCAATGAATCGCTGGGAATTCAATGCCGTCACCACGGGTGCCGGACTTAACACCAGCGTACCGTCCAGCGCGTAGAGCGCACTACTGGTTGTTGGGGAATAGCCCAAAAACAGATTTTTAGCCAATGGCATGGATGGAAGTGTCCTATCGGGCAGCTTGATGAAACCTCTCCGCGGACTCCATAATTGACGGCCTCCGTTCGTGCTCAACAACCAAAGTTCGCCATCGGGTGAGTGCATGGCTTCGACGCCTGGCAAGGTGAGAGATGTGGATCCATCGGACAAATGCACTTGTTGCCCTCGCACCCCTTGACCCGTTTGAACCCAACCGTCCGTTTGCGTTATCTTCGTCCATGCGCCTGCTCGTTCGAGCCTGGTTCGCGAAAAACCGTGCCGACCATACTGGCTAACGTCGGCAGCCGGATTCCACGGAATCACTTCGCCCCGTCGGTTAATCAACATTTCAGTAGCGTCACTCGTGTGACCTTCTACTACGGCAACATCACCGACAAAAGCGGTGGCCCCCTTGTAGCGTGGCAGTATTTTCCATGCACCCTGAGCGTTAATGTATCCCCAAGAAAATTGGGACGGAGCGCTGGTACCCGGTAGGGGATTCACGGGGGTCACCAGACGAATAATCTCAACCTGTACAGGCGCCAGTCCACCGTGAAACGCACCCAATTCCAACACGCGGATCGCGGTTGCACCCGATACCTCCGGCAAGATGGGCATATGAATCGCAGCAGGTTTGGGCGTTCCCACTTCCCAAATCAACGGCGGCAAGGTCGAGTCAATTGGATTCAAAGACAGATACTGCCGGCCCGCGTCGCTGTCATGCGGGGTTGATGGGATCACCGACCGCCACAGCAATGCAGCCTCTATCTGCGCCCGTGACGCCCCCAGCATCTCCACGCGCTCGAAGCCCTTGATAAACGGGACTGGTTGTTGCTCGAAAACCCTTCCGGTGATTTTGTTGCAGCCGTAACCCATCACGAGTACAACGATCGCAGGGAGAACAACCCAGTAATTAATGCGCGTATGTGAATCAGTGGACATGACGAGCACTCCGCGACAGTGCATTGCGGCCTCGGACGCGATTGAGCCGCTCAACACTTTCCGCAGTAACCATTTGCAATTTCATCACTCCTCCCTGTTTCACCGCGCCACCATCGTGCAGAGGGATTACAACGTTAATTAGAGTGTCTGCCAGGGCAATCCTGTGGCATAGCTACGATCAATTGTGGCGAAAAAAGGGCAGCGCGCCTGAAAAGTGCAGCCGCTATCACTTTACCGGACATATTTGCCTATATATGCGCAATTCAGCATAATCGAACGCATGAAAGCAATCATCTGGATGGGCAGCAGCAAGGTGGATTTAAAGGCTTTCCCCGCCGCGGTGATGGATGACATGGGGCACCAGTTGTTTCGGGTGCAATGCGGCCTCGAACCCGACGACTGGAAACCCATGACCACCATCGGCATCGGGGTCAAAGAAATTCGCGTGAAAGATACTGCCGGCATCTTTCGCACCGTCTATTTGGCAACGCGTCCAGAGGCCGTTTATGTGTTGCACTGTTTTCAGAAGAAAACGCAGGCGACGGCGCGATATCGGATTGGCCCGTCTGCGATTGAAAGGAGTGTTGAGATGAAAACGATGGCAAAAAAGCAAGCTCGCGGCGCGCGTAGTGTGTATCGCGATTTGTACCCCGACGATCAGGCCGCTGAGATGGAAATGCGATCCCTGCTGCTCAATGGACTGGGGCAATGGCTTGCGGATTCTGCTTTAACGCAAGGAGAAGCGGCGAAAATTCTGGGCGTCACCCAAGCACGGGTATCGGATGTGAAGCGCGGGAAAATCAGCCAGTTCAGCCTTGATCTGCTGGTACGACTGGCTGCGCGGGCAGGACTGCACCCGCAAATGAAGCTGGCGGCCTGATGCGGCGCCGTTACCCGCCGCTGGGAACACCCAATTCCGCGCAAAGCTTGGCGACTGTCGCCTTGAGTTGCGCAACCTCATCGTCCAGTCGCGCGACGTTGGCTTTTAACGCCGCGAGTTCACCGACGGTGATATCGCCGTTCACTGCGGACGGCAAGGCAAATTCCGCTTCGGCAGCCGGCGCACCGCACAGCAGATGCGCCCAGCGGTTTTCGCGCGAGCCCGGTCGGCGCGGCAGTTCGATCACCAGCGTGGCGGCGAGCCGGTCTCTCAATTCATTCAGAAACACTTCCACCGATGAGATATCGCTGAACTTATAGATGCGTTCGCAGTTGATGCGCAGTTCGCCCGGCGTCTGCGGACCGCGCAGCATCAGCGTGGTGAGTATCGCCACCGATTGCGCGGGCAGTTGCAGCACGCGATTGACGTTGTGCTCGTAGCGCGTGACACGGTTGCCGCTGCCTTCCATCACCAGCGAAAAACTTTTCAGATGATCGACGGCGGCCTGCACTTCATCTTCCGTCGCGCTGATCACCGGATCGCGGCTGGTTTTCTGATTGCAGCCGGCCAGCAGCGAATTTAACGATAGCGGATAGGTGTCAGGCACGGTGTGCTGTTTTTCCACCAGCACGCCGAGGACGCGGGTTTCAAGCAGGGACAGCGCGGGCAGTGGACTCTGAGACACGAAACTATCGTAGGTATTTGTTTTTATTATGTATTTTTTGATTCAACCCAAGCCCGAACCGATGCCAGCGCCTCCGGTAACTTCGTCGGGTCGGTGCCGCCAGCCTGTGCCATGTCCGGCCTGCCGCCGCCCTTGCCACCGACTTGCTGCGCGACGTGGTTCACCAGTTCACCAGCCTTCAATTTTCCGATGAGGTCAGCGGTAACGCCTGCAATCAAGGTGACCTTGCCGCCTTCCACCGCCGCGAGCACGATGGCGGCTGACTTGAGTTTGTCTTTGAGTTTATCCAGCGACTCGCGCAGGCCTTTGCTGTCGGCGCCATCCATCAGCGCGGCAATGACTTTGACGCCCTTCACATCGACGGCTTGATCCGCAAGGTCATCGCCTTGCGAGGAAGCCAACTTGGACTTCAGCCGCGCGAGTTCTTTTTCGAGATTGCGCACGGTGTCGAGCATTTGCGTGATCTTCTGCCCCACTTCGTGCGGACCGGCTTTCAACGCGGACGCCGCAGCGGCGAGCGTGTTTTCCTGCTGCTGCACCCATGCCAGCGCGCCCTCAGCCGTCACCGCCTCAATACGACGTACGCCCGCCGCAATGCCGGTTTCGCCCACCACTTTGAAAAAGCCGATGTCGCCGGTGCGCGCCACGTGCGTGCCGCCGCACAACTCGCGCGAGGTGCCGATGTCGAGCATGCGCACTTCGTCGCCGTATTTTTCGCCGAACAGCGCCATCGCGCCGGACTTCACCGCGTCGTCGAATTTCATCACCCGCGCCGCAGTAGCAGCATTCGCCAGCACTTCGGCGTTGACCCTCGCTTCGACCTCGCGGATTTGTTCGTCCGTCATCGGCTCGTTGTGCGAAAAGTCAAAGCGCGTTTTGCCCGGATCGACCAGCGAGCCTTTTTGCGCCACATGCCCGCCCAACACCTCGCGCAAGGCCTTGTGCATCAGGTGCGTGGCCGAGTGGTTGCGCATGATGCGCGCGCGCCGCGCGATATCCACCTTGGCCGCGACTTTATCGCCCACCGCCAGCGCACCTGCTGTCAGCTTGCCGTGATGGCCGAACACATCCGGCTGAATTTTCAGCGTATCGGTCACCGCAAACGTACCGTTACCTGCGTCAAGCTCGCCCGCGTCACCCACCTGGCCGCCCGATTCGGCGTAAAACGGCGTGTGATCCAGCACCACGATGCCGGCTTCGCCACTCGCAATAGACGACACCGAGGTGCCGTCGCGATAAATCGCCACCACCTGTGCGCCACTGACATCCAGCGTGTCGTAACCCTTGAATACGGTTTTTGCACCGGTATATTCGACGGCAGCACCCATCTGAAACTTCGATGCGGCGCGCGCGGTTTCGCGCTGGCGCTGCATGGCCGCTTCGTAGCCCGCGTAATCCACGCGCACGTTGCGCTCGCGTGCGATGTCGGCCGTCAAATCTACCGGGAAGCCAAAGGTGTCGTATAACTGGAACACGGTGTCGCCGTCGAGCATGTGATCTTCACGCGTCAATGCGGCTTCGAGGATCTTCATGCCGTTTTCCAGCGTTTCGGCGAAGCGTTCTTCTTCCTGCTTCAACACCCCCGCCACGCGCGCGCTCACCGCCGCCAGTTCGGGATAGGCCTCGCCCATCGCCTGCACCAGATCAGCGACCAGGTTGTGCAGGAACGGTTTTTTCTGGCCCAACTGATAGCCGTGGCGAATCGCGCGACGAATAATGCGTCGGAGCACATAGCCGCGGCCTTCGTTGCCGGGGATCACGCCATCGACAATCATGAACGAGGTGGCGCGAATGTGATCGGCGATCACCTTGAGCGAGTTGTTGCTTAAATCTTTCGCGCCTGTTTCGCGCGATGCGGCCTTGATCAGCGCCTGAAACAAATCGATGTCGTAATTGGAATGCACATGCTGCATCACCGCAGCGATGCGCTCCAGCCCCATGCCGGTATCCACCGACGGTTTGGGCAGCGGATGCAGCGTGCCCTTGTCGTCGCGGTTGAACTGCATGAACACCAGATTCCAGATTTCAATGTAGCGGTCGCCGTCGGCTTCGGGTGAACCGGGCGGGCCGCCTGCCACGTCGGCACCGTGGTCATAAAAAATCTCACTACACGGCCCGCAGGGGCCGGTGTCGGCCATCTGCCAGAAGTTGTCCGAGCCGCCGCCGGGTTTGTCGCCGATGCGCACGATGCGTTCCACCGGCACGCCGATTTGCTTCGACCAGATGTCGAAGGCTTCATCGTCGGTTTGGTACACGGTCACCCACAGCTTGTCTTTTGGCAGCTTGTAGATTTCGGTGAGCAGTTCCCACGCAAAATGAATCGCGTCTTTTTTGAAATAATCGCCGAAGCTGAAATTGCCGAGCATTTCAAAAAACGTGTGATGGCGCGCGGTGTAACCAACGTTTTCCAGATCGTTGTGTTTGCCGCCCGCGCGCAGGCAGCGCTGCGAGGTGGTGGCGCGCACGTAGTTGCGCTTGTCCTGACCAAGGAACACATCCTTGAACTGCACCATGCCGGAGTTGGTGAACAGCAGCGTCGGATCGTTGCCCGGCACCAACGGCGCGGACGCCACTTTGGTATGTCCTTTACCGGCAAAATAATCCAGAAATTTTGCGCGTATTTCGTTACTTTTCATTACTGTTCCTTGAAGCCGGGTGGTGCGGAAAGGACTGAATTTTAACGTAAATTTCCTTTTACAGCGGTGTAGAACCAATTGGGCTATCGCAGCGGGTGTGTCAGCATCGCGGCTTGCGTTGATGCTGCCGCGCTGGGATAGTCGGGCATGGGTATCCGGGAGAGTAACGATGGGGAAACGGTTTCGACTAGCGGCATTGAGCTTGCTCATCATCAGTGCCACACACGCTTGGGCGCAGCAGGCCGGCTACCCGAATAAACCCATCCGCTGGGTGATCCCTTTCGCACCCGGCGGCGGCACCGATATGGTGGCGCGCCCGGTGGCGGCCAAGCTCACCGAGCGCATCGGGCAACACGTCCTGTATGACAATCGCGGCGGGGGCGGCGGCGCCATCGCGGGCGAAATCGTCGCCAAGGCGACCCCGGACGGTTACACGCTGCTGGTGGCCGCGGTGGCGGTGATGACGGTCACCGGCAGCCTGCAAAAGCTGCCGTTTGATCCGCTCAAGGATTTCGCGCCCATCACCAAATTCGCCAACGTGCCCAATATGCTCGCGGCGCGCATGTCGCATCCGATCGTTAAGGTGCAGGACATCGTGGGTTACGCCAAGGCCAACCCCGGCAAACTGCGCTGGGCGCTGTCGGGCACCGGGTCGGCCGGGGCGCTATCGATGGAACTCTTTAGGCTCAACACCGGCATTGATATCGTGCCGATACCCTACAAGGGCGCGGGCCCCGCGATGATCGCCGTGCTCGGCGGCGAAGCGGATTTGCTGTTTGCCAATCCGGCGGTGTTCATGCCGCACCTGACGGCGGGACGCCTGCGCGCGCTGGGCACCGCGAGCCTGCAACGCATCGGCGCACTGCCGGATATGCCGACCTTCCACGAATCGGGTTTTCCCGGATTTGAATCACTGTCGTGGTACGGCTTGGCCGCGCCGGCGCGCACGCCTGCCGCCATCGTCGCGCTGCTGCACAAAGAAACCGTGGCCGTGCTGAATCTGCCCGACATTGTGTCGCGCATCACGCAGGATGGCGGCATCCCGGTGGGCAATACACCGCAGGCCTTCGCTCAGGAAATCCGCAGCGAAACCGCGAAGTGGGCGAAGGTAATCAAGGACGCCAACATCAAGAATTGAAGGCGCAAACGCCGTCCTCGCTACTCGTCAGACTCATTCCCCGCAGCGCCAAGCTGTTTTATCACCCGCAACGCGAGGCCGATACTGTAGCCACGCGACTGCAAAAATCGTATCTGCCGCGCCTTCTCTTTTTGATCGGCCGGCACGCGGCGGAATTTTCTCTGGCACAGCGCCAGTGCGGCGGCAAATTCTTCATCGGGATCACTCTCCGGGTTTTGCGTCAGCGCGGCGGCGGTAACGTCCTCATCCACCCCGGCGCGCTTGAGTTCCTGCGCGATGGAGCGCCGCGCGAAGTTCCCGGTGCGCTTGCGCACCAGCGCTTCGGCGTAGCGCGCATCGGACAGCCAGCCGCGCTCGGTGAGATCGTCGAGCAGCGCCTCCAGATCGGCGGCGGTGGGAGGAGCGGGTGGCTTTTCCGCACCGAATGTAGCGTCGAAGTCGACGTCTGCGCCCGTATCCACATCCGCTGCGACACCGACATACCGGCGCAGCTTGCCCTCAAGCTCCTGCCGCGAAAGCTCGCGCCGCCCAAGCAGGCGCAGCGCCCGGCCCCGCAGCGATAGGGGCTGCGACTGAGGACTACGCTTCCTCGTCGTCTTCTTTGGCGACTGGCGCAACACTGGCTCCTGCGCCATTCACGCCCAGCTCCGCGCGCACCTTGGCTTCGATTTCTTCGGCCATCGCGGGATGCTCGCGCAGATACTCGCGCGTGTTGTCCTTGCCCTGACCGATGCGATCTTTGCCGTAGCTGTACCACGCGCCAGATTTTTCAATGAACTTGTGCAGCACGCCGAGTTCGATGATTTCGCCTTCGCGCGAAATGCCTTCGCCGTACAGAATGTCGAATTCGGCCTGACGGAACGGCGGCGCAACTTTGTTCTTGACCACCTTGGCACGGGTTTCGGAGCCGATCACTTCGTCGCCCTTTTTGATCGCGCCGATGCGGCGGATGTCGATACGCACCGAAGCGTAGAACTTCAACGCATTGCCGCCTGTCGTCGTTTCCGGGTTGCCGAACATGACGCCGATTTTCATGCGTATCTGGTTGATGAAAATCACCAGCGTGTTCGAGCGCTTGATATTGGCGGTGAGCTTGCGCAGCGCCTGCGACATCAGTCGCGCCTGCAAGCCCATTTGCGGCTCGCCCATCTCGCCTTCGATCTCGGCGCGCGGCACCAGCGCAGCCACCGAATCGACCACCACCACATCCACCGAGCCGGAACGCACCAGCATGTCGGCGATTTCAAGTGCCTGTTCGCCGTTATCGGGCTGCGAAATCAGCAAATCTTCGACCTTGACGCCCAACTTGGCGGCGTATTGCGGATCGAGCGCGTGTTCGGCATCGATAAACGCCGCTGTGCCGCCGAGCTTTTGCATCTGCGCGATCACGCTCAAGGTAAGCGTGGTTTTGCCGGAAGACTCCGGCCCGTAGATTTCAACCACCCGCCCGCGCGGCAGGCCGCCGATACCCAGCGCGATATCCAGCCCCAGCGAGCCGGTGGAAACCACCTGAATGTCCTTGGCGATGTCGGATTCGCCCAGGCGCATGATAGAACCCTTGCCGAACTGCTTTTCGATCTGTGACAGCGCCGCCGACAGCGCTTTGCTTTTGTTATCGTCCATCTTGTTGTTCCTTGCTTGCTGAATAATGGGTTGCGTATTTTGATCCATGATAACGTCTCCGGTGAGTTGTCGTTGGACGAATTATTGCACAATACTGTATAAAACACCAGTCATTGTATTTTCCGATGACGTTATCAAAGAAATCCATTTAAAAACAAAAACTTACAAAAACCCATGCCCACCCCCGAAGCAAAAGCAGCCACCGCGCAAGCGCGGCCAGCGCATCCGCGCCACCCGCACCAGAGAACGGCCCACGCCTGCGCCTTAACGCGGTGAACAACTCCGATCAACCCGTGGTGGCCAACACCAGCAACGTACATCTTGCGCCGGGCATGGCGTATCTCGACTTTGGTTTTATCGAACCCGGTTTGCTGGCCGCAAAAAGAACGGGGTCAAGTCTTTCATTATCGTACGATAATGAAAGACTTGACCCCGACTTTTGCGACTTTTGCGCGAACGCCAAGGCAGGTGAACACGCGGGCCAAGGCGGCGATGATGGTGGCGACCGCGCGTCATTACCCGCAAATCCAAGCGTCGCAGGCTTACTACGATAAGAAGCGCGCTCAAGGCAAGAAACACAATCAGGCGGTGCGGGCCTTGGGCCGGCACCTGATCCGCGTCATATGGGCGCTGGCGAAAAGCGGAAGAAAATACGAAGATCGCTCAAAAACCGCTTGAAAATTCTAGCGGGATGTTCAAGTCTTTCATTATCGTACGATAATGAAAGACTTGACCCCGACTTTTTTTTCCCGCCCTCCCCAGGCGGCCCCATGAATAGCCCAATAATCCCAATACGCCGACTACCTCTTGAAAGCCTGCACCTGATTGATAGCGAGGGTACCCGCTTGGTCAGTGGTCTTAAAACCCATACCGAGATGGCTTCCTGCTGGGCCAAGGAACAAGCCATTGGTATTGAGGGTATTGTTAGCGGT
>CANIID010000173.1 GCA_947467315.1 Betaproteobacteria bacterium | reverse complement strand
CAGCCGCACGCGATACAGCCAGCGCGCGTAGTACTTCGCCAGCCGGTAGCCCCAGCGGAAATACGCGTACGCGTTGAACGAGGGCACAATCTCGCGGGCAAAGCTATCAACGCGCGACAACGCGTCGTTGCGCGGCACGCGCTGTGTTTCACAATGGTGCGTGACGGCGGCCTGCACCTTGTCGTCGTGAATCAGGCGATCGATCAGCACCTGCCGCCGTGTGAGCTTGAATTCCGGGATCTCGATATTGAAGCGCGTATTGACGTCATCGATCACGCGATTCATTTTGCGGCGGAAATACCAGCGCACGCCGGGCAGCAAAAAGAATTGCACCACCGCCGCCACCGCCAGCAGGACTAGCAACACGGCCAGCCACATTGGCAGAATCACGGTCTGGGTCATGTCGCGTCATCCATTAATGCCCATCATAGCCCAGGGCTGCCATCACTTCCGTTATCTACAAGCGCTGCGCGCACAACGCAGGGTTGCAGCTCCACCAAGACCGCGCTCCATCTGGACGCCGCAGCAGAAATTTGCGGCACCGTCGGCAACTCAAAATGTCACATGTCGGTCGGGCAGAGCGCCTCAATACATCATAAGGCATTGTTTTTAATGATAAAAATAAATATCGTATTTGTTAACACTTGTAAATTCACTGCCAATGGCTGCGCCTGCCTCCCCACCATCCGCTAATATCCGCGGGGCAATTCCTGTTGAATAAATTACAATCAAGCGTACCGTCATCTATGAAACGTAATGAACAGCAAGTTTATCTTTGATCCCACTCTATCGACGGACGAGCTGCGGGGATTCACACGCACTATCGCCGAGATCGAATGGCTGTTGCTGATCCTGGTGCTGATCTTTCAGCTGGTGTTAACCCCGGATCAGATTGCTTCCGCCGCGTTGGCCATGGCGATGTTTTTCTATACCGCCTTTGTGCTGCTGTTTCGCTACGTCAACTTTTACCGCCAGGAGACCCCCTGGAAGCTCGCCGTCGAGACCGGCATGATGATCGTGTTCATCACCTGGGTGCTCGTCTATACCGGGCGGCTATCGAGCCCGCTGGTGAATCTCTATCTGCTGGTGATTATCACCAGCTCGCTGACGCTGGGCCGCGTCGCCACGATTGTGTACATGTTTCTCATTGCGGGTTGCTACCTGTGGTTGGGTTACCCTGCCAAGCACAATTCGCCATTTCCCACGGTTGGCGCCGAGTTCGTCGCGCAATTTGCACCGATGTTGCTGGTGGCCTATATCACCACCATGCTATCCGCCGATACGCGGCGCGCCATGGCGCACGTCAAAACGCTCTCGGAGACGGATGAACTCACCGGCACGCTGAACCGCCGCGCCTTTTTGTCGATCTCAGCGCGCACCCACAGCTTGGCGCAGCGCTTCGGCCGCAAATACAGCGTGCTCATGATCGATTCCGACTGTCTCAAACTCGTCAACGATCAATACGGCCATGAGGCAGGTGACACACTGCTTAAAGTAATGGTGCAAAAGATTCAGGACGAATTGCGTCAATCGGACCTGCTGTCACGTTTCGGCGGTGACGAGTTCGTGGTGTTGCTGCCGGATACCGATACTGAAGGCGCACTGCTAACCGCTGAACGGATCCGCGAAAAAATCGCGATTGCGACCCTGCATATAGGTGCGAAGCAGGTTCCCATCAGCGCCAGCATGGGCGTGGCCACCTACCCCGATAGCGGCGCGGATTTCGATCGCGTGCTTGAAGCGTCCGACGCCGCAATGTATACCAGCAAGAACGGCGGGAAAAACAGAGTCACTGCGGCGCCCCCCCTCGGCGTTCGCGCAGGCTAAGCCACACTACCCTGCCTGCGCCCAGGGCGAAAATAAGCGGCATTGCTGTAGAACGATTCCTCTGTGTTGTCAGGCCACCAGCCCGGAATGCCGAGCAGCGGCAGCGGCGCGAGCCCTCGCGTCCTCTGGAACGTCACACCCTCCGCGACACGTTGCGCCAATCGCCGGTCCATCACCTGTAGTTGCCCGACCAGGGGCAAGGCATGAAACGCGTGATCCACGTCGAACAACACCCCTCGCCCGGTGATGCCGACAAAGGGATGCAGCGCTTTTTCGTAAAGCGCGTGGCCAAAGACAAAGCAGCGCAGGTTTTTTTCGACGCGCTCGCGGCGCTGCCAGAATAGGCGCTTCCACTCAAAATGCCGCACGTCGCCCAGCAACTCGGCGTCGCTGGACACCACGATCACGCCGCTTTCATCAAATAGGGTCAGCGCGTCCTGCGAGGGTCCGCGATTCAACTGCGCATCCGCTTGCTGTTGCAGCAGCGCCTGGTAATGGCGCGCGTTGATCGCCGCCTTGGTGTGCGGAAACGCCAACCACACCAGCAGGTTGAACAAATCGTGCCAGTCTTGCGCGCGCAACTGCAATTCGCCTTCACGATAAATGCGCACTTCGTAGCGATCCTCGAAAGCGCCGGCGCGCGCGTTCTGCGGCGCCACGCGCAGCGGCTGCCCGCCGCCCGACACAATGCCGCCGGCGTCGATGGCGGCCTGCAACGCCGTGAATGCAGGCCAGTCCGCGCCGCGCAGCACACCGCTGCAGACGGCATGCGCCCGCAACGCCTCGAACAAAGGCGAACGATGGATGTCGTGTGTGTGCCAGGATTGCATCACGCGAGTGTACGATGACCCGCTCCGCCACGGTAGAATGACGGCCTTTTTCACCTACCCGATTTTCAAATGGAAACTATTGATTGCGCCGTCATCGGCGCCGGTGTCGTCGGCCTCGCGATTGCCCGCAAGCTCTCCCGGAGTGGCCGCGAAGTCGTCATCCTCGAAGCGGAAGATGCCTTCGGCACCCACACCAGCGCGCGCAACTCCGAAGTCATCCATGCCGGCATCTATTACGCCTCCGGCTCCCTCAAGGCGCAACTGTGCGTGCCGGGGCGCAAGGCGCTGTATCAATACTGCGCCGAGCATGGCGTCAACCATCAACGCATCGGCAAAGTCATCGTCGCTTGCGACGACAGTGAAGTCGCGGGCCTGAAAAAATACAAGGCGCAGGCCGAAGCCAACGGCGTGGACGATCTGCGCATGCTCACCCCAGCGGAACTCGCTGAGATGGAACCGGCGGTACGCTGCGTGGCGGGGTTTTTATCGCCTTCGACCGGCATCATCGACAGCCACGGGCTGATGTTGTCGTATCTGGGCGAAGCCGAGGACAAAGGCGCGATGCTCGCCCTATCGAGCCCCGTACTCAGCGGCAAAGTCGAAAGCGACGGCATCGTGCTCGACGTCGGCGGCGCGGAACCGATGACGGTGAAATGCCGCACGGTCATCATCAGCGCGGGCCTCAAAGCGCCGGAGGTGGCGCGCAGCATCGCGGGCATCCCCGCCGCAACGATACCCCCCAGCTACTATGCCATCGGCCACTACTACACGCTCACCACCAAGTCGCCCTTTAACCGTCTGATTTATCCGGTGGCGCGTCCCGACTGGCTGGGTGTGCATGTCACCATCGATTTAGGCGGCCGCGTCAAATTCGGCCCGGATTTTGAATGGATCGATCGCGTCGATTACCAGTTCGACGAACGCCGTGAAGCGAGTTTTTACAAAGCCATCCGTCACTACTACCCCAGCTTACAGGACGGCACGTTGCAACCCGGCTACACCGGCATCCGTCCGCGCATCACCGGGCCGGGCGAGCCGGTGCAGGACTTCACCTTTCACGACACCCAAGTGCATGGCGTGAATGGTCTTGTGGCGCTGTACGGTATTGAATCACCGGGGCTGACCTCATCACTGGCGATTGCGGATTATGTGGCGGCGAGAATAAATTAATATCGTTTAAAAACAATTGCTTATGTAACGTTACCGGCATGGCGTTGCAAAAAGTCCTGCACCACTTTAACCCACGCCTCGCGCGCAAACACAAACCCCTCGTTGTGTCCGCCGCTGAGTTCCAGAAAAACCTTGGGCTCATGCGCGGCTTCAAACAAGCGCTGGCCGTGCGCGTAGGGAATGAGGTCGTCGCCGGGGCTGTGTGCGATCAACACCGGCGCACGCATGTTTTCCAGATGGGCAAGGTTGTTGTAATGAATGCGGCTGATCCAACGCACGGGTAGCCACGGATACACCTGTGCGCCTAGATCCGGGATCGAGGTGAAGGTTGAGGCGAGTATCAGTGCGCGCGGTGGATGCTGCACCGCCAGCCACGTCGCGACGCCGCCGCCGAGCGACTCGCCGAAAATCACGATGTCCTGCGCCGGGATGCCGCGCGCAGATAGCCATTGCCAACTTGCCACCGCATCGCGATAGGTGCCCTGCTCCGATGGTTCGCCGGTGCTGTCGCCATAGCCGCGATAATCCACCAGCACCGTGTTGTAGCCCAGACCGTAAAACATTTTGGCGTAGTCGATGCGATGCGACATATTGCCGGCATTGCCGTGAAACAGCAGCACGGTCCCGCGCGCGGGCTTGGGTGCCGGTATCCACCACGCCGCAAGCCGTTCACCGTCCTCGGTCGCTAGGGTGACTCGCTCAAACGCAAGCCCCTGCGCCTGCGGCGTTGTGTCGTACGTGCCCGTCAGTGGAAAGTACACCAGCCGGGGTTGAAACCACACCAGCAGCGCCAACAGTGCGCCATAACCAACTGCGACGACCGCAAGCGTTTTCAACACCAGGCTCACCGCATCAATTCCAGCGGCGGTTCATCCAGCGCCGCCGCCTGTTCGCGCAGCGCGAGGATGTGATCCTGCCAGTAACGTTGCGTATTAAAAAACGGAAAGCTTTGCGGAAACGCTGGATCGCCCCAGCGCCGCGCCAGCCAACCCGCGTAATGCATCATGCGTAGGGTGCGCAGCGGCTCGATCAACGCCAGTTCCGCCGGGTTGAAGTCGAAAAACTCGCGGTAGCCTTTGATGATCGCGGCGAGTTGCTGTTGTTGCGTATCGCGCTCGCCGCCGAGCCACATCCAGATATCCTGCACCGCCGGGCCCATGCGGGCATCGTCGAGATCGACGAAGTGCGGCCCGCCCGGCTTGCCCTCGGTCCATAAAATATTGCCGGCATGGCAATCGCCGTGCAGGCGCAACGTGCCAAAGCTGCCAGCATCTTGCCAGCGATTTTTGACACGCGCCAACACATCCAGCGCCGTACTCTCGTAGGCCTCGCGCAAATCCGGCGGGACGAAATCGTGCTCCAGCACGTAGCGCACCGGCGCCTCGCCGAACTCCTTCCACCCGATGGTCGGACGGTGCTGAAACTCATCCAGCGCGCCGATGGCATGGATACGCGCAATAAAGCGGCCCAGCCAGCGCTGCGTCTCCTCGTCCTCGAATTCCGGCGTGCGCCCGCCCTGACGCGCCGTCAGCGCAAACATAAAACCCGCATGCTCATGCAGCGTGCGGCCCTTGAGTGTCATCGGCGCCACGATCGGCAGTTCCGCCTCGGCGAGCTCCAGAGCAAACGCGTGCTCTTCGAGGATCGCCGCGCGGCTCCAGCGTTGCGGCCGGTAAAACTTGACGACCACGCTTTCGCCGCCTTCGTGCTCCTCCGCAAGCCACACCTGATACACGCGATTCTCATAGCTGTTGAGCCCGGACAGGCGGCCGTCACAGCGCAGACCGGTGGTCTCGACGGCATCGAGCAGACATTCCGGCGTCAGCGCGGCATAAGGCGCAGCGGGTGCAACAGGTGCAGCAGAGGCAACGTCCACCACGCTATTTTTCTTGGGCATCAAAGGGCTCTGGGGCTAGAATGCGCGCAAACACCGACGCAGGGAGATGCAATGCTAACAGCCTACACACGCAGCGGCGAGCCTTCCACCAACACGCTCGTGAAGAAAATCGTCAATCTGCGCACCGATTTGCCGCAAGACGCCGTGTGGGTGGACTTGAACGACCCCACCGACCAGGAACGCAACTGGGTCAAGGAACAATACGCCCAGGAATTGCAGTTCATCGAGGAACTGGGCGAGATTGAAGCCAGTTCGCGCTACTACCGCGACGAAACCGGCCTGCACATCAATCTGTATTTTCTCGCGCTGGAAAACGGTCTGGCGCGTAACGTCAACGTGGCGTTCACCATCAATAACCATCGCTTGTTCACCCTGCGCACCGACGAGCTGCCGGAGATCCGTGCGTTTTATTCCCACGCGGCGAAAATCGCCGACGAATTCCCCAATCCGGCGAGCATGCTGCTGGGGCTGGTCGCCACGCGCGTCGGCATGATGGCCGATGTGTACGAAAAAATGCAGCGCGAACTCGATGCCATCAGCGGCAGTATTTTCCGAACCAAATCGCGCGAACTGCAGTCAGTGCTGGAGTCGCTGGCGCGCATTGAAGACATCAACGGCAAGGCGCGGCTGGGCTTCATGGAAAACAAGCGCGCGTATTCCAATCTCTCACGTAACGCCGACCTCGCGGTCAGCGCGGAGACCATGAACGAAGTGCTGCGCGACGTGGAGTCGCTGATGAACTTTTCGGATTTTCTCGCCGACCGCACGAAATTTCTGATGGATGCCGCGATCGGCGTGATCAACATCGCGCACAACCGGCGCATCAATGTGTTCACCGTGTTGTCCGTGGTTCTGATGCCACCGACGCTGATTGCGAGCATCTACGGCATGAACTTCAAGCACATGCCGGAACTGGAATGGCTGTGGGGCTATCCGATGGCGCTGGTAATGATGATCGCAGTGGCGCTGGGACCCATACTGTTTCTGCGGCACAAGGGCTGGCTGTAAACCCGATTAGTGCGCACGCGGCGCGGCCTCCAATCGCGTCGCCTCCTTAGCCGTCAGAAAACGGCCGCCGCGCGCGTTGAGATCGTCAGCCACGGTGGTCAGCGTATATTGATTATCGAGCCGGCACTCTTCCAGTAAGTTTATGATTTTATGGGTTATTTCAACACAATCATCCGGCGGATACAGCGGCCATCTAAAGCCTTCGAGCATCGACTCATCGAATACCGAACTCAGGCTCACGCGCAGTTCCGCGCCGCTGTCGGTGCGATGCGCGGACAACACCACCGCCGGATCGCCGACCGACATGCGAAATTTCCGCACCTCGTTGCTCAAGAATAAACTGAACGCCAGCTCCACTTGCGCGGCGCGGCCCGCATCGGACGCCAGATACAGCGCCACTGGCGCGCGCGGTATCGGCAGCACCTCCAACCCGGCTTGCGCGAGTTGTTCCGTCAGCAGCTTGGTGAGCGGTATGCCCCATGCGCCCACGACGGCGCCCGCTTCCATTGCCGACGGCACGTGTGCGGGAGCCACGCTCGCGCCCACCAGAAATCGCAGGTAGACTTGTTCGCGGCCGGGTGCGACCACAATCGCGCTGCCCGCCAGTTCCAGCGGCGCGCCGCCAGTGCGTAATTGCGCGGCCCACTGCCTGAGCAAACGCGGGCGCAGCGCATCCAGTGTTTCGATGGAACACAAGGCGTTGCCCAGGCCAAAGTTGCGCCCGCCGCCCAACACACCGTGTTGTTCCAGCAGCGCGCTAACCGCGGCTATGTCCGGCAACGCATCCGGCAGATGCAGTTGCTTTTTTGCGCCGGCCACGATCACCAGCGGTAGCGCAAACAGCCGCGCAATCACGGCTTCGCCCCGCTCGGGTTTATTCACCAGCTTGGCGAGCATTTGCTGCACGTGGCGGTAGCACTCGGCCGATGGCGCATCGCGCAGCAGCGCTTGCACGCCGTCATCGGCGCCATCGGCACTATGGTCGAGCAGGGCATCGAGTTCAAGTTTTAACGCCGCGCGCGCGGCCACGTTACCGTTGAGACTGGCGGCGGCCATCGTGAGCAGAGGCGAATCGGCTGGCGGCGTGCGCCACAAACGCGGATCGGGTAATGACATGGCGGCCTAATCCACGCGCGCGCCGGAATCGCGCACGACCTTCGCCCACTTGGCAAAATCGGCGCGCACAATACGCGCGAATTCTTCCGGCGTGCCGCCGGCGCTGTCGGCGCTTTGCGAGCGCAGCGTGTCCTTGACCTGTTGCGCCGCCAAGGCCTTGTTCATTTCAACATTGATGCGCGTGACGATCGCCGCCGGGGTGCCTGCCGGCGCGAGGATGCCGAACCAGTTCACCACGTCGTAGCCCGGCACCGTTTCGGCAATCGCCGGTAAATCCGGAAACGACGGCGAGCGCTTCGGTCCCGTCACCGCCATGCCGCGCAGCTTTCCGGCCCTGACCTGCGGCGTGAGCGGCACTGCGCTGGCGATGGTGAGCGGGACTTGTCCCGCGATTAAATCGGTCATCAGCGGTCCTGTGCCTTTGTAGGGAATGTGATTCATGTCGATGCCGGCCATGGTCTTGAACAACTCCATCGCGAGATGACTCGACGCGCCGCTGCCGCTCGACGCATAGTTGATCTGTCCCGGCCGTGCCTTGGCATAGGCGATCAAGTCCTTCACCGCTTTTGCCGGAAACGACGCATTCGCCGCCAGCATCAATGGCCCGGTGACAAACTGCACCGCCGGCGCGAAATCGCGTATCGCGTCGTACTGCACTTTTTTGTAGAGATGCGGGTTGATGACGTGCGGCATCGAGGTGAACAGCAGTGTGTAGCCGTCGGGCGTGGCGCGCGCGGCCAGTTCCGTCGCCACGAGACCGCCTGCGCCACCGCGATTGTCCACCACCACTTGCTGACCGAAACGCTCGGTCAACTGTTGCGCGGCAATGCGTCCCAAAATATCGGCCGCGCCGCCGGGTGGAAAACCGACGATCAGGCGCACCGGGCGCGTGGGGTAGTCGGCGGCATGCGCGACGGGTGCAATCATGGCAAGCATCGCCATCGCGGATACACGTGCAGCGCTAAACTGCGTCACTCCGGTTTGGCTCCGGACGCCTTCACCGCTTTGCCCCATTTGTCGATTTCCGTGCGGACGTATGCCGCAAACTGCTCCGACGTGTCACCGATAAATTCAGCGCCTTCGGGCTGCATGCGATTGCGGATTTCCGGCAAACCAATCGCGCGCAGGGTTTCCGCGTGCAGTTTGCTCACAATGTCGCGCGGCGTGGCGGCGGGCACATGCAGCCCGAACCACGAGCCGGTTTCAAAGCCTTTGAAGCCCTGCTCCTGCAAGGTCGCGATCTCCGGCGCTGCGGGCGAACGTTTGGCGCTGGTCATCGCCAGCGCGCGCACGCGTTTGTTTTTCACGTGTGGAATGGTGGACACCATCGCACCGAAGTAAATTTCGATGTGACCCGCCACTACGTCCACCAGCGCGGGCGACGCGCCCTTGTACGGCACATGCACCATTTTCACGCCCGCCATGTGCTTGAACAACTCGCCCGCCAGATGATGCGGGCTGCCGATGCCGGTGGAGCCATGGCGCAACTGGCCGGGACGGGCCTTCGCCAGCGCGACCAGTTCAGTGGCGTTCTTGGCCGGCACCGACGGATGCACCACCACGATGCCCGGCGTGCTCGCCATGTTGGTGACGTGGATGAAGTCTTTCTGAAAATCGAAGCTCATCTTTTGATATAGCGCGGGGTTAATCACGTTGGCCACAGTGCCGAGCAGCAGCGTGTAACCATCCGGCGCGCTTTTCGCCACCATCTCGGTCGCGATGTTAGTGGCGCCGCCGGGACGGTTCTCGACGATCACCGTGTGCCCCCAGGTTTCGGTGAACTTCGCACCCACCGCGCGCGCGATCATGTCCGCTGTGCCGCCGGGCGTGTAGCCGACCATCCAGCGTATGGAGCGCGTCGGATAGTTGGCCGCGCCTTGTGCGCTGGCGTCGGCGCTGACGACTACGGTCATCACGGCCATGGCGGTGAAAGAAGCTTTTAGAAGCGCGCTACGTTGCATTGACATTAACAATCACCCTGTATAACTATCGTTTATAAACATATACTTACAGACTACCACCCCAGCACATATGCCGGGCGCCGCAAGTCCGCCCCGCCGTGCATCACACCCTGCTTGTGATCGTTGACGATGGTGCAGACTGCACCCGCCAGCCAGGTGAACGCCGGCCACTCGCGCACATCGTGCCCACGTGAGGCCAGCGTGTCGTTCACCGATTTATCGATGCGTGATTCCAGATACAGCCGCCCCGGAAAATATTTGTGCGGCTCGAACGAGCCGGGATAGCTGTAGGTCGAAAAGCGTGGCGCTTCAATCGCGTCCTGCGCGGACATGCCGAACACGTTGACGTTGAGAAACACTTGCAGCATCGCCTGCGTTTGCACGTCGCCGCCCGGCGTGCCGAAGGGCATAAACACTTTGCCATTCTTGAACGCCATCGCCGGATTCGGCGTGAGGCGCGGTCGTTTGCCCGGCGCCACCGACGATGGATGATTCGGATCGCTCCACGACTGTGTGCCGCGCCCAGAGCATAAGATGCCCACACCCGGCACGATCGGCGTTTGATCGGAGCCGTCGCTCGGCGTACACGACATGCCGTTGCCCCAGCGGTCGATCACGCACAAGTAGGAGGTATCGCCCGGCCCCGGTTCGCCTGCCCCTTGCGCCGGCGGCATCGAGCGGTTGTCGAATTCGGTGAGCGTTTTCGGGTCGCCGCCGCGCGGCATTTCCGGACACGCCGCATCCATGCGGATGCGTGTGCGTTGCCACGCGGCGTATTTCTCGGACATCAAGCCCGCCATCGGCACTTTGACAAAATTCGGATCGCCGAAATGATTGTGACGGTCGGAGAATGCGAGCTTCAGCGCCTCGGTCAGCAAGTGAATGTAATCAGCGGAGTTGTGCCCCATCGCGCGCAGGTCGTAGCCCTTGAGAATGTTCAGCGCCATCGGCAGCGACGGCCCCTGCGACCACGGGCCGCAGGCGTGCAGATCAATGCCCTCGAAGCGCGTGCGCACCGTCGGTTCCTGCTTGACGCTGAAATCGGCGAAATCATCAAAGCGCATCAGGCCGCCGGATTTCTCGATGAATTTCGTGACCTCGCGCGCGATGTCACCCTTGTAAAACGCATCGCGCGCGGCTTTCAGCCCCGCCTTGCGTCCCTTTTTACGCGCCACTTTGCGTTCTTCATCGGCGAGAAATTGCAGCGTGCGGCCTAGCTCGGATTGCACAAACACTTCGCCGGTCTGCGGGACTCTGCCTTTCGGCAAGAATACTTTCGCGCTCGACGGCCAACGCTCGTAATCCTTGCGATGGGTTTCGATGAACTGCGACAACAACGCGTACACCGGGAATCCCTTGCTGGCAAAGCGTATTGCGGCAGAGGCCACTTCGCCAAAACTCATGGTGCCATAATTCGACAACGCGGTGATCCACGCATCGGGCGCGGCGGGCACCACGCAGCGCTCGACGCCGGGCGGGATTTTGCCGCCATGGCGTTTTTGAAAATAATCCGGGGTAATCAGCTTGGGCCATACGCCGAGGCCGTCGATGCAATGCGTCTTTTTATCCTTGGCGGTATGGATAATCATCGGTGCCACGCCGCCGAAGTTGACCTTGTCGGTCTGTACCACGCCGATGGTAATGCCCGCCGCAACCCCGGCGTCGATGGCATTGCCGCCCGCTTCAAGGATTTCAAAGGCCGCGTGCGCCGCCAGGTAATGCCCGGCCGCCGCCACGTGGCGCGTGCCCATAATGGTCAAACGGGGAGAGGCTTTCATAGGGAATTCCTGAACATTTCGTCGAAGTACGTCGAGGGTTACGAATAGTGTAGATTCTAGCTTCATTCCCCGCACAGGTCAGCCATGAATTCACCTTACGGCATAGCATCACCCAGGAACATCGCACGCAACTGCGGAGCGCTCTTCGCCCTGCTCACGCTAGGCGTCGGCCCGGTGGCAGCGCAAACCACCGGCTGGAAACCCACCCGCCCCGTCGAGATCATCGTCGGCGTCTCGCCCGGCGGCGGCATCGACCGCACGGCGCGCACCCTGCAACGCATCATGCAGGACAAACGTTTCATCGAAGTGACCGCCACCGTCATCAACAAACCCGGCGGTGGCGGCGTGATCGCGCAAACCTATTTGAATCAGCACACGGGCGATGCGCACTAT
>CANIID010000172.1 GCA_947467315.1 Betaproteobacteria bacterium | reverse complement strand
TCCGACGACAGTTCCCACTCCGCCGCCTTCACGTTGGCTTCGAGTTGCTCGGGCCGCGTGGCGCCGGCGATGACGCAGGCCACCACCGGTTGCGCGGCCAGCCAACTGAAGGCCAACTCCAGCAGCGTGCGACCGCGCTGCGTGCAAAACGCTTGCAGGTTTTCGATGCGAGTCCAGTTGGCATCGGTCATGAACATTTCCTCGTAGCGCTTGCCTTTGGTGAGGCGCGCGCCGGCCGGCTTGGGTGTGTTGCGTTGATACTTGCCGGTGAGAAAACCGCTGGCGAGCGGATAGTACGGCAGCAACGACACGCCATGCGCCTGCATCGCGGGGATCAGTTCGCGTTCCGGTTCGCGCGCGAGCAGGCTGTATTCCACTTCGCAGGTGGTGAGCGGCGCATAACCGTGCTGCCGCGCCGTCCATTGCATGTCCGCCAGTCGCCACGCCGCCACTGCGGAAATGCCGCCGTAGCGAATCTTGCCCTGCTTGATCAAATCGTCGAACGCGCCCAGGGTTTCTTCGAGCGGCACGGTGGGATCAAAGCGATGCAACTGGTAGATGTCGATCCAGTCGGTCTTGAGCCGCTTGAGGCTCGCTTCAACCGCCTGCGTGATGTAACGGCGCGACGCGCCCTGCATCAAACCGGAATCGTCCATCGGGTTGCCGAATTTCGACGCGAGCACGATGTCCTTGCGCCGCGCGCCGAGAAACTGGCCGAGGCAGATTTCCGAGCCGCCCTTGTGGCCGTAGACATCGGCGGTGTCGAAGAAGGTGATGCCGAGATCGAGCGCCTTGTGGATCACCGCGCGCGAGGCATCGGTGTCGATGCGCAGCCCGAAGTTATTGCAGCCCAGCCCGACGGTGGTGAACTGGAGCGGCGTGTTGCCGAGTTGGCGTTGTTTCATCGTGCGCTCTGCTAAATGTTGCCGCGCACGTACGACAAATCCACGTGCTCGCGGTTGAGCTGCTCAAGGCGGGTGCATCCCACCAGCGCCAGCACGCGGTCGATTTCATCGCGATAAATCTGCAGGGCGCGCAGCGCGCCCGGCTCGCCCGCAGCCGCCACGCCATGCAGCGGCGCGCGCCCCAGCATTACCGCGTTCGCGCCCAGCGCCAGCGCCTTAATCACATCGGCGCCGCGGCGAAAGCCGCTATCGACGATCACCGTGATGCGCTTGCCCACGGCATCCACCACGCGGGGCAGCGTGAGGATAGGCACGGGTGCGGCGTCGAGCACGCGTCCGCCGTGATTGGAAATCACCACCGCGTCCGCGCCGCAATCGGCGGCGAGTACGGCATCGGCCGGGTGCTGGATGCCTTTAACGATCAGTTTGTGCGGCCACAGGCGGCGCAGCTCGCGCACATCGTCCCAGGTGATATTCGCGCAGAAATTCGATGAGCGGCCCATCGGCAGCGCGGTGATTTTGGTTTGTGTGGATTCCGGAAAGTTCTGATAGCGCGGCGTGCCGGTGGTGAGCATGTAGCGCAGCCACACACCGGCGAGCCAACGCGGATGCGTCAATACATCGAGCGTGTTGCGCGTGGTGAATTTGAACGGGATGGTCATGCCGTTTTTCAGATTGTATTCGCGCCCCGGCGCCACCGGGGTATCGACGGTGAACACCAGCGCCTCGAATCCCGCGTCCTTGGCGCGTGCGATCACCTGATGCGACAGCTTGCGTTCGGGCCACATGTAAAACTGAAACCACAGCGAGCTACCGGGGCCACCGGCCTCCGCCGCGACGCGTTCCAGTTTGGTCATGGAGCCCAACGCCAGCGTGAACGGCACACCATGCGCTCTGGCCGCGCGCGCGATGGCGATCTCGCCTTCGTGCCACGCGAGCCCGGCCGAGCCGGTGGGCGCAACGATGACCGGCATTTTTTGCGGCTTGCCAAAGAGCGTGATGTCCTGATGGCGCACCGACACATCGTTCAGCACGCGCGGGTTCAGTTTGATGCTGGCCAACACCGCGTGGTTGTCGCGCATGGCGAGTTCATCGTCGTTGCCGCGATCCATGAATTCAAACAAGCCCTTCGGCAGACGGCGGCGCGCGGCCTCGCGCAGATCAGCGGTGTCGTAAAAGCCCAGCGTGGGATCGGTCATGTTCGCTGACAATCAACGCGCGGGGATTTTGAGCGTCGCGCGCGCTTCGTCCACGCTGGCGACCTCGCGTCCGAGTTGCTTTGAAATGCCGACGATGCGCGCCACGTGATCCACGTTGTCGCCGAGCGTGCCGGGTTGCAGATAGGGCTCGTCCTCGGTGCCCACGCGCACATGCCCGCCCATCAGCACCGACATCGTGGTGAGCTGCAAATGCGTGGCACCGGTGACGCTGGTCATGTAATACGAGCCTTGCGGCAAGTGCTTGATTCTATGCATGAATTCTTCTGGCGTTGGTGGCGACCACGTGCCGCCCGGACGGCCGAAAAAAATCGTCATCATGAACGGCGGTTCGATCAGCCCTTTTTGCGCGAGGTCGTTAATCATCCAGCAATCGCCCAGCGCGCAAACTTCAAACTCCGGTTTAACCCCGTTGTCGCGGCATAGGCGCATCAGCTCGGCGAGTTCCTCGCGCGGGTGCAGCATCATCAGATCGCGCCCGACGAACGACAGGTTGTGCGCGCCCACCGCCACCGAAATCATTTCCGGTTTGTTTTTGATCACCGCGCGGCGCTGTTCGACCGTCTGCGTCGAAATGCCGTACTGAATCATGATGCCGCAGGCGTCGCGGATGGCCTTGGTGTGCGATTCCCATGCCTTGAAGTCGCCGGGTGGCGCGTGGATGTGCGCGATGGCCGCGCCCGCGCGCCAGGCCGGCGCGATGGAGGCCGCCAGTACGTTGGAGTCATGAAAGCGTTGCTGCCACTCGGGGTACATCGAGCAATCGGTGGCGCAGTTGGTGATGATGAGTTTTTCCATGGCGATTATTTTTGTGATGGGTGGATGTGGGTTTGTGATCGAGTGCTAATCAACTTTAAGATTGTTTTCCTTGATGACCTTGGCGAATTTCGCAATCTCGGCCTTGATAAACTGGCCGAACGCTTCAGACGTGTTGTTGCCCGTGCCCGCAGGCTCCCAGCCTGCGCCGGTCAGGCGTTTCGGCACCTCGGGCTGCGCCAGCAAACGCACGATTTCCGCATGCAGTTGGTGGATCACCGCGCGCGGCGAGCCGGTGGGCGCCACCAAACCGTTCCACCCGGATGCCTGAAATCCGGGATAGCCCGCTTCGGCCATGGTCGGCAAATCCGGTGCCAGTTTTGAGCGTTGCAGACTGCTGACCGCGAGGCCGCGTATTTTTCCGCTTTGCAGCGGCCCCAGTACGCCGGGGGCAATCTGGAAATACACCTGAATCTGACCCGCCATCACATCCACGATGGCAGGGCCCGCGCCTTTGTACGGCACATGTACCAAATCAATACGCGCGGCAGTCTTGAACATTTCGCCGCCCAGGTGCGGCGCGGTGCCGTTGCCCGTCGATGCGTAGTTGAGCTGACCGGGGCGCGCTTTCGCCAGCGTGACCAGTTCTTGCACGGATGTCGCCGGCACAGACGGATGCACCGTCAGTATCAAGGGCGACGTGGCAAACAAGGCCACTGGTGCGAAATCCTTCACCAGATCAAACGGGCCGGGTTGCAGAATCGCATTGGCGGCGAACGCCGAAGTCGCCACCAATAAGGTGTAGCCATCGGCCGGCGCTCTCGCGGCCAGCTCCGCCGCAATGTTTCCGCCGGCGCCCGGACGCTGATCGATCACGATCTGCTGGCCCCAGGCATCGGTAAATTTTTGCGCGAAGGTGCGCGCGATGACATCCGGGCCGGGGCCGACCAGTATGCGTATGGGTTTCACCGGATAGTTTTGTGCCGTAGCGTGGTGCGGCAGCAACAGTGCCGCGACCGCGAGTATGCGGCTAGAGGTAAATTGTAAATTGATCATCTAAAATCGTACCTGTACAGGTTCCAAGGAAAAAAAGCACTTCAAAGATACTCCTTCCCCCTGAAGGGGAAGGGACTCTGCAAGCGCGCAGCGTAGATACGCAAGCTGGTCTTGTTCTCGATCCTGAATAGTTACGAAAACAGTTCATGGTGTATCCACCACCGCCGCCGCGATCTTCTCCGCGATCATGAGCGTGGGAATATTGGTGTTGGCGGAAGTGATCAGGGGCATGATGGAGGCGTCGGCAACACGCAGCCCATCAACACCGTAAACGCGGCCTTGCGGATCGACCACTGCGCCGGCATCGCCAGCAGCGCCCATGCGGCAAGTGCCTGCCGGATGAAACACGCCGGTGGTGTTTTCCAGCATATGCGCTTTGAGCCGAGCGGGATCGGCCAGCACATCGCGCAGCACGATGTTTTTGCCGGCGGTGTTCGATAGCAGGCGGTCTGCCAGTAGCGGCATGAGATCCAGCATTTTCGCGATCAACGATGTTTTGATGGCGTTGGCGCGATTCAATTCGTTGAGTTCGCGTATGCGATTGCCGAACGGCACGGGGAAGGGCGTGCCGCAGGCCGTGGTGCTGCCGCACGCGATGGCGAGTTCCGCTGCGCGGATGAACGCGCTGCTCATGCGCGCGAGATCAAGTTCGTGCGACAGAAAGTTGAAATCGATGCGCGGATAGTCATTCGCGTGCGGCGAGGCCAGTGTCACCGTGCCGCGCGACAGTGGCTGCAACAGCGCGGGCGCCACGTTGGCGAGCTGCAGGCCGAGCGCGCTCCACGATGATTTGCTTTGCACGTTGATGTAGAGGTCGCTGGCGGCGCATCCGTCCAGGCCGGACGAAAAACGCATGCTCACGGCAGCCGTGGTGCGCAGCGTTGCCGGTTGGCGCGCGCTTTTGCGCAGGTGCATGCCGAGGAACGCCACCGGATGATTTTGCAGATTGGCGCCGACGCCGGGGCGATCCGCCACCACGCTGATGCCGTGCTCGCGCAGGTGCGCCGCCGGGCCGATGCCGGAGCGCATCAGCAACGTGGGCGAAAAAATCGCACCGGCGGACAGGATGATTTCACGCGCCAGAAAATCCACTGACTGGCCGTCGATCTCCGCGCGCACTCCCGTGGCACGGGTGCCGTCGAACAGGAGGCGCGTCACGGTCGCTGATGGCGTAATGGTGAGGTTCTCGCGCCGCCGCACCTCTGCCGTCAGGTAACACAACCCGCTGGACCCGCGCCGCGTGGGCGTGTTGCTCATCGGCACCGCGCCGCAGCCGTCACGGAAATCCGTGTTCATGTCGGCTATAAACGGCAGGCCGAGTGATTCGCCGTACCGTGCCACGGCGCGCGCCAGCGGCGGCCATGCGTCGCGCGGCAGACGGCGTATCGGTATGGGGCCGCTCTTGCCGTGGCCGTCACCGCTGAAATCGCTATCGGTTTCCAGTTTACTGAAATAAGGTAATACCTCGTTCCAGCCCCAGCCGGCAGCGCCCGCCTCACGCCAGCGCTCGTAGTCGCCGGCGACGCCGCGCAGCGCCACCATGCCCATCACCGAGCCGCCGCCGCCCATCACGCGCGCCTGGGGAAGCGGCGCTTCACGCCCATTGCGCCAACGTGCCTTGAGTCCCGGCCACCGATAGCGCGGGTTGGAGTAAGACGTGGGGTACACGTCGGTGATATCGGCGGGCTCTGCCTCGGGTGGCGTGTCGATGCCGGCTTCCAGCAGCAGCACGCGGCACGAGGCGCGTTCGCTAAGGCGGCTGGCGAGCACACAACCGGCCGCGCCGCCGCCAACGATGATAATGTCGAACGAGGATGGCATCAGTCTGCTTGCGCGAAGTTCAACGCGCTCCGTAAAATGGATGATGTAGCGGTACTTGCGAATCGCGGAGAATTTCTCATGGCCGTATTTCGGACTGTTGTGATGGTTCTTTCAGCAATCTGCCTGAATTGGCTGATTCCTGCAATCAGTCATGCGCAGGCGTATCCGTTGAAGCCGATACGCTACATTCTACCGAGCACCGGCGGCACCGAGATTATCGGGCGCCTGGTGGCGCAGGGCCTCACGCAGACGCTGGGCATGCAAGTGTATGTGGATGTGCGTCCGGGCGCGGCGACGAATCTCGCGGCTGAAATCGCCGCGCGTACGCCGCCCGACGGCTACACCGTGTTGCAGGCCACGCAATCGCATACCGCCAACGTCAGCCTGTTTCGCAAACTCAGCTACGACCTGCTGCGTGATTTTTCCGCCGTGACCAAGGTGGATATCTCGCCGATGATCGTGGTGGTGCATCCGTCATTCCCCGCGAAATCGATACGCGAGCTGGTGAAGATCGCCAAGGCGCGGCCGGGTGAAATCAATTACGGTTCCGCCGGCGCGGGCACCTCGACGTATTTGGCCGCGGAGTTGTTCAAGCTGACCGCGGGCGTGGATTTCACCGAGGTGTCGTATCGCGGCGGCGCGCCGGCGCAGACGGCGGTGGTGGCGGGGGAGGTGTCGGTGTACTTCGCGCCGATAGCGACCGGCCTGCCGCTGGTGAACGACAAGCGGCTGCGTTTGCTGGGTGTGTCTACCGCCAGGCGGCTGCCGTCGCTGCCCGACACGCCCACCGTGGCGGAGCAGGGCTATCCCGATTACGAAGCGAGCAACTGGCACGGCTTGGTGGTGCCGGCGAAGACGCCGCGCGAAATTATTCTGACGCTACGCAATGCCACCGCCACGGCGATCAACCAGCCCGATCTCAACAAGCGCATACGTGATCTCGGCTACACTGTTGTCGGTGATCAGCCGGAAGCGTTCGCCGAATTTCTCAAGGCCGATATCGAAAAGTGGCGCATGGTGGTGAAGCAAAAAGGCTTGAGCGCGGATTAAATCCATACTGGCACTTTCGATAAAATACTGTTTATAAACAATTGGTTATAAAGACTCATCTCATGCGACCTTTACGCAGTCTGTTAATCATGCCCGCCAATCGCGCGGACATGCTGGCGAAATCACCGAGCTATGGCGCGGATGCGCTGGTGTTTGATCTGGAGGATTCCGTGCCGATTGCGGAGAAGCCCAAGGCGCGCGTGCTGGCGCGTGAATACATCGAAAAGCATCGCGCCGAAAGCGCAATCTACGTGCGCGTGAATTCGCTGCAAACCGGCATGACGGCGGATGATCTCGATGCCATCGTTACCGAAGGCCTGCTCGGCGTGCGGCTCACCAAAGCCGAATCGGCGGAAGGCATACGCGAAGTGGATCGCATGCTGACGGCGCTGGAAAAAAAGCGCGGCATCAAAGAAGGCTCTATCGGCATCGGCCCCAGCCTGGAGTCGGCCAAGGGCGTGTGGTTCGCGTATGAAATTCTCTCTGCGTCGCCGCGCATTTTTTCGGTGACAGCCGGCACCGCGCAGGATGGCGATTTGCAAACTGATCTGGGTTACCTGTGGACGGCGGTGGGCGAAGAAGTGCTCTACATCCGCTCGCGCATCCTGCTCGCGGCACGCGCGGCGGGCGTGGAGTATGTGCTCGACGGCTCCTACGCCAATATTCGCGATCCGGAAGGCCTGCGTGCCTGTTGCGAGGCTGCGCGCAAGTTGGGCTATCGCGGCAAATCGATTATCCATCCAAACCAGGTGGAAATCGTCAACCGCGCCTTCACGCCAACGCAAAAGGAACTCGATTATTACCGACGCGTGCTCGAGGCATTTGATGCCGCCGTGGCGCGCGGCTCGGCGGCGACCACGGTCGATGGCAAGCTGGTGGATTACGCCATGGCCGCCATGGCGAAGCGCGTGCTGTCGTGGGGTGAGGGGTTGGTGAAGTAGAGTCTTGCCCGCTCGAACAGTTGGCGTGAGCCGCAAAAAATTTAGCTCGTCGTTCCCGCGCAGGCGGGAACCCATAACACACTGCCAAATGGCACATCGCATGGGTATCCGCTTGCGCGGGAACAACAGTGAGGTTTTGCAATCATACTTTTATGATGGTGAAAGTTTTCTGATGACCACTACTACTACCCAAGCACTCCCCCTATCTGGCATCACCGTCATCGACTGCGGCCAGGTTATCGCCGGCCCCACCATCGCGATGATCCTCGGCGACTTCGGCGCCGAGGTGATTAAAGTCGAAAACCCGCAGGGCGGCGATCAGGGGCGCTACTTCGGGCGCAGTAAAAACGGCGTCTCGCTCAACTGGAAACAGTTGTCGCGCAACAAAAAAACCATCACCCTGTCGCTGAGCAAACCGGCAGGGCAGGATTTATTCTGCAAGCTGCTCAAAACCACGCAGGCCGATGTGCTGATCGAAAGTTTTCGCGCCGGCACCTTTGAAAAATGGAACCTCGGTTACGACAAGCTGCGTGAACTGAGTCCGGGGCTGACCATGGTGCGCGTCTCCGGCTTTGGCCAGACCGGGCCGTATAAAGACCGGCCGGGTTTCGGCACGCTGGCCGAAGCGATGAGTGGTTTCGCGCACATCACCGGCCAGGCCGACGGCCCGCCGACGCTGCCGCCGTTGCCGCTGGCGGATTCCGTGTCGGCGCTCTACGCGACCATCGGCGTGATGCTGAGTCTGTATCAGCGCGATGCAAATAAGAGCGGGCGCGGTCAGAGCATTGATGTGAGTTTGCTCGAATCGCTTTACACGATGTTAAGCGGCCACGCGATTGCCTACGATCAACTCGGCTTGCCCGGCAAACGCACGGGCAACCGCACCTCCGGCTCAGCGCCGCGCAATGCGTATCCCACCAAGGACGGTCGCTGGGTGGCGATTGCCGGCTCGACGCAGGCGCTGACCGAACGCCTGTTCAAGGAAATGGGCCGCACGGACCTCATCGCCGATCCGCGCTTCAAAAGCAATCGTGATCGTCTCGCGAATGTCGAAGCGCTCGACGACATCGTCGGCGCATGGGTGCTTGAACGCACGCAGGCGGAATGCATCGCGCAACTGGTCAAGGCCGACGTCGCGGTGGCGCCAGTGTCCGACTTCAAAGACCTCGCCGAAGACCCGCACCTGGTGTCACGCAAGGTGCTCACCACGATTGATGATCCCGAGCTGGGCGCGCTAAGGATGCCGCGCGTGCTGCCGCAGTTGTCCGATACGCCGGGGCGCATTGACTATGCGGGCCTGCCGATGGGCAGCCACAACGACGAGATTTATCGCGAGCGGCTGGGTTTGAAGGATGCCGAATTGCAGGCGCTGAAGGCCGAGGGGATTATCTGATCGCGCGGCGGGCGATGCGCCAGCATCATCAACGCGCCGCGCCTTGTTAACCTACTGCCTCGCATCTTGACGCCGCAGGCGCGACCTGATGCAATGCGATGAAGCCGCCCAACAGAGAGGAACTCCCGCGATGCCGATTATTGATTCCCAGGTGCACGCCTATGAGGCGAACACGCCGAAACGGCCTTGGCACAAGGTACCCAATTGGCCCGATCACGTCACGGGTGACGAAATGGTGGCGGCAATGGACAAGGTGGGCGTCGATGGCGCGATCTTCATCTCCGCTCATTCGCTGTACCAATACGACGCCAGCTATGCGGTGGAGGTGCAGCGCGCGCATCCCAATCGCCTCGCTATCGTCAAGCCGGTCAACCCGGATGATCCGGCGGTGGCCGATGTCATTGCCGAGTGGAAGAAAACGCCGGGCACGGTCGGCATTCGCATCATGCTGCGCAAGGAAATGGGGCGCGACTCGAACGACCCCGGCATCGACCGCATCGCGCGCGCAGCCGTGCGGCATGATTTCCCGGTCAACCTGTCGTGCGCGGGCAACCTCGACGCGGTGCCGGCGGTGATCGACCGTCATCCTGACGCGCGCTTCATCATCGACCATCTGGGCCTGATGCAGCCGCGCACACCGCCAGCCCCGCCGCAGCCTTGGGCGGAGTTACCCAAGCTGCTGGACCTCGCCAAGCGCCCCAACGCGGTGGTCAAGGTCAGCGGCGCCTGCACGCTGTCGAAGGAGCCGTATCCTTATGCCGACATCTGGGATCCGCTCGCGCGCGTGTTCGACGCCTGGGGAATTGACCGCTGCCTGTGGGGCACCGACTGGACGCGCGCCTTCGCGGTGATTAATTACGCACAAGGTGTTGAGCCGTTTCGCGTGACGCAACGCCTCACTGACAGTGAACGCGCGATGCTGATGGGTGGCGCGTGCGCCAAGGCCTATGGCTGGTCGCCGAAAAAAAGCTAGTTGAGCCGTGTTGAATTCCTGCATTCCTGAATAGCGAGGCAACGATGCGTAGTAACCGGCAACACGTACTGGCGATCTTGATGGTGCTGGCAGCGTTTATGAGTGGCGCTCAGGCGCAGGATTATCCGGCCAAGCCCATCACGCTGGTGATGCCGTTCCCGGCGGGCGGGCCGGGCGATGCGATGGCGCGCAATCTCGGCATGGTGCTCAGTGCCGCGCTCAAGCAACAGGTGATCGTCGACAATCCTTCCGGCGCGAGCGGCACCATCGGCAGCGGCAAGGTCGCCAAGGCTAAGCCCGACGGCTATACGCTGTTAATCATGAACATCGGCATGGCCACGCAGCCGGCGCTCTATCGTTCGCTGCCCTACAACATCCTCACTGATTTCGAGCACATCGGCCGGGTGGCGGATATGCCGATGACCATCGTCGCCAGAACCGGGTTAGCGCCGGCCACGTTGAAGGATCTCATCGCTCACGCCAAGGCGAACCCCCGCAAGCTCACCTTCGGTAACGCGGGTGTCGGCTCCGCCGCGCACCTGTGCGCCATGCTTTTCATGAACGTGACGCAAACCGAATATACCGAAGTGCCGTACAAAGGCGCCGCGCCGGCGATGGTCGATCTGCTGGGAGGACACATCGATCTCTTATGCGATCAAACCAGCACCACGTCAGGGCAGATCAAGTCCGGTGGCGTCAAAACGTATGGCGTCACGGCAAAGACGCGCG
This sequence comes from Betaproteobacteria bacterium, assembly GCA_947467315.1. GTDB lineage: Bacteria > Pseudomonadota > Gammaproteobacteria > Burkholderiales > SG8-41 > UBA5216. Next base: position 1,180 of record CANIID010000172.1, on the reverse strand, counting down.
TGGCCTCGCTGCCGTATGTGCCCACGCTCCACGAGCAGGGCGTGGCTGGCTTCGAGGCGGTGTCCTGGTTCGGACTGTGGGCGCCCAAGGGCGTGCCCAAACCCGTGCTGGACAAACTGGTCGCTGCGCTGCAAACGGCGGTGGCGGATCCCGCGTTCAAGACGCGGCTCGCCGATTTGGGCGGGGCGCCGGTGCCGGTGGCGCTGGCGAATCCGGAAGCGCTGCGCAGTTATGTCAAATCCGAGATTGACAAGTGGGCGCCTATTATCAAAAAAGCGGGAATTTCCGCGGACTGAGTAAAAAATCATGGCCTTAAAAGACAGTATCCCCATCGGTATGTCGCTGCCGCATCGTTCACCCGATCCGATCTCCATGGCGACGGTGCGCCGCGTCGCCGAGCGCGCCGAAGCGCTGGGATTCAGCGATCTGTGGGTGACCGAGAACACGCTCGATCATGTGTTCAGCTTCGACCCGGGGATGATCCTCACGTACGCGGCCGCGGTCACCACGCGCATACGCCTCGGCGTCGCGGTGGTGGTGCTGCCGGTGCATAACCCCAGCCATGTGGCCAGCGAGTACGCGACGCTCGATTATGTGAGCAATGGCCGCGCGATTCTCGGCCTCGGTCTTGGCCGCGAACACCATTACGAAGAGTTTCAGATTCCGACCGAGCATCGCCTGCGCCGCTTTCGCGAAGGCGTGGAAATCATCAAGGCGCTGTGGACGCAGCCGAAGGTGGATTATCCGGGCACCATCTATCGGCTCCACGATGCCGGCATGGTGATCAAGCCGGTGCAGAAGCCGCATCCACCGATCTGGCTCGGTGGCCAGCATCCCGATGCAATCCGCCGTGCCGCCAGGCTCGGCGACGGTTGGATGGCTGCGGGCGCGTCAACCACCACGGACTACGGAAATTACGTACGGATTCTGCGCGATGAACTCGAAAAGCTGGGCCGCGATCCCGCAAAGTTTCCGACTTCCAAGCGGGTATTTCTGTCGGTGGCTGAGCGCACCGATGTCGCCAAGGCCGAACTTGACCGTTGGTACTCGACCGTCTATCAAAGACCGGGCGGCGCCGGTGACGGAGACATCCACGGTACGCCCGCCCAGGTGCGGGAGCAGTTGGAAGCGCTGGTCGCGGTGGGCGCGAACCATCTTCTCGTTAATCCCGTGGGCCGCC
>CANIID010000171.1 GCA_947467315.1 Betaproteobacteria bacterium | reverse complement strand
GGCGCGGTGATTGAAACCGGCGAAGACTGGATCAGCGTTCAGGCCAGTGGCCGTCTCAAAGCGGTGAATCTGCGTACTGCGCCGTATCCGGCGTTTCCCACCGACATGCAGGCGCAGTTCGTGGCGTTAAATTGCGTCGCAGACGGCACCGGCGTGGTACACGAAGATATTTTTGAAAACCGCTTCATGCACGTGCAGGAATTGCAGCGTCTCGGCGCAGACATCGACGTCGATGGCAATACAGCCGTGGTGAAAGGTGTCGCTGCGCTCGACGGCGCCACGGTGATGGCGACCGACTTGCGGGCTTCGGCGAGTCTGGTGATAGCGGGGCTGGTGGCGCGCGGCACCACCATCGTGGATCGTATTTATCATTTGGATCGCGGCTATGAAGCGATCGAGGAAAAGCTGTCCAGGCTGGGTGCGCGCATTAAGCGAGTCGGATAATTTTATTTAAAAACAAGGAGTTACTGGTGACTCAGGTTTATGACCCCACGGCCCCCATCCCGGAAGTGATACAAAATCTGCGGCGTTCGGTGGGCGATCTGACAGGCAAGGTGGTCGGCTTCATCGATAACGCCAAGCCGAATTTTAATTTGCTCGCCGATGACATCGCCGAACTGCTGACCTCGCGCTACGGCGTCAAAACCATCATCAAACGTGCCAAGCGCGGCGCATCCATGCCGGCGACCGAACAGGTGATAGACGAGCTCGCGGCGCAATGCGATCTGGTGGTCACCGGTTCCGGCGACTGAGGCTCCTGCACGTCGTGGAGTGTCCACGACAGTGTCGAAATCGCCAAGCGCGGCCGCGCCGCGGTGACGGTGGTTTCCCATGCGTTTGTCGGTTTGGGCAAAGCGCAGGCGCGCGCGTTGGGGCATCCCGGTTTGCCGCTGGCGGTGATCCCGCACCCGTTCGGCAGCCGCACGCGCGATGAAGTGCGCGCACTCGCAGAGCAATGCGTGGGTGAAATTGCCAAACTGGCGGCGGCGAAATGAGCGCCGCTCCATTAACCCGAGCCATGCTGGTCGAAGCGCCGGATGATCTCGATGAGCTGATTGAATTTTTTCACGCGCGGCGCTGGAGCGATGGCCTGCCGATCGTGCCGCCCACGCGCGAACGTGTCGAGCGCATGCTCTCGTGTACGACCCGCAAGCCGGATGAAGTTGTTGCCAACGTGGCGCCGGGTTTTGGCGCGGCCACGGTGGAACGTATCGCCATCAACGCGGTGATGGCGGGCTGCCGCGCCGATTATTTGCCAGTGTTGATCGCCGCGACCGAGGCCATGACGGCGAAAGAATTCAATCTGCAAGGCATCCAGGCCACCACCAACCCGGTGGCCGTGTGGTTGGTGGTCAACGGCCCCATTGCCGAACAACTGGGTGTCAACGGCGGCATGAACTGCCTGGGGCAAGGCACGGTGGCCAACGCCACGCTGGGCCGCGCGCTGCGGCTGATCCTGCAAAACCTCGGCGGTGCGATTCCCGGCGAAATGGACAGGGCCACGCACGGCCAGCCTGGCAAGTTTTCCTTCTGCTGCGCTGAGAACGAAGCGCAAAGCCCTTGGGAAGCGCTGCATGTCGAGCGTGGTTTCAAGCGCGATCAGAGCACGGTAACGGTGATCGGTGCGGCAGGCACGCACAACATGAATACGCACGCCAAGGACGCCGACGATCTGATTCGCGTGATTGCCGACACCATGGCGTTTCCCACCAGCAACGATTACTGGATCGCCGGCGAGCCGTGGATTATTGTTTCGCCGGAGCACGCGGAAGTGTTGCATGCGGGCGGGCTGAGCAAGGCCGATGTAAAGCGCCGCTTGTGGGAGGCATCGAAAATGTCTGCGGGGCGCATGGCGAAAATTGAGCTGGCGCGCACGCAGACGGCGCGGTCGGAGGAATTGGGGCCGATTACGACTAATACCTTATTGCCAGTGTCGCGCGGGCCGGAAGACGTGGGGATTTTGGTGGCGGGGGGGCCGGGGACGCATTCGGTTTATGTCGCTTCGTTTGGGGATGCGCGGGCGGTGACGCGGGAAATAGTGTGAGGGTGTAGTAGGTCGGAACGCGCAGCGGTTCCGACAATTTGATATGTCATGCCGCCCTGTCTGTCGGAACCGCTACGCGTTCCGACCTACGGAAGGGCTTGGTACGGTAAAATCTTGTTTTAACGAAACAATTTCCCAACCGTGATTACCATCGCCCTATCCAAGGGCCGCATCTTCGATGAAACCTTGCCGCTGCTCAACGCAGCAGGTATCCGCACGTCGGAAGACCCGGATAAATCGCGCAAACTGATTCTCGGTACCAACAAGCCGGATGTGCGGCTGATTATTGTGCGCGCGTCCGACGTGCCGACGTATGTGCAATACGGCGGTGCGGATATGGGCGTGGCGGGCAAGGATGTTTTGGATGAGCAGGGCGGGCAAGGTTTATATCAGCCGCTGGATTTGGGTATCGCGCGCTGTCGCATGATGGTGGCGGTGCGTGAGGGGTTTGATTACGCCAAGGCAGTGAAGCAGGGCGCGCGCTTGAAGGTCGCCACCAAGTATGTGCAGACGGCGCGTGAGCATTTCGCGTCCAAGGGCGTGCATGTCGATCTGATTAAGCTCTACGGTTCGATGGAGCTGGCGCCGCTGGTGGGGTTGGCGGATGCGATTGTGGATCTGGTGAGCACGGGCAGCACGTTGAAGGCGAATCATCTGGTGGCGGTGGAGGAAATCGCGCAGATCAGTTCGCGCTTGATCGTCAACCCGGTTGCTTTGAAGTTGAAGCGCAAGACGATGCAGCCGATACTCGACGCCTTCGCCAAGGCTGTGGGCTAGTCATGCGTCGGCTGTCTACGGCGGATGCCGGGTTTGATGCAGTGCTAACGTCGCTGCTGGCGTTTGAATCGGCGCAAGACCCGCAGGTCGATGCCACGGTAGCGGCGATACTCGCGGACGTGAAAACGCGCGGCGACGCGGCGGTGCTTGAATATACGCAGCGCTTTGATCGCTTGTCCGCTCAATCGTTGGCCGAACTGGAAATTCCCAAGGCTGAACTCCATGCCGCATTGAAATCCCTGCCGGCCGCACAGCGTGAAGCACTCGCCGCCGCCGCCGCGCGCGTGCAAGAGTTTCACGAAAAACAATTAATAAAAACAAATACTTACGTTGATTCTGCCGGTAATGAGCTGGGCCAGCAAGTCACGCCGCTGGATCGCGTGGGCATTTACGTGCCGGGCGGCAAGGCGTCGTATCCGTCTACCGTGATCATGAACGCGACGCCGGCGAAAGTGGCGGGCGTGGGCGAAATCATTATGGTGGTGCCGACACCGGGCGGCGAAAAAAATGCGCTGGTGCTGGCGGCGGCGGCGCTGACCGGCGTGGATCGCGTGTTTGCCATCGGCGGCGCGCAGGCGGTGGGCGCGCTGGCGTACGGCACGCAAACGATGCCGCAGGTGGACAAAATCACTGGTCCCGGCAATGCCTATGTCGCCGCGGCGAAGCGGCGCGTGTTCGGCGTGGTGGGTATCGACATGGTGGCGGGGCCGTCGGAAATTCTGATTGTGTGCGACGGCCACACCGAGCCGGACTGGATCGCGATGGATTTATTTTCGCAGGCCGAGCATGACGAAATGGCGCAAGCGATATTGCTGTGTCCGGATGCAGCGTATCTCGATAAAGTGGCCGCGAGTATCGAGCGCCAGATCAAGGACATGCCGCGCAAAGACATTATTCGCGCTTCACTCGACGGGCGTGGCGCGCTGATTCAGGTGCGTAATCTGGATGAAGCGTGCGAGATCGTCAATCGCATTGCGCCGGAGCATCTGGAATTGTCCGTTGAAAACGCCAAGGCGCTGCTGCCGAAGATACGCCACGCCGGTGCGATTTTTATGGGCAAGTATTCGTCAGAGGCGCTGGGCGATTATTGTGCTGGGCCTAACCACGTGCTGCCCACCTCGCGCACCGCGCGGTTTTCATCGCCGCTGGGTGTGTATGATTTTCAGAAGCGCTCGAGCATCATCAATGTGTCGCGCGAGGGCGCGGTGAAGCTCGGCAAGATCGCCGCGGAACTGGCGCGCGGCGAGGGTTTGCCCGCGCACGCGGCTTCGGCGGAATATCGGATACCGGGATGAGCCGTTACTGGAGCAAGGTCGTACAAGGCCTAACGCCCTACGTCCCCGGCGAGCAGCCGAAGCTGCCGAATTTGGTGAAATTGAACACCAACGAAAGCCCGTACGGCCCGAGCAAGCGCGTGCTCGATGCCTTGCGCGCGGAAGTGGGCGACACGCTGCGGCTGTACCCTGATCCCGGCAGCGACAAATTGCGCGCGGCGATTGCCAAGCGTCACGGGTTGAAATCCGAAAATGTATTCGTCGGCAACGGCTCGGATGAAGTGCTGGCGCATGTGTTTATGGCGCTGCTGAAGCACGAAGATCACGACCGGCCGCTGTTGTTCCCCGACATCACCTACAGTTTTTACCTGGTGTATTGCGGGCTGTACGGCATTGCCTATGAACCCGTGCCGTTGAATTCTAAATTTGAAATTGATGTTGGCGACTATATAAAACCGAACGGCGGCATTATTTTCCCCAACCCGAACGCGCCCACGGGGCAGCTCGTGCCGCTGCCCGACATCGAACGGCTGCTGCAAGCCAACACCGAATCGGTCGTGGTGATCGACGAAGCCTATGTCGATTTCGGCGGGGTGTCGTGCGTATCGTTGATCCAGAAGTATCCGCAACTGCTGGTGACGCACACGCTGTCGAAGTCGCGTGCGCTGGCGGGCTTGCGCGTGGGTTATGCGACCGGGCACCCTGAACTGATCGAGGGCCTGAACCGGGTGAAAGACAGCTTTAACTCCTATCCGCTGGATCGCTTCGCGCAGGCGGGCGCGGCGGCGGCGATGGAGGACGAGGCTTACTTCGCGGCCATGTGCCAGAAGGTGATCGCGTCAAAGCAAAGTCTGGTCGCCGACATGCAGGCGCTGGGATTTGATGTGCTGCCGTCGGCGGCGAACTTTATTTTTGCGCGTTTTCCCGGACGCGACGGTGCGGACATTGCAGCCAAACTGCGCGAACGAAGCATTATCGTGCGACACTTTCGCAATCCGCCGCGCATTTCGCCGTTCATGCGTATTACCGTCGGCACCGATGAACAATGCGCGGGGCTGGTGGAAGCGCTGCGGGAAATCGTTTATACTAATAAAAACAAATAGTTACTGAAGAATAGATCATCTCATGGCACGTCAGGCGCAAGTTACTCGCAACACCAACGAGACGCAGATCAGCGTCACGCTGAATCTCGATGGCAGCGGCAAATCAAAACTCGCCACCGGCGTGGGGTTTCTCGACCATATGCTCGATCAGATTGCGCGCCACGGCGTGTTTGATCTGGAAGTTAGCGCCAAGGGTGATCTGCACATCGACGCGCATCACACCGTCGAAGATATCGGCATCACCCTCGGGCAGGCGTTCGCCAAAGCCATAGGCGATAAGTCCGGCGTGCGCCGCTACGGCCACGCCTATGTGCCGCTGGATGAAGCATTATCGCGTGTGGTCGTTGATCTGTCGGGCCGTCCCGGGCTGGATATGAAAATTGATTTCGTGCGCGCACGCATCGGCGAATTCGATGTCGATCTCACGCGCGAATTTTTCCAGGGTTTCGTCAATCACGCACTGGTGACGCTGCACATCGATAACCTTAAAGGTGATAACGCGCATCATCAAGCCGAAACCGCCTTCAAGGCGTTCGGCCGCGCGCTGCGCATGGCGGTGGAAGTGGATCCGCGCATGCAGGGCGTGCCTTCGACCAAGGGTTCGCTTTAATCCCCTATCGTGTTCTTCGCCTCTGGCAGCAAAAACTCATGAGTATCATTGCGGTCATCGACTACGGCATGGGCAACTTGCGCTCTGTGTCCAAAGCCATCGAGCATGTGGCGCCTGGCGTGGACGTGCGCGTGACCGACGATCCGTCGGTGGTGCGCGATGCCGATCGCGTGGTGTTTCCGGGGCAAGGCGCGATGCCCGACTGCATGCGCGAGTTGCGCGGCCGCGGCTTGTACCAGGCGGTGATGGATGCGGCTTGCGACAAACCGTTTCTCGGCATCTGCATCGGCTTGCAGATGTTGTTCGAGCGCAGCGAAGAAGGCGACACGCCGGGCTTGGGGATTTTGCCGGGTCGCGTGCGGCGATTTGCCCACGAAATGGTGGGCGACAACGGACAAAAGCTCAAAGTGCCGCACATGGGTTGGAACGAAGTCGAGCAGCGTATCGAGCATCCGTTATGGGACGGCATTGCGCAAAACACACGCTTTTACTTCGTGCATAGCTACTATCCAGATCCGGAGAATGCGGACTTGACCGCCGGAATCAGCCGGTATCCGGGCGCATTTGTCTGTGCTGCGGCGCGTGGCAATCTGTTCGCGGTGCAGTTTCACCCGGAAAAAAGCGCGGCGGCGGGTTTAAAGCTATTAGCGAATTTCGCAACATGGTCGCCTGTAGCCAGCGGTTTGCGCGCGACGGCTTGACTGCAACAGATTATTTGCGGCTATAGTATGATTCGCACGATTTGCGCAACGGACAACTTCTGACTCGCTGAACCGGTAATCGCCACACCTCATTGCAGCCCTTACTGCCGCCCCGCGCGAGCTTCGCGCACATTGCTCAGAACCGTTCACTCAAGCGTTTTCACACACTTTCACACCTATGCTGATTATTCCAGCCATTGATCTTAAAGATGGGCAATGCGTTCGTTTGCAACAGGGCGTTATGGCCAGCGCAACCGTGTTTTCGGACGATCCTGGCGCCACCGCCAAACGCTGGTTGGATCTGGGCGCGCGCCGCCTGCATGTAGTCGATCTCAACGGCGCCACGGCGGGCAAGCCGAAAAACGGCGCGGCGATCAAGGCCATCGTCGCGGCGGTGGGCGACAAACTGCCGATCCAACTGGGCGGCGGCATACGCGATCTCGACACCATCGAGCAGTATCTCGATGCCGGCATCAGCTATGTGATCATCGGCACCGCGGCGGTAAAAACGCCGGGTTTTCTGCACGACGCCTGTACCGCGTTTGCCGGCCATGTGATGGTCGGACTCGACGCCAAAGACGGCAAAGTCGCGGTGGACGGCTGGTCGAAAATGACCGGGCACGACGTGATCGATCTGGCGAAAAAATTTGAAGACTACGGCGCCGAAGCGGTGATTTACACCGACATCGGCCGCGACGGCATGCTGAACGGCGTGAACATTGAAGCCACGGTCAAGCTCGCGCAAGCGCTCACCGTGCCGGTCATCGCCAGCGGTGGCATTACTAATCTGGATGATGTGAAAGCGCTGTGCGCGGTGCAGGGCGAAGGCATACAGGGTGCCATCACCGGCCGCGCGGTCTATCAGGGCACGCTGGATTTTGCTGCCGCGCAGAAGCTGGCGGACGAACTGTCCAAGGGCGTGAAGAAGTGAACAAGTGAACGCGTGAACGGGGCACCCCATTCATTCGTTCACTCGTTCACTCGCTCACTGAATTCATGGCACTAGCCAAACGCATCATCCCCTGTCTCGACGTGACCGCCGGGCGCGTGGTCAAGGGCGTCAACTTCGTCGGCTTGCGCGATGCGGGTGACCCCGTTGAAATCGCGCGCCGCTATGATGATCAAGGCGCGGACGAGCTGACGTTTCTCGACATCACCGCCAGCAGCGATGATCGCGATTTGATTCTGCACATTATTGAAAGCGTCGCCGCGCAGGTGTTTATTCCGTTTACCGTGGGCGGCGGTGTGCGCGCGGTGAGCGATGTGCAGCGGTTGCTGAACGCGGGGGCGGACAAAGTGAGCATCAACACCTCGGCGGTGCATAATCCGCAACTGGTGGCCGATGCCGCGGGGCGCTATGGTTCGCAGTGCATTGTGGTGGCGATAGATGCCAAGCGGACGCCGGGAACGGGCCCGCTACGCTGGGAGGTTTACACGCACGGCGGACGCAAGGCCACCGGGCTGGACGCGCTGGAATGGGGCCGCAAAATGCAAACACTGGGCGCGGGCGAAATTTTGCTCACCAGCATGGACCGTGATGGCACGCGCGTAGGGTTTGACATCGAGCTGACGCGCGCATTTTCGGATGCGCTGGAAATCCCGGTGATCGCCAGCGGCGGCGTGGGCAATCTGGAACATCTCGCCGATGGCGTGTTGCAGGGGCGTGCGGACGCCGTGCTGGCAGCGAGTATTTTTCACTATAGCGAATACACCGTGCGGCAGGCGAAGGAATACATGGCGGGCAAGGGCATTGAAGTGCGGCTGTGAGACACAATGCGATGAACTTATGAAACCATGAACGAGAACTGGCTAAACAAAGTGAATTGGGCGCAAGACGGCCTGGTGCCTGCGGTGACGCAGGACGCGGCAAGCGGTCGCGTGCTGACGGTCGCGTGGATGAATCGTGAGGCGCTGAAACTCACGGCGGCGACCGGCGAAGTGCATTACTGGTCGCGCTCGCGCAAAAAAATCTGGCACAAGGGCGAAGAGTCGGGACACGTGCAGAAGGTCAAGTCGATCCGCCTGGATTGCGATGAAGACGTGGTGCTGGTGGAAGTGGAACAAGTGGGCGGCATTGCCTGTCATACCGGGCGTGAGAGTTGTTTTTTTAGTCGCTACGCGGACGGTAAATGGGTGGCGGTAGACCCGGTGCTCAAGGACCCGAAGGAAATCTATGGCAAGTGAGGCCGCAAAATGATCGACGCCAAGGTATTGCAACGGCTGGGTGAGACGCTGGCGGCACGCAAAGGCGCTGATCCGGCCAGTTCCTATGTGGCCGGGTTGATGGCCAAGGGCGAAGACGCCATTCTGCGCAAAGTGGCCGAAGAATCCGCCGAAACGCTGCTGGCGTCCAAGGAGGGTGATAAACTGCACGTGGTACGCGAGGTCGCCGACTTGTGGTTTCACAGCATGGTGTTGCTGGCGTGGCATGGCCTGACGCCCGACGACGTGCTGGCGGAGTTGCACCGGCGCGAGGGTATTTCCGGCATCGACGAAAAAGCCTCACGCAAGCAGTAGACGACGCACCGCACTGCACGACGCAACGCACGACCTATAGGAGAGCATCATGGGTTCATTCAGCATCTGGCACTGGTTGATCGTACTGGCGATTATCGTGCTGATCTTCGGCACCAAGAAGCTGCGCAATGTCGGCTCCGATCTGGGTGGCGCGGTCAAGGGCTTCAAGGATGGCATGAAGTCCGAAGGCGACAAAGCCGCGGACACCGCGGCCGCCAAGGGCGAAATTCCGCCCGCGCCCGGCCAGACCGGCCAGACCGGCCAGACCGGCCAAACGTATGACGCCGAGGTCAAGAAGGAAACGTCTAAATCGTGAGGCGTGAAGCGTGAGGGGTGAGGCGTGACACACCACCGCGCGATTTCGCCCACGCCTAACGCCTAACGCCTAACGTTTTACGCCTCACCCCTCACGCAAAAATGTTTGACATAGGCTTCTCAGAGATGATCGTTATTGCGGTCATCGCACTCGTTGTGCTTGGCCCGGAAAAACTGCCGCGCGTGGCGCGCACGGCGGGCATTCTGCTTGCGCGCATGCAGCGCTATGTCAACGATGTCAAAGCCGATATCAATCGCGAGGTCGAGCTCGACGAATTGCGCAAGCTGCAAAAAGAAATGCAGAACACCGCGCAATCCATCGAGCAAACCGTCAAAGGCGAGATCAGCGCGGTTCAATCGGAGTTCAAGCAAATCGGCGACAGCACGCAGAAGGCGCTATCGGAACCGTCCGCCGAGCCCGTCAGCGATCCCGTTGCCGACGCATTTGCCGATCCGCCGCCGGTGCAGTCGCCCGCAGACACGCCGCCGACAGCCATGCCGCACCTGGAACCGCTGCGCGAGCCGCCGATGGCAGCCGTGCCTGCGCCGTCGCCCCAGCTTGAATTGGGCCTGGACGATACGCCGTTAGCCAATGCGCCCCCGCCCGCGATGAAGCCGGCTTCGGCAGCCCCGTCCGTCGTGTCGACGGCTGCAAAGGTCTAGCAGTACCGTGGCGCTGACCGAAGACACGTTTATCTCGCATCTGGTCGAGTTGCGCGACCGCCTGATGCGCGCGCTGATAGCGATTTTGGTGGCCTTTGCTGTGATCGGATTCTGGCCGACCTACGGCGTGATCTACGATTTTCTGGCATTGCCGCTGATCCAAACCCTGCCGGCAGGCTCGAAGATGATTGCCACCGGCGTGATTACGCCGTTCCTCATCCCGCTGAAAGTCGGCTTGATGGCGGCGTTCATGGCGGTGCTGCCGTATGTGTTGTATCAGGCGTGGGCGTTCGTGGCGCCTGGCCTGTATTCGCACGAAAAGAAACTGGTGTTGCCGCTGGTGATCAGCAGCACCCTGTTGTTTTTTGTCGGTGTGGCGTTTTGCTACTACTTCGTGTTCGGGCAACTGTTCCGCTTCATTGCCGGCTTCGCCCCCGCGAGCATTACGCCGGCGCCGGATATCGAACAATATCTATCGTTCGTGCTCACCATGTTTCTCGCGTTCGGCGTGGCATTTGAGGTGCCGGTGGCGATCATCGTGCTGGTGCGCATGGGGGTGGTGTCGATCGCGCAGTTGCGCGAGTTTCGCGGCTATTTCGTGGTGTGCGCATCCATCGCTGCTGCGGTGGTGACGCCGCCGGACGTGGTGTCGATGCTCGCGCTATTGATTCCGATGTGCCTGTTGTATGAGGCAGGCATCATCGCAGCGAGTTTGATGAGTAAGGTGAAGGCGCCGGAAGACGCGGCGGGGAAAACCGCTAACGAGAGTTCAACGAGCACCGCGCTTACCCCGGAACAAGCGGCGCAGGAATTTGCGGCGGTGGAAAAAGAGCAAAACAGCGGCGGGCGTTAATTTATTGTAAGTATTTGTTTTTAAACAATAAAATAATGTTCGTTGCAGTTCGCCGTTACGGGTTCAAGCCGAAATGGCGTTATTTCTTTTTCGCCACCTTGGGCCGCTTGCCCACGGTCACTTTCAGTTCCACCTCTTTCTGCGCGCGGATCACTTTCAGCGCGGCGCTCGATCCCGGCGCGATGGCCGAAATCAACGTCAGCATGTTTGCTGAATCGGTGACCGGTTTGCCGTCCACTGCCACCAGCACGTCACCCGCTTTCATGCCGCCCAGATCGGCGGGCGTGCCGCTGAACACCTCGGTGATCAGCGTGCCGCGCGCTTCCGCCAGCTTGAGCGTTTCCGCCAACTCGCTGTTCAAATCCTGCACCGCCACGCCGATCCAGCCGCGCGTGACGGTGCCCGTTTGCACCAGTTGATCCAGCACTTGTTTTGCGGCGCTGGCGGGTATGGCAAAGCCAATGCCGAGCGACGCGCCGCCTGGCGTGCGCGAATAGATCGCGGTGTTGATGCCGATCATATTGCCGTTGATATCGACCAGCGCGCCGCCGGAATTGCCGGGATTGATCGCGGCGTCGGTCTGAATAAAATTCTCGAAGGTGTTGATGCCGAGATGGCTGCGCGCGAGCGCGCTGATGATGCCCATGGTCACGGTTTGCCCGACGCCGAACGGATTGCCGATCGCCAGCACCATGTCGCCGACCTGCGCCTGATCCGATTGGCCGAAGGTAATCGCCGGCAGTTTCGGCAGATCGATTTTGATAACCGCGAGGTCGGTTTCGGGATCGGTGCCGATAACCTTGGCTTTGGCGCGGCGGTTATCGGAAAGCGCCACTTCGATTTCATCCGCTGCTTCGACCACGTGCGCATTGGTGAGTATGTAACCCAGCTCGCTGACGATCACGCCGGAGCCGAGGTTATTGCTTTTTTGCGCGGGGCCTTGTTGACCCTGGCCTTCGCCCTCGCCGCCGAAAAAATAGCGAAACACGGGATCATCCATGAACGGCGTGCGCTGTGTTTTGACTTCCTTGCTGGTGTAAATGTTAACCACCGTCGGCATGGCGCGCTTGACCGCGTCACTGAACGAAATCAGCTTGCCGGCGGGCGACACGGTGGCTACCGGCGCGGCGACTTTGGCGATAGGGGAGGCGGGCCGCGCATTCCACCCCAGCAAATCAGGCCGCAGCGTGGTGACGACAAACAATAACGCAAGGCATACCGTCGTCGCCTGCGCAAAGAACAACCAGAATTTTCGCATCATTT
>CANIID010000170.1 GCA_947467315.1 Betaproteobacteria bacterium | reverse complement strand
CGTGTGCGCGCCGCCGCGTGCCGCGCGCTGCGCCGCGATGACTTTGGTAATCATGCCGCCCAAGCCGATGTGACTGCCTGCGCCGCCGGCCATTTTTTCGAGGGCGGGGTCGCTGGCATCGGCTTCGGGCACCAGCTTCGCTTGCGGATTCATTCGCGGGTCTGAATCGAACAGGCCCGTCTGATCGGTGAGGATCACTAGCACGTCCGCTTCGATCAGGTTGGTGACCAGCGAACCGAGCGTGTCATTGTCGCCGACGCGGATTTCGTCGGTGGCCACGGTGTCGTTTTCGTTGATGATGGGGATCACGCCGAGCGACAGGAGGGTGCGCAGCGTGGAACGCGCGTTGAGGTAGCGCTTACGGTCAGCCAGATCGTCATGCGTGAGCAATATCTGCGAGGTGAGCAGACCATGCACGCGAAAGCACGATTCGTAGACTTGCACCAAGCCCATCTGGCCTACGGCCGCTGCCGCCTGCAGCTCATGCACCGCGCGCGGACGCTTTTTCCAGCCCAGCCGTTGCATGCCTTCGGCGATCGCGCCACTGGACACCAGTACCACTTCGCGGTTGAGTTTTCGTAACTGCGCGATTTGTGCCGCCCAGCGGGCGAGCGCGGCGTGATCGAGTCCTTGTCCCTGATTGGTGACCAGGCTCGAGCCCACCTTGACCACAAAGCGCTTGGCGGTTTTCAGCGGAGAGGTCATGGCGGATTAAACCAACTCGGCCGCGTGATCCTCGGCGTCCTCTGTGACTGCCGAAACTGGCAGGCTGTCCAGGTGGTTCATGATGGCTTGCACCAATTCAGCGCAGCCAAAGCCGGAAATCGCTGAAATAACAAATACTTGGCCTTTCCAGCGCAGGCGCCTGACGATGCTCTTGGTGAGCTTGTCGCGCTCGGCTTCGCCCAGCAAATCGGCCTTGTTGAGGATCAGCCAGCGTGATTTTTTGTACAGCGCTTCGTCGTATTTGCGCAATTCTGCCACGATAGCGCGCGCATCTTTGACCGGATCGGCACCCTCTTCGGGTGGTGCGATGTCGAGCAGATGTAACAATAATTTCGTGCGCGCGAGGTGACGCAAAAACTGATGGCCGAGTCCGGCGCCTTCGGCAGCACCCTCGATCAAACCCGGAATGTCGGCGATGACGAAACTGCGGTTCATGTTCGCGCGCACCACGCCCAGATTCGGATGCAGCGTGGTGAAGGGGTAGTCGGCAACCTTGGGTTTGGCGGCCGATACCGCGCGGATCAAGGTAGATTTGCCGGCATTAGGCATGCCGAGCAGGCCGACGTCGGCCAGTACTTTGAGTTCCAGCTTGAGCTTGCGCGTTTCGCCTTCGTCGCCGCGCGTGAATTGGCGTGGCGTGCGGTTGGTGCTCGACTTGAAATGCAGATTGCCGATGCCGCCCTTGCCGCCTTTGGCGATTAACGCGCGCGCATGATTGCGCGCGAGATCGGCCAGCACTTCGCCGGTTTCGAAATCGCTGATGACCGTGCCGACCGGCATGCGCAATTCGATGTCATCCGCGCCGCGGCCATAACAATCGGCGCCGCGTCCTTTCTCGCCCTTTTTCGCGCGGTGGATGCGTGCGTAGCGGTAATCAATCAGTGTGTTGATGTTGCTGTCGGCAACAGCGTAGATGCTGCCGCCCTTGCCGCCGTCGCCCCCATCCGGGCCGCCAAAAGGCATGAATTTCTCGCGCCGGAAGCTGGCGACACCGTCGCCGCCCTTGCCCGCGTGAACCTCGATGATGGATTCGTCGATGAATTTCATGAAATGTTAGCTTACCGCAGTACGGCGGGAAGTCAGGTCAAAAAAACAAAAAAGCCCTGTCGGCGACAGGGCTTGTTGCCGTAGCGACGCGCTGTATCAGGCCGGCAGCGCTACGGGCACCACGTTAACCATGGTGCGGCTTTCCGCGCCTTTTTTGGCAAAGGCGACGCGTCCGGTGACTTTCGCGAACAGCGTGTGATCGCGGCCCATGCCGACGTTATCACCCGCGTGCATGCGCGTGCCGCGCTGGCGAACAATGATGCTGCCCGCCGGGATGAGTTCGCCGCCGAAGGCTTTGACGCCCAGACGTTTTGATTCGGAGTCGCGGCCGTTACGTGAGCTGCCGCCGGCTTTTTTATGTGCCATGGTGTGTCCTTATCCCGTGATGCCGAGAATTTCGATTTCGGTATAATTCTGGCGGTGACCCTGTTGCTTCTTGTAATGCTTGCGGCGGCGCATCTTGAAAATATGCACTTTGTCGCCGCGACCGTGTGACAGCACCTTGGCCGTCACCGTGGCGCCCGCGACCAGCGGTTTGCCCAGTTTGACCGCCTCGCCCTCGCCAATCGCCAGCACCTGATCCAGCGTGATTTCAGCGCCAACGTCTGCAAGTAGTTGTTCTACCTTGACTTTTTGACCGCCGCTGACCCGATACTGCTTGCCGCCTGTTTTTACGACCGCATACATAGTAGACCCCGTCCATCGCCCATCGTTGTTTGCCCGGTTTGCCCATACCCCATATACGAGGCGAGAGGCAGGGCACACGCCCAGCCCGTAATCCGGATAGCCGACTATTCTACAAAATTTTGGCTCATTAGTCAAAATCATCTGAGCAGGCGCGAATTGTAGAAATATCCGCCGTTTCAAGGGGATACCCAGCAGTGATCCGCGGGCGGTGCCGGCGCGCATGCGGTATCATTCGCACCCTTCGCGGTTTTGAGTCGTGTCTACTGTGTCCATAGAAGCCATCCGCGAGTTTATTGCCGGAGATATGCAGGCAATAGACCGTGTTATCCGTTCCCGCCTGCACTCCGATGTGCCGTTGATACGCCAAGTCGCGGAATATATCATCGGCGGCGGCGGCAAACGCTTGCGTCCCGCGCTGGTGGTGCTGTCGGCCGGCGCTTTTGGCTATCAGGGCACGCGCCATCACGATCTTGCCGCAGTGATTGAATTCATCCACACCGCCACCCTGCTGCACGATGATGTGGTGGATGAATCGGCATTGCGCCGCGGACAGGCCACGGCAAACTCCCTGTTCGGCAATGCCGCCAGCGTGCTGGTGGGCGATTTTGTTTATTCGCGCGCCTTTCAGATGATGGTCGGGGGCGGCAATATGCGCATTCTGGAGGTGTTGGCCGAGGCGACCAATATCATTGCGGAAGGCGAAGTGCTGCAACTGATGAATTGCCATAACCCGGATATCGAGGAAGACGGCTATTTGCAGGTCATCCGCTGTAAAACCGCTAAGTTGTTCGAGGCAGCGACACGCATTGGTGCGTTGCTCGGTGGGGCGTCTGCCGACGCCGAAGCGGCCATGGCGCGTTATGGTGCTCACCTCGGCACCGCATTCCAGTTGATTGACGATGTGCTGGACTACAGCGGCGACCATACCGTTATCGGCAAAAATGTCGGCGATGATCTGGCCGAAGGTAAGCCGACGCTGCCGTTAATTCATGCCATGCGCAAGGGCACTCCCGCACAAATCGCCGCGGTACGCCGTGCGATTGAGGTCGGCGGTCTCGACGAACTGCCAGCGGTGCTGGAGGCGATCCGTGATACCGGAGCGTTGGACTATGCCCGCGCGCGCGCGCGCGCCGAGGCGCAAATGGCCCGCGCAGAATTGGCGGGGCTGGCGGACACCAGGCAGCGCGAATTTCTGCTACAATTGTCGGACTTCTCGGTGACGCGAAGTTATTAAGGTTTGTTGTGTGTTTTAGATTATGTTCGAGTTATTAGCGCGGCTTGCCGCGTGTTTTTTTCTGTGGGTAACGGGCAGGATTGTAGTTTTTCGTTGAATGCCGGTTACCTTCATTCGGGGTGTAGCTCAGCCTGGTAGAGTACTGCGTTCGGGACGCAGGAGTCGGAGGTTCGAACCCTCTCACCCCGACCAATTCAAGGTGGTTTCCGCAGGGCTGTCTTTTCATGGGCACCAGTGCGGACTACTGCTGCTTTCAGCCGTCGTGGCTATTGCAGGTGTGCGGATGCGGAGAAGTAAACACGTGCCGCACCCTCGACGCGAGCGCCGGATTGCGGCAGACTTCCCTAGTCTCTTTTGAAAGCGATGCCTTCATGGGCAAATATCTGCTGTTGATCGGCGGTGCCTTGCTGGTCTATTGGATCGTTCGCGCGAGTCTGCGCCGGCGCAAGCAGGAACTCACGCAACGTCAGGAAAAAAACGCCGCCGAGGATATGGTGCGCTGCGCGGACTGTGGTGTGCATCTGCCGCGCGGCGAAAGTCTGACCGTGCGCGGGCAGTTCTATTGCTGCGTCGAGCATCAGCGCCGCCACGATTCAGGCGATTGATAGCCGATGGCGGTGCTCGCGGAAAGACGAGAGCGATTGATCGCTGAAGGCACGGCGGCGCCTTTAGGCTATCCGGAATCGTATTGGCGCTCACTCCAGTTTTTTAATCTCTATCGGCTGGTGATCGGACTGGTGCTGTGTGCGGGCGCCTTGTTCGGCCGGTCGGCGTCCCAGCTGGGTTCCTACGACCGCACTTTGTTTATCCAGGTGTTGTTGGGCTACCTATTGTTCACAGTGATATGTGTGGGGGTGGTCAGGACGCGATGGCGATTTAACGTGCAGCTCGCGGCGCAGGTGATCGCGGACATCGCGTTCATTGTGATCCTGATTTACGCGAGTAACGGCATTACCAGCGGTTTGGGGTTGTTGTTGTTGACCACGCTGGCTGGCGCCGGATTAATCAGCCGTGGCCGACTCACGCTGTTCTATGCCGCCCTGGCCAGCATTGCGGTGCTGCTCGAGCATACCTACGAAGTCATCGTATTTCAGGATAACGCCTCGCAATATATCCATGCGGGATTTCTGTCGATCGGGTATTTTGCCACGGCACTGGTGGCGCATACGCTGGCGCGATTGACGTTGCACAGCGAGCGCATCGCGGCGCAGCGCGAAATTGATCTGGCGAACCTGTCGGAAGTGAACCGGCTGGTGATTCAGGATATGCCGGACGGCGTAGTGGTGGTGGATGGCGCGGGAGTCATCCGCCAGATCAACAAGCAGGCGGAGTCCCTATTGGGGGAATTCGGACAACGGGGTGGCGTCATGTTGGTGGACTACGCACCGATGCTGGCGGTGTATTTGGGCCGCTGGCGTTCCGGCGCGGCCGGTGTTGCGTCGGGCTATGCCGCATCCTTGGATGAACGCCGGGGATTGCGTTTTGTGCCCGTGAGTGACCGACCGGATGCGGGCACGGTTATTTTTCTGGAAGACCTCACCCGCGTGCGGGAAGAGGCGCAACAAATGAAGCTGGCTGCGATCGGCCGGTTGACCGCCAATATCGCGCATGAAATTCGCAATCCACTGGGCTCGATCAGCCATGCGGCGCAATTGTTGCACGAAGAGCCGGAGGGTTCCTCGACCACGCGGCGGCTGCTCGGCATCATTCATGATAATACGCAGCGATTGAATCGCATGGTCAACGATGTGCTGGGACTCAATCGCGGGCAGGTCGCGCATCTTGAAACCTTTGGGATCGATAAATTCGTGCAGCAATTCGTGGGTGAATTTGCCGAGACCGAGAACGCGGACACCCACGTATTTTCGGTGCGGGCGGA
Organism: Betaproteobacteria bacterium; assembly: GCA_947467315.1. Taxonomy (GTDB): domain Bacteria; phylum Pseudomonadota; class Gammaproteobacteria; order Burkholderiales; family SG8-41; genus UBA5216. Next base: position 6,583 of record CANIID010000170.1, on the reverse strand, counting down.
AGCGACCGTGACCGTGTTATTTGATCGCACGCATTTGAATCAAATCCTGTGGAATCTGTGCCGCAATGCACTGCGGCATTGCCGTGGCAAGCCGGGCAGCGTCACGATCGTGGCGCACCGCGTGCGCGCGAGCCGCGTTGTAAAATTGGATGTGATCGACGACGGGCCCGGTGTGGCGCCGGCGGTGCGCAGCGGATTGTTCGAGCCGTTTGTGACTGCCGCGGCCGGCGGTACCGGGCTCGGTTTGTATATCGCGCGTGAATTGTGTGTGACGAATGGGGCGACGCTCGAATACGTTGAAAGTTCAGCGGGCGCTCAATTCACATTGACTTGCAGGGCGGGGTGATAAGCGCGATGAATCCAAAGCGGCAGGTGTTGGTGGTGGACGATGAGTCAGACATCCGCGAGCTGCTCGGCATGACGCTGGTGCGCATGGGCGTGGAGTCGCATAGCGCCGCCACGCAAAGCGAGGCGCTGGTGTTGCTCGCGACCCATGCCTATGACCTGTGCCTGACGGACATGCGCTTGCCCGATGGCGATGGACTGGCCATCGTGGAGTACGTGGCTAAAAACCATCCGCAGTTGCCGGTGGCGGTGATTACCGCGCATGGCAGCACCGAAAACGCGGTGGCGGCGCTGAAGGCGGGCGCGTTTGATTATCTGGCCAAGCCGGTATCGCTGGAGCAGTTGCGCGCGCTGATTCGCTCGGCGCTCAATTTGCCGCGTGGCGGCAATGGCCAGGCGAAGCGCGTGGATGGCGCAGACAGCGTGGACACGCCGGTTGGACCGGTGCTGGTGGGTAGCGCGCCGCTCATGCAGCAGGCGCGGCGCATGATCGACAAACTCGCGCGCAGTCAGGCGCCGGTGCATGTGACCGGCGAGTCTGGCAGCGGTAAGGAGCTCGCCGCGCGTTTGATTCATGACAACGGATCCCGGCAGGCTGCGCCGTTTGTGCCGGTGAACTGTGGCGCGATTCCTGAAAATCTGATGGAGTCGGAATTTTTCGGCTACAAAAAAGGCGCGTTTACCGGGGCGGCCGCCGATCGCGACGGTTTTTTTCAGGCAGCCAACGGCGGCACGCTGTTCCTCGACGAAGTGGCGGATTTGCCGTTGCCGATGCAAGTCAAATTGCTGCGCGCGATTCAGGAAAAAAGGGTGCGCAAGGTAGGTTCTACCGCTGAGGAGAACGTGGATGTGCGTATTATCAGCGCCACCCATCGCAATCTGGGCGACGAGGTCAAGAGCGGCGCTTTCCGCCAGGATTTGTATTATCGGCTGAACGTCATCGAGCTGCGCATGCCGAGTTTGCGCGAGATGCGCGACGATATTCCGACGCTGGCGGCGTTGTTGCTGCGGCGTCAGGTCGATGGTAATGGGGGCGGTGGTGCCGTGCCGACGCTCTCGGCAGAGGCGGCGGCGGCGCTGCAGCGGTACGATTTTCCGGGCAATGTGCGCGAACTGGAAAACATCCTCGAGCGAGCGCTGGCTCTGGCAAGTGACGACGAAATCACCGAAGAAGATCTGGGATTAAGCGGCGGCGCGCGTGACATTGCGGACGCCGCCGCGGATATGTCCCATCTGTCGCTGCCGGAAAAACTCGAGAGTATCGAACGCCAGGCGATCGTGGCTGCGCTGGAACAAACGCGTTACAACCGCACGGCGGCGGCGAAGCTGCTGGGGGTGAGTTTTCGAGCGTTGCGTTATCGCATGGAGCGCCTCGGCATCAAAGACGAACTCGACGCCAAGGGCTGACGCGCGGTGCGCATCACCGAAGATGGTTTGCTGGAAGGGGCGCGGTTTATATCATCGCCTAACTGCGATGCGCGTCCCGCTGACGCGTGCGTCGAGCTCATCGTGATTCATAACATCAGTTTGCCGCCGGGTGGCTTTGGCGGGCCCGGCGTGGTGGACTTGTTTCTCAATCGTCTCGATCCGGCGGGACATCCCTACTACGCGGATATAGCGCATTTGCGGGTATCGGCGCATTTCTTCATCCGACGAGATGGCGAAATCATTCAGTTTGTAGCTTGCGCGCAACGTGCTTGGCATGCGGGCGTGTCGCAGTGGCGCGGGCGCGAACGCTGTAATGATTTTTCGGTAGGTATCGAACTGGAGGGTACGGACGAAATGCCCTTCGAGGATGGGCAATACGGGGGGCTGCTGCGCTTGATCGAGGCACTGAAGGCCCGGTATCCCATAGTGGCTGTGACCGGGCATGCGGACGTCGCGCCGGGACGCAAAACCGATCCGGGGCCGGCATTTGACTGGAAAAGAATTAAATAGTTATTAAAAACATATACTTATTGTAAATTCTCGCGTGTGTGTCGCGTCGGCTTCCGGCAGCGAACGTTCCGTCACCTGCCAGTGCCCGCGGATTTTGGCGATTCGGCGCCTCTGATTTTTCCACCATACTGTTTTGGTGCGCAAGGCAAGCTTTTTATTTGCCTAAAAAATGTGCAATGAATCCGCTTGTTAGCGCTGGTTCTTGCTGTTTTTCAAGAGCTTTTCAGAAATCCGTAAAAACCTGTTGCGTTCTCAAAACCTCGCTACTAGAATTCGTTGGAAATCCAGCCAAAACCACAACATGTAGTGGTAGTTGATAAGCGCGATGGAAAAGGGGTTGGTGGAGAGTGGCTGGCGGTACATGGCACGAAACTGCCTGGTGTAAAAACGTATAAAAACGAATCAAGTGCGTGTGGCAGGGCGAAGCGTAATAAACACGTAGTCGGCGCGTATCAGATAAAAAACCTATAAATATCAAGGGGTAACCTATGCTAACTGTGAATTCGGCAACCGAAACCATTCAGTCCGTTCCCGTCTCGACATTCACGGTTGCCGAGGGCGTACCCGAACGTGAGGTGGCCTACGCGCAGTACAAGGTCATCCGACGCAACGGCGCGGTGGTGGGTTTTGAGCCGCCGAAAATTGCGATAGCGATGACCAAGGCGTTTATCGCCGTCAATGGCGGGCAAGGCGCGGCGTCCGCGCGCGTGCGCGAACAAGTGACCCAGCTCACGGATAACGTCGTCAACACTTTGATGCGCCGTCAGCCGTCGGGCGGCACCTTTCATATCGAAGACATCCAGGACCAAGTCGAGTTGGCCATGATGCGCGGCGGCGAACACCACGTCGCCCGGGCCTATGTGCTGTATCGCGAAGAGCGCACCAAGGAACGCGCACGCCAGCGTGAGGCGCAGCAGGCGCTGGCGGCCATAGTGCCGCCAACCATCAACGTCACTGAAAATGGCGTCAGCAAACCCCTGGACGTGATGCGTATAACGGCGCTGGTCACCAGCGCCTGCGAAGGATTGGGACGTGAAGTCAACGCGCAGGCGGTGATGCAAGGCATGCAGCGTGATCTGTATGACGGCGTGCCGATGGAAGAGGTGCGCCGTTCGCTGATCTTGGCGGCGCGCGCATTGATTGAACAGGATCCGAGCTACACGTTCGTCACGGCGCGGCTGTTGTTGCATACGCTGCGCATGGAAACGCTGGGTGTTGAGGCCACGCAGGGCGACATGAAAACGCTCTATGCCGAGTATCTGCCCGAGTTCATCAAAAAAGGCGTGGCGGCGGAGTTGCTCGACGAGCGACTCGGCGCGTACGACATGAAAGCATTGGGTGCTGCGCTCGACGCCACGCGCGATCTCAAGTTTACTTATCTCGGTTTGCAGATTCTGTATGACCGTTATTTCCTGCACATCGAAGGCCAGCGCATCGAATTGCCGCAGGTGTTCTACATGCGCGTGGCGATGGGCCTGGCGTTGAATGAGCCCGAAGGCAATCGCGAGGCGCGCGCGATTGAGTTTTACAACGTGCTGTCGAGCTTTGATTTTATGAGCTCCACGCCGACGCTGTTCAACAGCGGCACGCGGCGCTCGCAACTGGCGAGTTGCTATCTCACCACCGTGGCGGACGATCTCGATGGCATTTACGAGGCGATCAAAGAAAACGCCATGCTGCAAAAGTACGCGGGTGGCATCGGCAACGACTGGACGCCGGTACGCGCGTTGGGCGCCTACATCAAGGGCACCAACGGTAAATCGCAAGGCGTGGTGCCGTTCCTGAAGGTGGTGAATGACACCGCCGTGGCGGTGAACCAGGGCGGCAAGCGCAAGGGGGCGGTGTGCTCGTACCTCGAAACCTGGCACCTGGATATTGAGGAGTTCCTCGAGCTGCGTAAAAATACCGGCGATGATCGCCGCCGCACGCACGACATGAACACCTCCAACTGGATTCCCGACCTGTTCATGAAGCGGGTGATGGAGGCCGGCGAGTGGACGCTGTTCTCGCCGTCGGACGTGCCCGATCTGCATGAAAAATTCGGCAGAGCCTTTGAAAAGGCCTACGTCGAATACGAAGCCCGTTGCGTGCGCGGCGAAATGAAGCTGTACAAAAAAGTCCCCGCGCAGCAACTGTGGCGCAAGATGCTCACCATGCTGTTCGAGACCGGGCACCCCTGGATCACGTTTAAGGATCCCTGCAATCTGCGCTCGCCGCAGCAACACGTCGGCGTGATTCACAGTTCCAACCTTTGCACCGAGATCACACTCAACACCGGCCCCGATGAAATTGCTGTGTGTAACCTGGGCTCGGTCAATATGCCGGCACACCTGGATATGGCGACCGGCCGGCTCGACATGGACAAGCTAAAGCGTACCGTCGGCACCGCTATGCGCATGCTGGATAACGTGATCGACCTGAATTTCTACAACGTTAACAAGGCGCGTAATTCCAATTTCAAGCACCGTCCGGTGGGGCTCGGCATCATGGGCTTTCAGGATTGCCTGCACATGCTGCGCATCCCTTACGGCTCGCAGGCAGCGGTGGAATTTTCCGACCGCTCGATGGAACAGGTGTGCTACACCGCCTATCGTGCGTCCGCTGACCTCGCGGAAGAACGCGGCCCGTATTCGACCTTCAAGGGATCGTTGTGGGATCGCGGCATCCTGCCGCAAGATAGTCTTAAGCTGCTGGCGGAAGAGCGCGGTGGCTACGTGGAATGCGACACGTCCGCCACCCTCGATTGGGAGAGCCTGCGCAAACGTATTAAGCAAGTGGGCATGCGCAATTCAAACTGCGTCGCCATTGCGCCCACGGCAACTATCGCGAACATCACCGGCCTGTCGCAGTGCATCGAGCCGACGTACCAGAATCTCTACGTAAAATCGAATCTGTCGGGCGAATTCACCGTGGTGAATGAGTTCCTGGTACGCGATCTCAAGAAGCTTAATTTGTGGGACGAGGTGATGATCGCCGATCTGAAGTATTTTGACGGATCGCTGGCGAAGATCGATCGTATCCCGCCGGATGTGCGCAATCTGTACGCCACCGCGTTCGAAATGGAGCCGAAGTGGGCAGTCGAGTGCGCGGCGCGCCGCCAGAAGTGGGTGGATCAATCGCAGTCGCTGAATATTTACATGGCGGGCGCGTCAGGCAAAAAACTCGATGAAACTTACAAGCTCGCATGGCTGCGCGGCCTGAAAACCACGTATTACCTGCGCACGCTGGGCGCGACTTCGGCGGAGAAGTCCACTGGGCGTGCAGGCCAGCTTAATGCAGTGAACGCGGAAGGCGGATCCAATACGCCCGCGACCGATGCCCAGTTTTGCTCCATCGACAATCCTGAATGTGAATCGTGTCAGTAAGGCAATAGAAAAAAGAACGCTCAGGGTTAGCAGTAACGGTGCGTATGGGGTGACACCCACACAAGTTTTTAAAGTCACTCCGCCGAACCGGATAGTGTCCACCCACAAAGCCAATAAAGGAGACTGAAGATGTTGCAGTTTGAGGATGCAGTGCCTGCCAGCGCAGGATTGGGATTGCAATCGGTGGTGCCGGACGGCAAGGCGCAGATTGCGCCGGCCCAGCCCGCCATGCAACCCGACGTTTTGACCGACACCGCCAAGTTGCGCCGTGTCAATGTGGCCGACAAGCGCATCATCAACGGGCAGACCGACGTCAATCAACTGGTGCCGTTCAAATACAAATGGGCCTGGGATAAATATCTTTCGGCCTGCGCCAATCACTGGATGCCGCAAGAGATCCAGATGAGCCGCGACATTGAGCTGTGGAAAAACCCCAATGGATTGACGGACGACGAGCGTCGTCTGGTCAAGCGTAACTTGGGATTTTTTGTCACCGCCGACTCGCTCGCCGCCAACAACATCGTGCTCGGCACCTATCGCCACATCACGGCGCCGGAATGCCGCCAGTACCTGCTGCGCCAGGCGTTTGAAGAAGCGATTCATACGCACGCCTACCAGTACATCGTCGAAAGCCTGGGGCTGAACGAAGGCGAGGTGTTCAATGCCTATCACGAAATCGCGTCGATCCGCGCCAAGGACGAATTCCTGATCCCGTTCATCGATACCTTGACCAATCCGATGTTCAAAACCGGCACGCCGGAAACGGACCAGGCGCTGCTGAAGAGCCTGATCGTATTCGCGTGCCTGATGGAGGGTCTGTTCTTCTACGTGGGCTTCACGCAGATTCTCGCCTTGGGCCGTCAAAACAAGATGACGGGCGCGGCCGAGCAGTATCAGTACATCCTGCGTGACGAGTCGATGCACTGCAATTTCGG
>CANIID010000169.1 GCA_947467315.1 Betaproteobacteria bacterium | reverse complement strand
GTGCTGGCCGCCGCCGAATCCGCCAACGCCAGTGGCGAGCAGTTGCTGCGCGCCATCGTCATTGGCTACGAAGTCACCGCGCGCATCAGCCTCGCCATCGGCATGCAGGCCTCGAATCAGGGATTTCACAAAACCAGCATCGTGGGGCCGGTGGCCTCTGCCATCGCTGTAGGGTGCGTGCTGAATTTAAACGCCACACAGATCAACGACGCCGCCGGCATCGGCGCGTCAATGGCATCGGGCATCAAGGCCTATGTCGCGGGCGGCGGCATGGTGAAACGCATGCATCCCGGCTGGGCAGCGGCGTCCGGTGTGCGCGCGGCGCTCTTGGCGCGCGACGGCTTCACCGGCGCGGGCGGCGCGCTCGACGGCCGCTACGGCTTGCTGGATGTCTTCGGCGGCAAAACCGCGCAGCCCGAGCAACTCACGCAAGCGCTGGGAGAACGCTGGGCGATCAACGAGGTGTGGTTCAAGGTCTCTCCGGCATGCGGCTGGGTGCAAGGCGTCGTTCAACTCCTCGGCCAAATGCGCGGGCAAATGAACGGTGGCAAGCCGCTCGCCGCCGATCAAATCAAGAAAGTGGTGGTGGGCACCAGCCGTTTCGCCGTCAACGGCAACAGCAACCCCGCGCCCGCCGACACCATGGACGCGCAATACAGCATCCCCTATTGCGCGGCGCTCACGCTCATCGGCGACCCCAACGACCCGCGCGCATTCGAGCCCGCGGTGTTTAACGACCCCACGTTGCGTGCCATTGCCTCGCGCGTGGAAACCCGCGTCGATGATGAATGCGAGGCAGTGTATCCCAAGCGCTTCGGCTCGCGCGTGCAGTTGCATCTGGCCAATGGCGACATCAAGGAAGCGCTGACACTCGATCCGCACGGCACCCCGGCTGATCCGTGTTCGGCGCAAGAGCTTACCGATAAATTCATGCGGCTTGCGGCGTTGTCGCCGTTGACGGTGGATAGCGCCGCGATTGCGCGCGCCGTGAATCAACTCGACAATGCGAATTCGCTAAGCGAATTGAGCCGTGTATTGCGAGCGACCGTAAAGTGACAACACGGTAACTATTCGCAGCGCTTGCCGAACGACTCACTGGGCCCGAGGTTTTCCGCGCAGCGCAACATCGGCAGCAACCCTGACTGGTTGTGTTTTTGCGCGAGTTCCGCCGCGGTCATGCCGCCAGCCACGCGCACGCCGGCATCCGCCCCCGCGCGCAGCAGGTGACGCACCACGTTCTGGTGGCCCTGCAGCGTGGCCATCATCAGCGGTGTGTTGATGCGCGACATGCGTCCCTGCGCATTCGCGTTCACGCGCGCGCCTTTTTCAATCAGGTAGCGCACTGCGTTTTCACGCCCCGCATACGCAGCATAGGCCAGCGGCGTGTAGGCAAGGCCGTCATTTTCGAGATGAGCGCCCGCGTCCACCAGCACACGTAGTGCCTGATCGTGGCGCTCATGCGACACCGCGGTGCGATCCGCGTTGTCCTGGACGAAATAGGCGGCGAGCATCAATGCGGTGTCGTTGTCGGGTGTGCGCGCATTGAGGTCGGCCCTGGCGGCGATCAAGTAGCGCAGTACGTTAAGCGAAGCATTGCGCGCCGCCACCGTGATCATCGGCGTCGCATCGTAGCCGATACCTGAAATCCGCTCATTGACGCCTATGGCGCGCGCCTCCACCTGAGTGCGCACCGTGCTGACATCATCCATCGCTACAGCGTTGCTCAAGCGCCCACGATCAACCGTCACGATCGGCGTCCCCGGCGTGACATGAACACAACCGGCGGCCAACACCAGGCCACCGAGCGCGATCCAGCGAACGAGCAGGCAGCGGATATTCGCCACCCGGTTAGACATTGAAGCGAAAATGCATCACATCGCCGTCTTTGACGATGTATTCCTTGCCTTCGAGTCGCATTTTTCCAGCCTCTTTCGCGCCGTGCTCGCCTTTGCCCGCGATGTAATCCTCAAAGGCGATCACTTCGGCACGGATGAAGCCTTTTTCAAAATCCGTGTGGATCGCGGCTGCGGCGCGCGGCGCGGTGTCGCCTTTGTGGATGGTCCACGCGCGCACTTCTTTCGGGCCGGCGGTGAAGTAGGTCTGTAAACCGAGCAGCGTGTAGCCCGCGCTGATGACGCGATCCAGGCCCGGCTCGGTCATGCCGATGTCGGCGAGGAATACCGCTTTGTCTTCGTCGCTCAATTCGGCGATCTCGGCTTCGATGGCGGCGCACACCGCCACCACGGGCGCGCGCTCGCTCTCGGCATAGCGCCGCACGGCGTCCAGATGCGGGTTGTTTTCAAAGCCGCCTTCCTTGACGTTGGCGACGAACATCGCGGGCTTGGCGGTAATCAGGCACAGCGGTTTGATGATCGCCTTTTCTTCGTCGGAAAGATCGAGCGAGCGCACGGGCTTGGCTTCGTTCAAGACCTTTTGGCATTTTTCCATAACGGCAATCATGCGCGGCGCTTCTTTGTCCGTGCCCGATTTGGCGAGCTTGATGCTTTTGGCCAACTGGCGATCCACTGCGGTGAGGTCCGCCAATGCAAGCTCGGTGTTGATGGTTTCGATATCCGAAATCGGATCAATCTTGCCGGACACATGCACCACGTTCTCGTCGTCGAAACAACGCACCACGTGCGCGATGGCATCGGTCTCGCGGATGTTGGCCAGAAATTGGTTACCCAGACCTTCGCCTTTGGATGCGCCGGCCACCAGCCCGGCAATATCGACAAACTCCACGATGGCCGGCAGCAGTTTCTGCGGCTTCGCAATATCCGCGAGCTTGGCCAGACGCGCATCGGGCACTTCGACGATGCCCACGTTGGGCTCGATGGTGCAGAACGGATAATTTTCCGCTGCAATGCCCGCCTTGGTCAGGGCGTTGAAGAGCGTGGATTTGCCGACGTTGGGTAGCCCAACAATGCCGCATTTTAAAGACATGATTTTTTTCCGTAACGCTAGTTTTTCGTGTGTAACTTCAACATGGCCGCTTCCATCTCGTCCGCGATGACCTGCGGCCAAACATCCAGCGCGCGCGCCTCGGCTTTTTCAATCGCAGCCTGCTCTTCGGCGCGTGGGGCATGCAGTACGTAATCCACCACTTCGCGTTCTGATGCGGCCGTGTCGCGCGGATGACCGATGCCGATGCGCAGCCGCCAGAAATCCTGCGTGCCCAGATTCGCCGCGATGCTTTTTAAGCCGTTGTGGCCGGACAGGCCGCCGCCGAATTTGAGTTTAACGCCGCCAGCCGGCAAATCCAGTTCGTCGTGCGCGACGAGTATTTCTTTCGCGGCGATTTTGTAATAACTCGCGAGCGCCGCCACCGCCTGCCCGGAGTTGTTCATAAACGTTTCGGGTTTGAGCAACCAGAGATCACCGCCCTTGGTGGAAATTTTCGCCACCGCGCCCTGATAGCGCGACTCGCGACGGAAGCTCGCGCGCGCCTGCCCGGCGACCCTATCCAGCCACCAGAACCCCGCGTTGTGGCGCGTCGCCTCATATTTGGCTCCGGGATTTCCCAACCCGACGACCAGTTTCATACCGGCTTATCCATAAAAAAACCCGCCATACCAGAACGATACGGCGGGCGGAACAATACTGCACGTCCGGAAACGACCAAACAGAAGTTACTTGCCGCCTTCTTTCTTGGCAGCAGGCTCTTTCTTCGGGGCTTCTTTCTTGACGCCATCCTTGGTACTGCCACCACCGGCGGCAGCGGCATCTGCCGGTTTCTGCCCGGTGATCTCGGTGGCCTTGGCTGTACCAGCTTCGGATTCCTCGGCAGGCGCTTCTTTCGGCATCTGTACGGTGACCACACCGGGGTTCTCTTTTTTCCAGCGCGGAATCGGCTCCACGCCTTTCGGGAACACCAGGTCGTTCACGTGCATCGAATGCGCCACTTGCAGGTTCGTGACATCGACTTCGATGAATTCCGGCAGATCGGCCGGCAAGCACAGAATTTCCAGTTCGTTGATGATGTGTTGCACCACACCGCCGCCCGCTTTGACGCCGACGCAAATGTCGGCGTTAACGAAGTGCAGCGGCACTTTCATGTGTATCTTCTTGTTCTTGTCGACGCGCTGGAAATCGACGTGCAGCGCAATCGGTTTGAACGGATGCATCTGGAAGTCGCGCAGCAAGGCCTGCGTCTTCACACCGTCCACGGTCACATCGAGCACCGAGGCGTGAAACACTTCCAGTTTGAGATGGCGCAGTACGGCAGCCTGATCGAGTTCGATCTTTTGCACCGGTTGGTCGGCTCCGTAAATAATACCGGGGACGCGTCCCGCGATACGCAGGCGGCGGCTCGCACTCGTGCCCTGTAGCGTACGCGGGTAAGCAGTTACAGCAATCGTCATTTGATTCTCCTGATAATCGGAACGTCCGCGACCAGATCGTTCCGGGTTTAAAAACTGATGGGTTCACCAGTTATGCTACAAATTACACGTTGCTTCAATACACCAGAGCACTACTCCACAAACAACGAACTGACCGAATCGTCAGCGCTGATGCGGCGCACGGTTTCGGCAAACAGGCCCGCGATCGACAGCACACGGATGCGCTTGCAGGCCTTGGCGTCCTCGCGCAGCGGAATGGTATCGGTCACCACCAGTTCATCCAGCTCTGAATTACTGATGCGTTCGATGGCCTTGCCCGACAATACCGGATGCGTGCAATAGGCCATCACTTTCGACGCGCCGCGTTTTTTCAGCGCGGCGGCGGCCTCACACAGCGTGTTCGCGGTATCGACCATGTCGTCGATGATGACGCAGTTGCGGCCTTCGATATCGCCGATGATGTTCATCACCGTCGCCACGTTCGGGCGCGGCCGGCGTTTATCGATGATCGCGAGATCCGCTTCGAGCCGCTTTGCCAGCGCGCGCGCGCGCACCACGCCACCGACGTCGGGTGAGACCACGACCAGCTCTTTGTAATTTTTTTTCCACACGTCGGAGAGCAGCACCGGGCCCGAGTAAATGTTGTCCACCGGAATATCGAAAAAACCCTGTATCTGTTCCGAGTGCAAATCCATCGTCAGCACGCGGTCCACGCCCACGGTGGTGAGCATGTTCGCCACCACCTTGGCGGTGATCGGCACCCGCGCCGAACTGGGCCGGCGGTCTTGTCGCGCATAGCCCATGTAGGGAATCGCCGCCGTAATCCGGCCGGCCGATGCGCGCTTCAAGCCATCGACCATCACCAGCAATTCCATCAGGTTGTCGTTGGTCGGCTGGCAAATCGATTGCAGCACGAACACATCACGACCGCGCACGTTTTCGAGGATTTCGACCATGACCTCGCCGTCGGAGAAGCGACCGACTTTGGCGCGCCCGAGCGTGACGTGCAGATGGCCTGCGACATCCGCAGCCAAGCGCGGAATCGAGTTACCGGTAAACACCATCAGACGATCAAGCATCGCGGCGCGACTCCGATTCGTGACTCAGTTTCGCTGGAAAATTCTGGCTGGGGAGGTAGGGATCGAACCTACGAATGCCGGAATCAAAATCCGGTGCCTTACCACTTGGCGACTCCCCAAAACTTCAATAAAAACAAATACTTAACAAATTCAGCACTGACTCACCAAGCCGTGCAGCGGGTGGCGTTGCAGACCCTGCGCCACGAACCCCTGCATATCCGCCGGCAGTTGCGCGATCACTTGCCGCGCTGCTTTTTCGCTGCCGAAAGAGGCAAACACACACGCGCCTGAACCGGTCATGAGACTGGGCCCAAACTGCGTAAGCCACGCAAGATGCCGCGCCACTTCCGGATACTGCCGAACCACCAACGCCTGCAAGTCGTTACCGGCGGAATGCAGAGAAGGCAGCACGCCGTCGTCAGTAAAGCCTTGTATTGTAACCTTTTGGGAGTCCCTTTTCAAATCCGGGTGCGTGAAAACGGCAACTGTGGACACCGCCACCGGCGGGCACAACACCACATACCAGGCCGGAGGCAAATCGATGGCCCGCAGTTGCTCGCCGATGCCCTCGGCCAGGGCATTGTCACCGAACACGAATACCGGTACATCTGCGCCTAATTTTACCGCTAAATCAATCAGTTGCGATCTATTTAGCGCGGCTTTCCACAACTGATTCAGGGCCAGTAAAGTGGTCGCCGCGTCCGAACTGCCGCCGCCCAGCCCGCCGCCCAGCGGCAAGCGTTTGTCGAGCCAAATATCCGCGCCCAGCGGCGTGCCGCTGACTTGCTGTAGCGCCCGCGCCGCGCGCACACAGAGGTCGCTGTCCGGCGGCACGCCCGCAACCTCGTTCACGCGCGCGATCACGCCATCGCCGCGCACGCGAAACCGCAGCGCATCGCCATAATCGATAAAACGGAAGACGGTCTGCAACAGGTGATAACCGTCGCTGCGCCGTCCCACCACGCGCAGCATCAGGTTCAGTTTGGCGGGCGCAGCATAAGCTTCAGAAAAAGATTCAGAAAAACCGTCCATGACGCATCACCGGGTGATGAAAATACCGGGGCTGCTGTCGTTGGCCTGCGGTTCGCGCCGCCAACTGTCGATCACCAGACGTATGTTCTGCGCGGCGCTGGTCGCTTCCACGCGGCGCGGCTGGCCTTCATACTCCGGCGCGGCGCTGTACTCGTATGCCATGCGCCAGCCGTCTTGCGTCATGCGCATCACGCGCCCGCTGCTGTCGCGCTCCGCAATCTCCGCGGCGCTCCCCGGCGCCGGCGCTGCACGCAACCAATGTTGCAAACGCGCCAACGGAAACTCCCAGCCCAACGCCTGCTTCGTCAGGGCTTCGATGCTGGAGCCCTGATACTTCACCTGGTCGGCGCCGGTGATCGATGCACCGGTGCCGTCTTCGCGCAGATAGGCCAGCGCTTGCCCGGTCGGCGTCATCAGCCACAACTCATCAAATGTCGCGCCATGCTGCCAGCGCACGCTGGAACTGAACGAGCGGCCGTCGTGGCTGACCAACACCCTGCCCAGCACGTCGAAGGGTTCGGCGCGCGGACCGGCATCGCGCGGCGCGAGTGCGGCGCACGCACCCAGCAGCGACAACACCCCCAGAATGCAGAGCGAATGAATCGTCCCTTTCGCCCGCCTGACACGCATTTACCGGCGACTCATTTAGCAGCGGCAGGCAGCAGTGAAGGCGCAAGGCGTTTGAGCGTGCCTCGCAACGTTTCATTGGCGGGATGACCCTTCAACAAGTCGCTCCAGATTTTCTGCGCCTCATCACGCTTGCCGTCGGCCCACAACACTTCACCCAGGTGCGCGCCCACTTCCGCGTCCTGCCGCAGCGCAAAGGCGCGGCGCAATGTCTTCACCGCCTCGGCGGTATTTCCCATACGAAACAACACCCAACCGAGACTGTCGATGATGTAGGCATCCTGCGGCGCGAGTTCCAGGGCTTTCTCAATCAGCTTGCGCGCTTCGGGCAAGCGCTGATTGCGATCGGCCAGCGTGTAACCCAGCGCGTTGTAGGCGTGGGCATGGTCGGGCTGCAACTCCACCACGCGCCGCAGATTGCGTTCGAGCACGTCAAAGCGCTCGATCTTTTCGGCAATCATCGCCTGATCGTAGAGCAGATCCACCGAATCCGGCGCGCCTTCGAGCGATTTGCCGAGAAGGTTATACGCATCCTGGTAGGCCTGCGATTCGCGCAACAGGTTCGCCTCCGCCTGCACCAACTGGATACGCTGCGCGTCGTTGCGCGGCGTGATCGATTGCAAATGCTTGCGCGCCTCGTCCATCTTGCCCTGCTTCACCAGCACGCCGCTGTAGCGCGCCTGCGCGCCCATGTAACGATCTCCGCCGGTAATGCCGCCGTACCATTTCAGCGCCTCGTCGTAGTGCTTGCGCTCTTCCGCGATTTGCCCCAGCGACAGCCAGATCAGATCGGAATCTTTGTGGCCCGCCGCCAACGCGCCGTTCAGATGTTTCTCGGCAGCATCCAGATCGTTCGACTGCAACGCCAGCATCGCTACCGTCATCGCGAGATCGGGATTTTTCGGCGCCACCGCGATCAGCATTTCGAATTGCGCGCGCGCATCGGCCTGGCGCGCTTCGGTGACCAGCAGCCGCGCGTAATTCAGGCGCACATCGTTGGCCTTGGGAAAGCGCTTGAGATAGTCTTCAAAAAACGTCAGCGCCTCGGCATTCGAGCGGCGTTGCAGCGCCTGCGCCTGAAACAACGCGGCAATTTCCAGCTCGGGCTTGAGGGTCAACGCTGCTCGCGATTCGCTCTGCGATAGCTGGATATCATCGGCATTCCACGCCGCCTGCGCCACCGACAATCGCACTTCCGCCACCTCGCCATACGGGCGCGCCAATCCGCGCAACATCTCCAGCACCGCTTTTTTATCCTTGTGACGTCCCAGCAACTGCGTGAGCTGCACGAAATTCGGCCCCACGTTCGCTTTGTCGGCGGCCAGCCACTGCTCTAGATGCGGCCGTGCGTCGCTTAACGGCTCCTGATTCACCAGCAACGCCGTCATCACCTGGCGCGCCTGCTGCGAACCGGGATCGGCTTTCTGCCAGATGCTGGCGGCTTCCAGCGCCTCTTTTTGCATGCGCGCATTCCACGCCATTTCCGTCGTGCGCTGCGCCACGCGCGGATCACGCGTCTCGCGCGCCACCTCCAAAAACGCCTGCACCGCCACTTGCGGCTGGCCGCGCTGCAAGGCGATTTCACCCAGCATCAGTTTGTACATCAGCTCTGCCGAGAGATCGACCGCGGGCAGATTCGCCGGTGGCACGGGCTTGCCGCGCGGCAGTACCTGGATTGACGGCGCCTGCGCAAACGCGGGCAATGCCAGCGCGCAGGCGACGGACAAGATCGCCGCGTGACATACGCTACGCAGTCTGAAAGAAAGTAAGGTCATAAGTAAGTCACTAGTAAGCGGCTTGCCGCTGCGATGAATGAGACAGTGAAATAACCAAATGATTATTTAGGGAATTTGACGAGTTTGTCTTCATTAAGTTGCACAGTTTAGGTATATTTCGCACTCACTACAAGCGCCGCTCCCCCACACCCCGCATCGATGATATCGCCCTCCGAATCCACTGCCCCACCGGCGGTAACACTTGCCGCACACGGGCTATCACGCCGATTTGGCAGCCATACGGCAGTGGACGGTGTGGATTTGCAACTGCGGCGCGGCGAAGTACTGGGATTCCTCGGCCCCAATGGCGCGGGCAAGACCACCACCATGCAGATGCTCACCGGCAATCTCGCGCCAACCGCAGGCGCGGTCAGCGTTTGCGGGGTTGATCTGCTCGAAGCACCGGTCGAAGCAAAATCGCATATCGGCTATCTGCCCGAAACGCCGCCGCTGTATCGTGACATGAAGGTCGGCGAATATCTGGATCTGGTGGCACGGCTGCATCGCGTGCCCAGCGCAAAAAGACGCGCTGCGGTCGATAAGGCGCAAGCGCGCTGCGGCCTTTCTGATGTCAGCCGCAAACTCATCGGCAAGCTGTCGAAGGGCTATCAGCAGCGCGTCGGCATCGCACAGGCCATCGTGCATGAGCCCGATGTGATCATCCTCGACGAACCCACCGTCGGCCTCGACCCGAACCAGATACGTGACATCCGCGCGCTGATCCGCGAACTGGGCGGCACGCACAGCATCATCCTGTCCACGCACATCCTGCCGGAAGTCGAAGCCATCTGCGACCGCGTGCAAATCATGCATCACGGCAAGCTGGTGTACAGCGACACCATCGCCGCGTTAAAACAATTTCACAGCGGGCGCATCCTGCTGGTGGGATTGAACAACCCGCCCGCGATGGATGAACTGGCGGCGATCCCCGGCGTCACCCGCGCGGAAGCCGCCGGCGAGCATCTGTTCCGCGTCAGCATCGCGGCAGGCGCCGACCCCACGACGCAAATCGTCACGCTGGCCGCCGAACGGCAATGGGGGCTGCATCAAATCGCGCCGGCGCAAACCAATCTGGAAGACGTATTCGTCAATCTCACCACGCGCGATGTGACCGATGGAGAGAAAGCCGCATGATCTTCACCATCGCCGGCAAAGACTTGAAAGCGCTGTTCACCTCGCCGATTGCCTGGGTGGTGCTGACCTTCGTGCAACTGATCGTCGGCTATGGTTTTCTCAAGCGCTTCGACGAATTCATGGAAGTGCAAAAACAATTGCTGCAACTGGCCAGCCCGCCCGGCTTCACCGAGTTGGTGGCGGTGCCTACGTTCGCTACCACGGCGGCGATCATGCTGTTTGCCGTACCGCTGCTGGCGATGCGCCTGATCGCCGAAGAACGCCGCAATCAGACCATCGTGCTGCTCACCTCCGCGCCGATCTCCATACTCGATATCGTGCTGGGGAAATTTCTGGCGTTGCTGGGCATGCTGCTGATTATTCTGGCGCTGGTGGCGTTGATGCCGCTGTCGCTGTCCGGCGCCACCAAACTGGATTACCGGCTGATTGGCAGCATCGTGCTCGGTTTGACCTTGATGGCGGCGGCGTTTTCGGCGGTGAGCTTATATGTCTCCAGTCTGACGACGCACCCCATCGTCGCGGCGCTGGGCGCATTCGGCGCGCTGATGGCGATGGTGCTGATGGGCGAGAACGTCGCCGACAACCTGCAAACGCGCGGCCTCGGTGTGCTGGCGACGTTTGCGCAGGTGTTTTCGCCGGTGAAGAATTTTGAGCCGCTGGGCAAAGGCGTGATCGACAGCTATGCCATCGCGTGTCTTGTTCTGCTGACGGTGTTGTTCCTCGCGTTTACCGTGCGCCAGCTTGAAGCGCGGCGCTTGCGGGGATAGAGGCAAACGATCGCGATGAACATCACCCGCAACGTACGATGGCAATTGTTGGCGCAAGGCGGCGCCTTCGTGCTGCTGCTGTTGCTGGCGACGGGCTTGTTGTCGTGGGTGGCGCGCGAATACCGCGCGGAATGGGATGTCACCGCCAACGCGCGCAACACCTTGTCGCAGGGCACGCAGGACGCGCTGCGGCAACTGGACGGCCCCGTCAGTATTACCGCCTATGCCATCGCGCAAGACGGCGGCAGCGATCTGCACAAACTGATTCAGGAAAAAATTCGCCCGTGGCAGCGCGTGAAACCTGACATCGCGCTCACGCTGGTGGATCCGCGCGACGACCCCAAGCGCGCCAACGCCGCCGGACTGCGCTCACCCAACGAACTGGTGATCGAATACAAGAAGCGCAGCGAACATCTGCCGCTGGGCGAATTCAACGAGCAGAATCTCGTCAACGCGATGATCCGCCTGTCGCGCACCAGCAGCGCCGTGGTGTATTGGCTCGACGGCCACGGCGAGCGCAAGCTCAATGGCGCCGCCAATCACGATCTCGGTGAATTCGGCCGGCAATTGCAATTGAAAGGCTATAAATTCGCCAGCCTCAATCTGTCCATCGCACAGGACGTGCCGCGCAACACCGCTGCGCTGATCATCGCCAGCCCGCAAGCCGATTTGCAGGAGACTGAAGTCGCCGCCATCCGCCGCCACCTCGATGCGGGCGGCAACCTGCTGTGGCTGCTCGATCCGGAACCCTTGCGCGGGCTCGACCCCATCGCGGAATTTCTCGGTCTTGTGCTGACGCCCGGCACGGTGGTTGATTTCGCGGTAAAGCCGCGCAGCGGCCCGCCGATACTGGCGGTGGGCTCCAACTACGCGCGCCATCCGGTCACCAGCGCGTTCCGGCTGAACACGCTGTTCCCCGGCAGCCGCCAGATCGGCACGGTGGAGCCGTCCGAGCGGGAGGGCTGGCGCATGACGCCGCTGATCGAAGCCGCGCAGCGCGGCTGGGTGGAAACCGGCAAGCTCGACGACAAGCCGGTGTTCGACAAGGATCGCGACTTGCCCGGCCCGGTGAATATCGCCACCGCGTTTGAACGCACGGCCAATGACCGCCAGCAGCGCGTGATCGTCGTCGGCAACGGCAATTTTCTGTCGAATGCGTTTCTCGGCAACGGCGGCAATCTGCAACTCGGCGTGGCGATGCTGAGCTGGCTCTCGGGTGACGACAAATTTATCGCCATTCCGCCGCGTCCGGCGGCGGACGTGCAGCTCAATATCGATCAGATGACGCTGTACCTGATCGCGTTTACGTTTTTACTGGTGCTGCCGCTGGCTTTCGCCCTTACCGGCATCGTGGTGTGGTGGCGGCGACGCAAGGCGGTATGAGCGCTATGAGTGGTATGAG
>CANIID010000168.1 GCA_947467315.1 Betaproteobacteria bacterium | reverse complement strand
TGCCGTCGAGGAACTGCAGCCACTCGACGTTCCGAAGGGTATCCGTGCCGTCATTGCCGTTGGTTACGGTGTCCTGATCTTGTACGCTGACGGATCCGTCGGCATTGTTGGTGATTAAATACGAAGCCCGCGTGCCGGTGAATACCGCAGTGTCGCGCCCTGTACCGCCATCGATGACATCGTTACCGGTGCCGCCGTTAAGCTTGTCGTCGCCCGCGCCGCCGTTCAGCGTGTCGTTGCCGCCCAGGCCCAGAATCTGATCATTGCCCGCGCCGCCGGTTAAAGTATTGGCGGAACCATCTTTTGAAGTGCTGATCGTGTTGTCGCCAATCAGCAGCATAGATCCGTCGGCAAAGGTGACATTGGTGCTGCTAAGCAAGCCAAGCTGCCCTACATTGAGCAGCGTGAGCGAATCCGTGCCAAGTTTGAAGGTCAGTGTGGTTCCGTTCGCGGTAACGCCCAAGTCCGCGGCGCTGCCGACATCGAATCTAAGGACGTCTGACTTGGTGTTGAACCTGATCGACGTACCCTTGACGTTCGAAAATAAGTAAGTAGCCATTTAACGGATTCCCTCAAGTTGTTTAATTGGTGATTTCAATGGATATGGGTAACGCTGCTTCAAAGACGACGATCGCCCATATCAATCCTTGAGGGAGTCAGCAATTACCGTACCAAATCTCGACGTGACGGTGGGTGCCTGCGGATAGAGGCGGCTAACGTTCTGTTTTTGTTTAATTTTTAATAAATGTCCTGCACAAGTTTGTGTCGGCATTTGCCTTTGCATAGGCACGATTTACCATTTCAAATGGGGGATATACCCCACTGGTGGGGTATATCCCCCAATATCAGGGGATGGCAACTTGGGGATATCCACCAATACCGAGGTGCGATATTGGTAGGCCATTAAGCCTTAAGGGAAATTTAAATAGTGTTTAAAAACAAGTGGTTATTTTTTTCGGCAGAGGCTGATGCCTCCGCGCTTAAGGCAGGCACTTGGCGCACGAGCGTAGTTCAGCAGTAGCAGCGTCAAGCCTTATATGGCGAGACTTGTAAGACGAATCAGTCGAATAAGACGGTTGCGCCCATGCCATTCATAGCCGCTCGCGGCGCCGCAAGCTATGCGAGGGGCAGGCAACATTCGCCAGCTTGTCGCGATGATAGAAAACGACTCTGCACGGTAAACACATTACTGTAGCGATTCACGCCAGATAAGTATCTGATTATTCTTTGCAATTAAATGCGCGTGTGGATGCTGCCAGCGAGGCGTCAACGATAGACTAAAATAGCGCCATGCAACCTTCGTTCATTCATCTACGTTTACACAGTGAGTATTCCGTCGTCGACGGCATCGTGCGCGTTGACGATGCGGTAGCGGCGGCGGCGGCGGATGGCATGCCGGCGCTGGCGTTGACCGACCTGTCGAACGTGTTCGGCATGGTCAAGTTTTACAAAGCGGCGCGCGCGGCGGGGGTGAAGCCAATTATCGGTTGCGATGTATGGCTCACCAACGAAACCGACCGCGACAAGCCGTTCCGCTTGTTGTTGCTGGTGCAAAACCACGCGGGCTATCTGCAGCTGTGTGTCTTGCTCACCCTCGCGTATCGCTCAAACCAGTATCGCGGACGCGTGGAAATCCGCCGCGAATGGTTGACGGAAACCGGCACTGACGGATTGATCGCGCTCTCTGGCGCGCATCTGGGCGATGTCGGGCAAGCGCTGATCGCGGATAACCAAGATGCCGCGGCCGAGCTGGCGCGGGCGTGGGGGGCGCTGTTTCCGGGGCGCTACTATATTGAAGTGCAGCGTCCCGGCCCGGATGCCATGACCGCGGGTGCCGCCGTGGTGCCGGTCGAAACCTGCGTGCAGCGCTCGCTCAAGCTTGCTGCGAAAATGAAGTTGCCGGTGGTGGCGACGCATCCGGTGCAGTTTTTGCACGCCGATGATTTTCGCGCGCATGAGGCGCGGGTGTGTATTTCCGAGGGCCATATGCTGTCCGATCAGCGCCGGCCCAAACTGTTTACCGATCAGCAATACTTCCGCACGCAGGAAGACATCACTGCAATTTTTAAAGATCTGCCCGAAGCGCTCGCCAATAGCATCGAGATCGCCAAGCGCTGTAATCTCAAGCTGGAACTGGGTAAAAGCAAGCTGCCGCAGTTTCCCACGCCGAATAACGAAAGCCTCGATGAGTATCTGCGCCAGCGCGCGCATGAAGGCTTAACGCAGCGCATGCTGGGTTTGTATCCCAACGCGGAAGCGCGCGAGAAAGAGCTGCCGCGTTACATCGAGCGGCTTGAGTTCGAGATCAAGACGATATTACAGATGGGCTTTCCGGGCTACTTTCTGATCGTGGCTGACTTCATCAACTGGGCCAAAAACAATGGCGTGCCGGTAGGGCCGGGGCGCGGCTCGGGCGCTGGGTCGCTGGTGGCGTATAGCCTGGGCATCACCGATCTTGACCCCTTGCGCTACAACCTGCTGTTCGAGCGTTTTCTGAATCCCGAACGCGTGTCGATGCCCGACTTCGATATTGATTTCTGTCAGGATGGGCGAGATCGCGTGATCGATTACGTCAAGCAGCGTTACGGCGCCGACAGCGTGTCGCAGATTGTCACCTTCGGCACCATGGCGGCGAAGGCGGTGGTGCGCGACGTCGGACGCGTGCTCGAAATGTCGTACACCTTTTGCGATCAACTGGCGAAGCTGATTCCGTTCGCGCCCGGCAAACTGATTACGCTGGAGCTGGCGCGCGAGATGGAGCCGCAGTTAAAAGAGCGCGAAAAAAACGAAGAAGAAGTCGCCGAGCTGCTGGCGCTGGCCGGCAAGGTCGAGGGCCTCACGCGCAACGTCGGTATGCACGCGGGCGGCGTGCTGATCGCGCCGGGCAAGCTGACCGATTTTTGCCCGCTGTATGTGGCCGATGCGTCGGATTCCGCTGTGAGCCAGTTTGACAAGGACGATGTCGAAGCCATCGGCCTGGTGAAGTTCGACTTTCTCGGCCTCACCACGCTCACCATACTCGATTGGGCGATGCGCTACATCAAGCAACTTGATCCGGCATCGACGCTGGCGCTGCACGAGCTGCCGCTGGATGACGCGCCGGCCTATCGCATCTTCGCCAGCGCCAACACCGCCGCGATATTCCAGTTTGAATCGCGCGGCATGCGCGATATGTTAAAGCGCGCCAAGCCCGACCGTTTCGGCGACATTATCGCGCTGGTGGCGCTGTATCGTCCCGGCCCGATGGACCTGATTCCTGATTTCTGCGAGCGCAAGCACGGCAAGCGCTTTGAGTATCCCGATCCCCGCGTGAAAGACATTTTGTCCGAGACCTACGGCATCATGATCTATCAGGAGCAGGTGATGCAGATGGCGCAGATCATCGGCGGCTACAGCCTGGGCGGCGCCGACTTGCTGCGGCGCGCGATGGGCAAGAAAAAAGCCGAGGAAATGGCCGAGCAACGCAGCCTGTTCGCGGCGGGCGCGGCGAAAAACGGCGTGGTGCAGCGCAAGGCCGATGAACTGTTTGACCTGATGGAAAAGTTCGCCGGCTACGGTTTCAACAAATCGCACGCGGCGGCGTATGCGCTGATCGCGTATCAAACGGCGTATCTGAAAGCGCATCACCCGGCGGCGTTCATGGCGGCCAACATGTCCGCCATGATGAACGACACCGACAAGGTGCAGCAGCTGCATGACGATTGCCGCATCAACGGGCTGGAAATCCTCGCGCCGGATGTGAATAGCGGCGGTTATCGCTTTGCGCCAGTGGACAAAAAGCGCATTCGCTACGGGCTGGGCGCGATCAAGGGCACCGGCGAAGGCGCGATCAACCACTTCATCGAGGAACGCGACAAAAACGGCCCGTATAAGGATCTGTTCGACTTCTGCCATCGCGTGGATAACCGCGTGGTCAATCGGCGCGTGGTCGAATCACTGGTGCGTGCAGGGGCCTTCGACAGCGTGGATGACAATCGTTCGGCGTTGCTGGCATCCGTGGGCCTCGCGCTGGAAAGCGCGGATCAAGCCAGCCGCAGCGCGAACCAGACCAATCTGTTTGGTGAAGTCGAAGATCACCGGCCCACCGCGCATCTGGCGGCCGTGCCGCGCTGGAGCGATCTCGAACGATTAAAGCAGGAGAAGGTGGCGGTCGGCTATTACCTGTCGGGACATCCGTTCCGCACCTATGAGGCCGAGTTGCGCGGCTTCGCGCCGACGCGCCTGGACCAAATCACGCCGCAGGCGCAGCCGGTGATGCTGGCGGGCATCATCGTCAGTCAGCGCGTGCAAATGACGCGGCGCGGGCGCATGGGCATCCTGGTGCTGGACGACAGCTACGCGCGCATCGAGCTCACGGTATTCAACGAACTGTTCGAGCAGCATCGCCATTGGCTGAAAGAAGACACCTTGATCGTGGTCGAAGGCAAGGTCACCAAATCGATGTACGACGAATCCGAAAGCCTGCGCATCTCGGCAGAAAAACTCTATGAGCTGCAAAAGGCGCGCGAGCAATTTGCCCGCGCGCTCAAGATTACCTGCAACGGGCAATCGTCCGGCGACAAACTGCGCGCGTTGCTGACGCCGCATCTGAACGGCCCGTGTCCGGTGGAGATCGAGTATTACAACAAAGAAGCGCGCTGCGAAATGAAGCTCGGCGAGCAGTGGAAAGTGCATCCGCGTGATGAGTTGATTGCGTCGCTGGGCGAGTGGGTGAAGCCCGAGAACGTGCGCTTGATCTACGCTAATGGATATTAGTAACTGTATGTTTTTAAAGGTAATTTTGTGTGCTGCATTATTCAGTGCCACGGCGCACGCCGGCGAGAACGAATGGAAAGCGCTGAATGATCAAGTGATCCCGCAGTTGCAAAGCGGCGCCTTCAAACAGGCCGAACAACTCGCGCGCGATTCGATACAGGAGGCGGAAAAAAGCTTCGGCGCCGCGCATCCAAACACCGCGATGAGCGTGAGCAATCTGGCGCTGGTGCTGCGGCTGCAAAAGCGCTTCGTGGAATCTGAAAAACTTTACCGCCGCACGCTGGCGATCCGCGACAAAGCGCTTGGTGCGGCGCATCCCACCACTGCGCTGACCATGTTGAATCTTGCCGACGTATTGCAGGCGCAGAAAAAATACGCTGAAGCTGAGAAGCTGCAACGCACCGTGCTGCCGCTGTTTGAAAAAATACACGGTGAAGATACCAAGACCGCCACCGCGCTCAACAATCTCGGCGCCAATCTGCTGAGCCAAGCACGTCACAAAGAAGCCGAACCCTACCTGCGCCGTGCGCTGGCGATGAAAGAGAAAGTATTAGGGTCGATGAGTCCGAGTGTCGCGCACACGCTGAACAATCTGGCCGAAGTGTGTGAATCGTTGGGCCGCAAGGACGAAGCCGCGAAGCATCGCGCGCGCGCGGTTGAGATTCAGAAACAGGTGTCGGCGAAGGCGTAGCGGGGGGCGCTATGCAGTGGGGCGCGTGACGAAATCGGCATAGTCGCCCGTTCCATCGCTAACCGTGACTGCGGTAACTGCGGACTTCGGCGGCCCGCGATGCGCGCGCACGATCATCGCGGCGACATTTTCCGGCGTGCCCTGAATCATCGCCTCCACGCTGCCGTCGAGCCGGTTGCGCACCCAGCCGGTGATGTGAAATTGCCGCGCCTTATGTGCTACGTAATGGCGAAATCCTACGCCCTGCACGCGGCCGGTGATGATGAGGTGTTTGGTATCCATGTCTTTATTCGTGGTTTGTTTCCGTGGCGCCGCTATTTTGCCGCGTTCGTGACTACGCGGATACCGCAGCGAATTTTCCGCGGCGCCGTAATGAGACTACAATACAAGCGTGCATTGACTGCCGGAGCACGCCTGCCGGTTTTACCTTGGCTACGAATAAAAAACAGTGTATCTGCTTGATGCCGCACCCGCAGTACCCTTAGACCTGATCCTCGGTGTTGTGCTGTTCTGGTTGCTGATCGGCGTGGCCGGCGTGTTGCGTCCGCGCAGCCTCCGTTTTGTCAGCCGCCTACTGTTTCCGCTGGGTGCCGTGGGCAGCGTGGTGTTGATGCTGGCTGCGTTACTTGCTGTTCGCGTGCCGCCCGTGGTCGCGGTGTTGCCATTGGGTTTGCCTGACTTGCCGTTCCATTTGCGGCTCGATGCGCTGTCGGCATTTTTTGTGATGTTGGTCGGCGCGGTGGCGTTGGGCGTGTCGTTGTTTTCGGTGGGCTATTTCCGCCGCGGCGAAGGCGCATTGCCGGGCCTGTTGTGCCTGCAATACCACGTGTTTCTGTCGAGCATGGTGATGGTGATGCTGGCGGACGACGCCTATTTGTTCATGGTGGCGTGGGAGACGATGGCGCTGTCGTCGTATTTTCTGGTGACCACCAGCCACCGCATTGCCGAAATCCGGCGCGCAGGTTTTCTCTACCTGCTTATCGCGCACATCGGAGCGATCGCCATTCTGTTGTGTTTCGGCGTGATGCACGGCGGTGGCGGCGATTACACGTTTGATGCGCTACGGGCCAGTGAACTGCCGGTGTTCTGGGCCAGCACGGCGTTCTTGCTGGCGCTGTTTGGCTTTGGCGCGAAGGCGGGCTTGCTGCCCTTGCATGTGTGGCTGCCGGAAGCGCATCCGGCGGCGCCGTCGCCGGTGTCGGCACTGATGAGCGGCGTGATGCTCAAAACCGCAATCTACGGCTTTCTGCGCATCACGTTTGATTTGTTGCCGACACCACTCTGGTGGTGGGGCGTGGTCACGCTGGTGCTGGGCCTGATGACGGCATTGTTCGGCGTGATGTTTGCCGCTGTGCAAAGCGATATGAAGCGGCTGCTCGCGTATTCGTCGATCGAAAACATCGGCATCATTTTCGCCGGCGCGGGGCTGGCCATCATTTTTCACGCCTATAGCAACCCGCATCTGGCGGCACTGGCGCTGGTGGCGACGCTCTATCACTGCCTGAACCACGCGTTTTTCAAAAGTCTGCTGTTTTTGGGCACCGGTTCCGTGCTGCACTCCACGCACGAGCGCAATCTGGGCAAACTCGGCGGGCTGATTCGGAATATGCCGTGGGTCGCCGGGCTGTCGCTGATCGGTGCGTTGGCGATTGCCGGCTTGCCGCCATTGAACGGCTTTGTCTCCGAGTGGCTGCTGCTGCAGGCGTTTCTGTTTTCGCCCGGTTTGCCCAACCCTTATCTCAATATGCTGGTGCCGCTGGGATCGGCGGCGCTGGTGCTGGCGGCCGCGCTGTCGGGTTACGTCATGGTCAAGTTCTACGGCGTGATTTTCCTGGGGCGTCCGCGTGAAGAAAAGCTCAACGAGGCGCGCGACGCAGGCATCTGGGAACGATTGGGGTTGGCGTGGTTTGCCCTGGGCTGCATCGTGTTCGGTCTGTTTCCGATGGCGGTGATCTTGCTGCTGGATCACGTCTCGCTGCCGCTGGTCAATTTCACACTGAGCGCGGCGGTCTCGGGCAACAGTTGGCTGCTGTTCGCGCCGGTGGCGGCGGAACGTGCGAGCTACGGGCCGCTGCTGCTCCTGCTGGGCATCACCGGCACCCTGCTGGTCACCTTTGTGGCGGTGAGGGTCTTTTATCACGGCCGCACGCGGCGTGGCGCGGCGTGGGACTGCGGCTATCCCGAACAGACCTCGCGCATGCAGGATACCGCTGAAGGCTTTGGCCAGCCGATCACCCAGATCTTTGAGCCGTTTTTCCGCGTACGGCGGCAGATGCCCGACCCGTTCAGCAGCGAACCGGTTTATGCCAAGACCAATGAAGACCATCTATGGTACTGGCTCTACCTGCCCATTGCGCGGGCGAACGAGCGCATTGCCTCGTGGATCGGCCTGTTGCAGCACGGCCGCATCCATCTGTATCTACTCTATAGCTTTGTGACGCTGCTGGCGTTGCTGCTTTTCATGCACTGATAGCGCTGATCATGCTGACTCACATCGCCGCATTCCTGTCGCAACTCACCCAGACCCTGCTGGTCGTGTTGATTGCGCCGCTGATGCTCGGTTGGCTCAACCAATGCCGCGCGTGGCTGCAGAATCGCAGCGGGCCGAGCGTGCTGCAACCGTACCGGGTGTTGCTCAAGCTGTTTGATAAAGACGCGCTGCTGGCGCACAACGCATCCGTACTATTTCGCAGTGCGCCGTATGTTCAGTTCGGCTGCATGGTGCTCGCTGCGAGTGTGGTGCCGATCATCGAAACCAATTTACTGTTCGCACCCGCCGCCGACGTGATTGCGCTGGTGGGCGTATTTGCGCTCGCGCGCGTGTTTTCGGCGCTGGCGGCGATGGATGTGGGTACGTCGTTCGGCAGCCTCGGCGCGCGGCGGGAAATGCTGGTGGCGAGCCTGTCGGAGCCGGCGCTGCTGATGGTGTTTTTCACGCCTTTGTTGATTGTGCAATCGAGTTCATTGAATGTGATCGTGGATACGCTGGCGCACCGCGAGTTTGCGCTGTATCCGAGTCTTGCGTTCGCGGCCGTGGCGTTCATCATGGTGCTGCTCGCCGAGAACGCGCGCATCCCGATCGATAATCCCGCCACGCACCTTGAGCTGACGATGATTCACGAGGCGTTGATCCTCGAGTATTCCGGACGGCACCTGGCGCTGATCGAGTGGGCCCACGCCATCAAATTCACCACCTATTGCGCCATCGGTATCGCCTTGTTCGTGCCGTGGGGTATTGCGCAAGCGGGCGCGTGGTGGCTGATGCCGGGGGCTGTGGTGGTGCTTATCGTGAAGCTGGGTTTCATCGGCGTGGGGCTGGCGCTGCTCGAAACCGTGTCCGCGAAGCTGCGCATTTTTCGCGCGCCGGAGTTTCTGGGCATGGCATTTCTGTTTGCGGCGCTGGGTATGTTAACGCGCTTGCTGCTGGGAGCCTGAGCGCGCCATGTCCACACTGTCCGCCCTGCCCGCCATGCCGATGTCCGTGCAATTGATCAACCTGATGGCCTCGTTGATGCTGCTGATCGCGTTTGCCATGCTGGCGCAGCGGCGCATACGATCGCTGATTTATCTGTTTGCGTGGCAGGGGGCGGTGCTGGCGGTGAATTGCCTGATCGTCGCCTGGTATACCGGGCACGGGGAGCTGTATCTTTCGGCTTTTTTTACGGTGCTGCTGAAGGTGATTGCGCTGCCGCTGGTGCTGCACTACCTGATACGCAAACTTGATATTCAATGGGATGTGGAAACGCTGATTAATATACCGACCACCATGCTGGCGGGCATCGTGCTGGTGGTGTTCGCTTTCAATCTGGCGCTGCCGATTTCGCAATTGGCGGGGACGATCACGCGCGGTACGCTGGGCATTGCCATCGCGGTGGTGCTGCTGGCGTTCCTGATGATGATCACACGCCGCAAGGCGGTGCCGCAGGTGATTGGTTTTCTGGCAATGGAAAACGGCTTGTTTTTCGCGGCAACCAGTGCGACCTATGGCATGCCGATGGTGGTCGAGTTGGGCATCCTGCTTGACGTTTTGATGGGTGTGCTGATCCTCGGTATTTTCTTTTTTCACGTGCGCGAGGCCTTTGACAGTCTCGATCTGAAGCATATGGAAAAGCTCAAGGAATCCGGAGAATGAACGGCAGCGAAATCGCATTTACGCTCGGCGCCCCGGCGGCGGGAGCGGTTCTGCTCGCGCTCTACGGCGACCGCGCGCAAGCCTCGCGCCTGAACGTGTGGGTGAGCTTGATGACGCTCGTAGCATCCGCGCTGCTCGCGATGCGCGTGGTCAGCGAAGGATCACTGCTGGCCTACAACGACGCGTTTTTCGTCGATTCGTTCAACGTTTTTCTGGTGACGCTGACGGCGTTTGTGGCTTTCACGACCTCGATATTCAGCCGTCCCTATATGTTGAATGAGCAGGCGCATGGCCGCATTACCTCGGGGCGGCTGCGGCTGTATCACTGCATGTACCAGGTGTTCGTGTTCACCATGCTGCTGGTGTTGCTGACCAACAATATGGGCATCATGTGGGTGGCGCTGGAGGCGGCGACGCTCGCGACAGTGTTGCTGGTGAGCCTGTATCGCACGCCGGCCAGCATTGAGGCGGCGTGGAAATATTTCATCCTGTGCAGCGTGGGTATCGCGCAGGCGCTGTTCGGCACCATCCTGTTGTACCTGGCGGCGGAAAAAGTACTGGGCGGCGGCGGTAACGCGTTGCTGTGGACGCATCTGAATCAGGTGAAGGGCGATCTGGAGCCGACGGTGTTGTCGCTGGCGTTTGTGTTTTTGATCGTCGGCTACGGTACCAAGGCCGGTCTGGCGCCGCTGCACAACTGGTTGCCCGACGCGCATGCAGAAGGCCCGACGCCGATTTCCGCGGTGTTGTCGGGCTTGCTGCTCAATATCGGACTCTACGCCATCGTGCGATGCAAGGTGCTGGTTGACGGCGCCCTCGGCACGCCATTCGCGGGCCATCTGATGATGGGATTCGGCATACTGTCGGTGGTGATGGGCGCTTTTTTTCTGTCGCGGCAAAAAGACGTGAAGCGCATGTTTGCCTACTCGTCGATAGAGCACATGGGCCTGACCACGTTTGCGTTCGGCATGGGCGGGCCGGTGGCGACTTTCGCGGCGATGCTGCACATGACGGTGCATAGCCTTACCAAATCGGCGATATTTTTTGCCGTTGGACACGCCACGCAAAAAACCGGCACGCAGATGATGGATCAGATACGCGGTCTGATCGTGACCAATCCCACCATCGGCTGGGGCATGATGTTGGGCACGCTGGCGATACTGGGTATGCCGCCGTTTGGTGTGTTCGCCAGTGAGTTTCTGATTTTGACCACAGCCATGCGCGAGCAACCGTGGGCGGCACCGATTCTGCTGGTGTCGCTGGCGGTGGCATTTGCCGCGATGTTTTCACGTGTGCAGGCGATGGTGTTCGGCGAAACGACCGGCAAGCGCCTGCCGCATGCGCCGGCGTTGATACCGGTGTTCGTGCATCTGGCGTTGGTGCTGATGCTGGGGTTGTGGATACCGCCGTATCTTGCTGATTGGTACCGCATGGCGGCGAAGTTGATTGGGTAATGTTTTGGAACGTGTTCGAATAAACCGCAGAACAAATGAACGAGTGAAATGCAGGATGTGTCGCGATGCCGGGCTCTCAAACGTTGAATTCTGAAGCGCTTCACGGCGCGGTCGCCGCGCGGCATGCGCACGTGGATGCATCGCAGTGGCGCGCGTGTTGCGCGGATTTCGCCGCGCGCGGGGGGCGATTGGTGGCGCTGTGGGGTTCGGACACGAGCGACGCGTACGAGATGCATGCTGCTTTGGCGGATGCTGCCGATCTGATGGTGTTGACCTTGCCACTTGCGGGCACTGCGTATCCCGACATCAGCGAACTTTTTCCCGTGGCGATACGCATGCAGCGCGCCGTGCATGATTTGCTGGGCCTTGTTGCCGAGGGTGCGGCGGATACGCGCAAGTGGTTGCGTCACGCGGCGTGGCCTGAAGATACGTTTCCGTTACGCCAATCGCCCGTCGGAGGTGATGCGCAAGTATTTGATAATAAATATAATTTATCGATCTCTATCGAGGCCGCTGATGCCTACCCGTTCGTGCACGTGAGTGGCGACGGGGTGCATGAAATTCCCGTCGGTCCAGTACATGCGGGCACGATTGAACCGGGGCACTTTCGCTTTTCGGTGGTCGGCGAGCGCGTGCTGCGGTTGGAACAGCGGCTGGGCTACAAGCACAAGGGGATCGAAAAACGTTTCGAGCAACTGTCGCTGGCGGAAGGCGCGAAACTCGCCGCGCGCGTGTCGGGCGATTCGGCGGCCGCGTTCGGCTGGGCCTACGCGATAGCGGTGGAAAGCGTGGCCGAAGTCACGCCGCCGCCGCGCGCGTTATGGTTGCGCGGGCTGTTGTTGGAGCGCGAACGCATCGCCAACCATCTGGGCGATCTGGGTTTTTTGGGTAACGACGCGGGGCTGGCGTTTGGCTTGTCGCAGTTTCTGATTTTGAAAGAGGATCTGCTGCGCTTGAATCAAACGCTGTTCGGTCACCGCTACCTGATGGATGTGATCGTGCCCGGCGGGGTGGCGCGTGATTTCCCCGATGACGGCGTGACGCGCGTGCGTGACGAATGTGCGCACATTGAAGAGACCGTGCGGCGCCTGAAGCACATCTACGACGAGCATCCGGGCTTACAGGATCGTTTCACCGACTGCGGGCGCGTCACGCCGGCACTCGCGGTACGGTTGGGCTTGATCGGACTGGCGGGGCGCGCGAGCGGACAGGCGTGCGATG
>CANIID010000167.1 GCA_947467315.1 Betaproteobacteria bacterium | reverse complement strand
TGCTTCCAGCGGCTCGCGACGGCGATTGACGTCAGGCTGTACGCCGCCCGCCACGGTCGTGCCTTTGGGGGGCTCGATTTTTCGGGGTTTAAACGGATCGGTCAGATCAAATGCCGCATAATCTACCGGCACGTAAGGCTGGACTTCCGGCAGTGGCGGAATGCGACCGCGCGGCATATTGTCCGAGTCCTTAACGAACTGTCGCAGGTCGGCGTGTTTTTCGCTGCCGCATGCCGACAGCAGCACGGTGCAAGCAAACAGAGGTATGAGATAGTTACGCATCATTTTTTGGGCGGAGCGCCTTTAGCGTTCTTGGCTGCCGCCGCTCTCCTTTTTTCAGCCACTTCGGCCTCGTCAAGATAGCGATAGGTCATGGCCGTGGCATCCATTGCCAGCGTATTTTGACCGCTGATGGAAATATCGTTGAGTGTCACGATGCGCGAGAGTTTGCCTATATCCCCGGCGAACGCGCCGATATCATGATAGTTGCCGGTAATGCGTATGGTGATGGGCAGCTCGGCATAAAAATCCTTCACCGTTTCGGCCGCTGCTGGTTTGAACAATTCGAACTGAAGGCCGCGTCCCAACCCGGCTTGATTGATGTCCGTCAGCAACGCATCCATTTCCGATTTGCCAGGCAACTGCTTCAGCAGCGCACCAAATTGTTTTTCAATGTCATCCAGTTGTTTGCGATAGGCGGGCAAATCAATGGCAACCTTTTTCTTGTCTAGGAAGGTCGTTTTTAACTGCTCGGTTTTCGCGCGTTCGGCATCGTTCTGGTCTATTTGATCTTTCCATACAAACCAGTAGGCTGCACCGAGTATGGCCAGCAGCACTCCCAGAAGTACCAGCAATTTTGGCAGGACCGGCCAAGAGCCAATCTTGTTGGGATCCAGTCGTCGCAGTTCGTCAAGCGTCATGGCGGGCTATCCTTTTGTGGGCGCTTTGCGTTGCGCGTCGTCGGGCTTGGGACGAACCACATTCACGTTCATCGTAAAGTCATTCGCGCGCGTCGTTCCCTCTTTCGTTGCCTTAATTTCGATGAGCGCGGGATTGCCCAAGCGCTGGGATGACTCCAGATTACGCATCAAGGTGGATACGCGCGCCTGCGACTGCGTCACGCCGTTGATGGTGACCTTGGTTCCCTGCTGTTTGACCGCACGCAAGTACATGCCATCGGGCAATTGCCGCACCAAT
Source organism: Betaproteobacteria bacterium (assembly GCA_947467315.1). Taxonomy (GTDB): domain Bacteria; phylum Pseudomonadota; class Gammaproteobacteria; order Burkholderiales; family SG8-41; genus UBA5216. The sequence continues at coordinate 11,110 of CANIID010000167.1, read as the reverse complement.
TGATCGAGCAAGTGCACGGTATCCGCACGATTGGCTTGCAACGTTTCGACCACCTGCTTGCGCGCCAGCAGCGAGGCGGTTTGCTCTTTCAGCCGATTGATTTCTTCGATTTCCTTGTCGACTTTGGCAATTTCCGCTGTCAGGTACTTGTTGCGGTTGACCTGATTGTCGTGTTCCTCGTCCAGCAGAAAGTAGACGCCGTAAGCCATCAAGGCACCCACGATAGCCGTCAGGCCCAGCGCGGTGAAAAACTGCTTTTGCTGCTGTTTACGCCGAATCTCGCGATGCGGCAAAAGGTTAATGCGCATCATGAGTCGAACCTCCGCAATGCCAATCCGCAAGCAACCATTAATGACGGTGCGTCCTGGGCAAGATTTTTCGGCCGCACTTTGGACGACAACGCCATGTTGGCAAACGGATTCGCGATAACCGTATTCACCTGCGTGCGTTTTGCCACGGCGGCGTCCGCGCCGGGCAGGGCCGCGCATCCGCCGGACAATACGATGTGATGCACTTGATTAAACTGGGTCGAGGTGAAGAAAAACTGCAACGCCCGCGCCACTTCCAGGCCGAAGGTTTCCAAAAACGGGTTCAGCGCATCGGTTTCGTAATTATCGGGCAGGCCGCCAGCGCGCTTGGCGACTTCGGCTTCCTCGCGTGACAGGCCGAATTTATCCTGAATTTCCTGGGTCAACTGCGCGCCGCCAAACGGCTGTTCACGCAAGTAAATGGATTGGCCATTCCGCAGCACATTGACATTGGTGAACGTCGCTCCGACATCCACAATGGCGATGTTTTGATCTTTGCCCCGGTCCGAGAACTGCGCTTCGATTAACTCGAACGCTGACTGGGCGGCGAACAAATCAACGTCAACCACCGAAGGCTTCAGTCCGGCAACTTCTGACACGGCAACACGATCTTCGATTTTTTCTTTGCGCGAGGCCGCGATCATGACTTCGACGTCGTCAGGACTGCCCGGTGCCGGCCCCAGAACATGAAAGTCGAGGTTGACCTCGTCCAGCGCAAACGGTATATATTGGTTGGCCTCGGTCTCGACTTGAACTTCTATCTCGTCTTCGGTCAAACCAGCGGGAACCATAATTTTCTTGGTGATGACCGCCGCGTTAGGCAGCGCGATCGCAACGGTTCTGATGCTGCTGCCCAGCTTGGCGTGGCAGCGCCTCAGGGTCTCGCTTACCGCATCCAGATTGTTAATATTGCCTTCGACCACGGAATCACGCGGCAGCGGCTCGATCGCGTAGCGCTCGACTTGATACATATGATTGCCACGGTCCGAGAGCTCCACCATTTTCACGGCAGAGGTGCTGATATCAACACCAATCAGTGGCGGCGCTTTGGATTGGAACATGCGTTCCAATCCGCCCGTCGCCGAGCTAAATTTGTCTTTTAAAATAGGCATATAAGTGTTTTCGCCCGTAAGTTACTTTAAATTCTAGGTGTAACTCATTATTTTGTAAATGGTTTTATTATTCATACCGCGTTTCTACTTAGTCGAAATTCGTATTCTGGGATATAGTGTAGCTGGTTAATTTTTTCGGCGGTAGACATTCAAGTGTCCCATCAACAAAAGCAGCTAAGGCGTCGAGCATGTATAAGTAGTACATCACGAGACATTCGCCGACCAAACGTCGTCGAAGAATCTGTTAAGGCAGAAAAAATTGTTCAAGTTATATTGGCTTGATGCCTAAGTGTAGGAATTTTCTCAAGATATTGTCTGGAAGGTCACCGCTAAATGTCTGTTCGTTGGATAACCTATCCCCTATTACTTGTGGTTGTAGGGGTTTTCGCAACAGCACTGCTGTTTGCCTTCATTGCGGTGATGATTTGGCCCACACTGCCATCGCTGGAAGTGCTCACGGACTACCGTCCCAAAGTGCCGCTAAGAGTATACAGCGCCGATGGCAAACTCATCGGCGAATTTGGCGAAGAACGCCGAGCCGTCGTGTCCATCCAGCAGGTGCCAAAATCGATGGTGGATGCCATCGTTGCGGCAGAGGATGAACGCTATTTCCAACACAAGGGTGTCGACTACATCGGCCTCGCGCGCGCCGCTATTGCAAACTTCACGCTCATCGGGCCGCGCCAGGGCGCCTCTACCATCACCATGCAGGTGGCGCGTAATTTTTTCCTCTCGCGCGAGAAAACCATCACCCGCAAAGTCAACGAGATGTTGCTCGCGTTCAAAATCGAATCGAGCCTGAGCAAGTCACAAATCCTCGAGCTGTATATCAATCAAATTTACCTGGGCCAACGCGCGTATGGCTTCGCCTCGGCGGCCCACATCTACTATGGCAAGACGCTCGATCAGTTGACGCTTGCCGAAACCGCCATGCTGGCCGGGCTGCCCAAAGCGCCTTCCACATTTAACCCCGTAGCCAATCCCGCGCGCGCCAAGTTGCGTCAGCAGTACGTGCTGCGCCGCATGCGGGAAATGGGCACCATCACGGTTGTGCAGCAGGGTGAGGCGGATCAACAACCGCTGCCGATCAAGAACGAACTGAACGAGTTTGCCACGCGCGCCGAATACATCGCCGAGATGGTGCGCGCCGCCATGTATGAACGCTATCAGGAAGGCGCCTACGCTATCGGCCTGAAGGTGTACACCACCATCCTTGTGGGCCATCAGACGGCCGCCTATAACGCGTTGCGCCAGGGCGTGCTCGAGTATGACCGCCGGCACGGTTACCGCGGGCCGGAAGCCTATACCGAGGTGCCGCTCGGCGCGACGGAAGAAGATCTGGAAGAGGCCTTGCAGGATCATGCCGACAGCGACGATATCCGTGCTGCCATCGTGACGGAGGCCACGTCCAAACGTGTCAAGGCATACCGGCGCGGCGGCGGATGGATAGACATTTCCGATGCCGCCGGCCTTAAATTTGTTGCCGAAGCGTTAAGCGACAAGGCCACGCCGAATCTGCGCATCCGTCGCGGCGCCATCATCCGCGTCCAGCCCGACGAGAAAAAACGCTTATTTATCACACAGTTACCCGCGGTTGAATCCACGCTGGTGTCAGCCGACCCCAAAGATGGCGCGATCCGTGCCTTGGTCGGCGGCTTCGATTTCAACCGCACGCAGTACAACCACGCCACCCAGGCGCTGCGTCAGCCGGGATCAAGCTTCAAGCCCTTCATCTACTCCGCCGCTCTCGAAAAAGGCTTTACGCCTTCCACCATCATCAATGACGAGCCCCTGCAATTCTCCGCCACGCAAACCGGCGGGCAGGCGTGGGATCCCAAAAACTACGACGGCAAGTACGACGGCCCGATGCCCATGCGTACTGCCCTGATGCGCTCGAAGAACCTGGTGTCGATCCGCATTCTGCAATCCATCGGGACGAGTTACGCGCAGGACTACATCACCAAATTCGGCTTCGAGGCAAAGCTGCATCCGCCGTATTTAACGATGGCGCTGGGCGCGGGCAATGTCACCCCCATGCAAATGGTGGCCGGATATTCGGTATTCGCCAATGGCGGTTTTCGTGTCAAACCCTATTTTATTGAGCGTATCGAAGACGGCCGCGGTAACGTCCTGCTCGACGAAAAAGCGCGGCGTGCCAACGCCACGCCCGAACGCGCGATAGACGCGCGCAACGCCTACATTATGACCAGCATGATGCGCGACGTGGTACGCGGCGGCACCGCGACGGCAGCCATGAAGCTCGGTCGCGGCGACCTCGCCGGCAAGACCGGCACCACCAACGATTTCCTGGATGCCTGGTTCGCCGGATTTAACAGCGGCTTGGTTGGCGTAGTGTGGGTAGGCTTTGATCAGCCGCAGACCCTTGGCCGCAACGAAACCGGCGGCGGTGTCGCCCTGCCGATATGGATACGCTACATGGGCGCGGTGTTGCAGGGCGTGCCGGAACAAGTGTTCGAGGCGCCGCAAGGTGTCATGTCCGTTGGTAGCGAAGTCTATTTCCAGGAGTTCGCGCCCAGAGTGGATTCCGCACCCAGCGAGACGCCCGCAGAAGCCCCCGCATTACCGGATGCCGCTCGTAACCAATTGTTTTAAAACACTTTATGAAAGACCGTGGGCGGAACAAAGGCCGTGAGCGAGTGCTAACCGTCACACGTGGTGACGACGAACGGCTGCGCATTGCCCACCTCGCCGCACGCCTCATGGTCGAAGACGGTATCGAAGACTACGCCCTGGCCAAGAAAAAGGCCGCGCGCCAGGCCGGCGTCGCCGACACCCGCCACCTGCCCGGCAATGACGAAATCGAAGACGCGCTCAAAAGCTACCAGCAGACGTTTCACGCTGACGACCAGCGCGATCGCGTGCAGGAGTTGCGCGAAAAAGCCGTGCGCGCGATGCAGGAACTGGCGGCATTCAATCCGCATCTGTGCGGCTCGGTGCTCTCCGGCAGCGCCGGCAAATACGCCGACATCAACCTGCAAATGTTTACCGACGACGCCAAGGCAGTGGAATTATTTCTCATCGGCCGCGGCATCGATTACAAACCGGGGCAGACCGCGCTCTACAGCGGTGACGCGCGTATCACTGTGCCGGTGTTCACGATGAACGACGACGGCACCGACATCGAAATCGCCGTGCTGTCGCCGCGTGATGCGCGCCTGCCGTTGAAAACCTCGCTGGCGGGGAAGGCGATCGAGCGGGCGAAGCTGGCGGCGGTGGAGGAATTACTTGCGCAAGCCTAAGCAGCATCCTTCAACCACCGCGCCGCATCCACCGCAAAATAAGTCAGTATCCCATCCGCCCCCGCGCGCCGAAATGCCAGCAGCGCTTCCATCACCACGCGTTGTTCATCCAGCCAGCCGTTAATCGCCGCCGCCTTTAACATCGCGTATTCGCCGCTCACCTGATACACGTAGGTCGGCACGCGGAATTCGTCTTTCACGCGGCGCACGATATCGAGGTAGGGCATGCCGGGTTTGACCATCACCATGTCGGCGCCTTCTTCAAGATCGAGTGCGACTTCGCGCAGCGCCTCATCGCTGTTGGCCGGATCCATCTGATAGGTGTATTTGTTGCTGCCGCCCAGCGTTTTGGATGAACCCACCGCGTCGCGAAACGGGCCGTAAAAGCCTGATGCGTACTTCGCGGCGTACGACAATATGCGCGTGTGGATGAAATTTTTCCCATCGAGCGCCGCGCGGATCGCGCCGATGCGGCCATCCATCATGTCCGACGGCGCGACGATGTCCACGCCCGCGCCCGCGCACACCAGCGCCTGTTTTTGCAGCACGCTGACGGTTTTGTCGTTCAACACATAGCCGTCACCGTCGAGCACGCCATCGTGACCGTGTGTGGTGTAGGGGTCGAGCGCGGCGTCGGTGATCACGCCGAGTTCCGGGAAACGCTTTTTCAGCGCAGCCACCGCGCGCGGGACCAAACCCTTTGGGTTGACGGCTTCGCGCCCATCGGCGGTTTTCAGACTCGGCTCCACTGCGGGAAACAACGCCATCGCGGGGATGCCGAGTTTCACGCATTCCTCGGCGCGTGCGAGCAGCTTGTCGATGGTGTAGCGCTCGACACCGGGCATGGAATCGATTTTCTGCGTGCGGTTTTTGCCGTCGATGATGAACACCGGATAAATCAGGTTGTCCACGGTTAAGCGATTCTCACGCATCAGGCGGCGCGAAAAATCATCACGCCGCATGCGGCGCATGCGGCGCTGGGGGAACGACCCTAGAGGCGGTTTGCTCATAAGATAATGATTATAGAGAGAAAAATTATTTGGGAATGCTTTTGGGAACTCTGGGCGATTATAAGCGTCTTAACCATAGACGCGTTTTACGTCTCCCGCTTCACCTCCCTGAGCGGGCGCCTTATTTCGGATTACATCCAAATAATGGCATTTTCGCCCCCGGTTTACTCCCCTTTACCGGGGGTTTTTTCTGTACGCGATTCCTGGATGTCATGGAATTCGGTCGGTGCTTCCGCTGGCGTAACCAGCCATTTCGCCACGATTGAATTCGCCTCCGTCACGCCGCGATTCGCGGTGGCGGAAAATAGCTGCACGGTGCAGTTGGCGTAACCGCGCGCCAGCTCACCCTGGACCTTTCTCAGGATCGCGATGGACTCGCTCTGCGTCAGTTTGTCCGCTTTGGTCAGCAGCACATGTATGGGGCGGCCGGTGGGTGAAAACCATGCGATCAACTGTGCGTCCAGTGGCTTGATGCCATGCCGGGAATCTACTAAAACAATCAATCCAAACAGAGACTTACGGTTTGTCAGGTAAGTGCTTATTAACTCGCCCCAGTAGGCGCGCTCGGTCTTGGAAACTTTGGCATACCCATAGCCTGGCAAATCCACCCAGCGCTGGTTTTTGCCGGCGCTAAAAAAATTGATGGTCTGCGTGCGCCCCGGCGTTTTACTGACGAACGCCAACTTGTGTTTGCTGGCCAGCGCATTGATGGCGCTGGATTTTCCCGCGTTGGAGCGCCCGGCAAAAGCCACCTCGCGGCCGCTGTCCGGCAACATCTCCTCCATGCGGTGCGCGGAGGCGAGAAACTCGATCGGGGTATGGGTCATAGGTCCTTGCAATGGTGCCACGGGTGGCAACGGTGCTACAGATGCCTGATTCTGGCGCGAAAATAGCCGTGTACTATACAATACGCCGCTTGGTAATTCCCCCGCTTATTTACACCTTATTTATGTATTTTCCGGAGCATTCATGAAATTCCGCCTGATTCTGGCGACGGTCGCCAGTGCCGCCTTTGCCACCTTGACCGCCTATGCGCCTACCCTGCTTGCGCAATCCGTCATCAAGGGTGACGTCGCCAAAGGCCAGGAAATCGCCGGCAAAGTCTGCGCCGCCTGCCACGGCCCGGACGGCAACAGCCCATTATCCGTCAACCCCAGCCTTGCGGGTCAGCACCCCGAATACCTTTATAAACAGCTAAGCAACTTCAAGTCGAAGAACGGCAAACCCGCCGAGCGAAATAACCCCATTATGGCTGGAAATGCCGCCGCTCTGAGCGACGACGACATGAAAAACGTCGCCGCGTATTATTCCAGCCAAACCCCGCGCCCGCGCACGGCGCGGGATCCCGAACTGGTTAAACAAGGGCAGTTGATTTTTCGCGGCGGCATAGCCGCCAAAGGTGTGGCCGCCTGCGCCTCATGTCACTCGCCGAACGGCGCCGGATTGCCGGCGCAGTTTCCGCGCGTTGCCGGTCAGCACGCCGAATATACCGCCGCCCAGCTCAAAGCCTTCCGTGCGGGCGAGCGCAAGAACGATCTGAACAGCATGATGCGCACCGTGGCCGGCAAATTGTCGGATCGTGAGATTGCCGCCGTATCGGAATATATTGCCGGACTTCGTTAATCGTAACTATTTGTTTTTAAACAAATAATTTTAAGAAAAGGGTTGTAAGAACGTCGTTATAGCGCGGCAAACGCCTTGTCAGCCGCCGTCACCGTTTTCTCGATGTCGGCCGCGCTGTGTGCCGACGACACAAACCCGGCCTCGTAAGCCGACGGCGCAAGATACACGCCTTCGGCCAGCATGCTGTGAAAAAAAGCGTTAAAGCGCTCCTTGTCGCACTGCATGACTTCGGCGTAAGTCTGCGGTGGTGATTCACGAAAATACAAACCGAACATGCCGCCCACGTGCTGCGCGGAAAACGCAATCCGGCGTGATGCGGCGGCTTCGTTCAAACCTTTGCACAGCGCATACGCGGTTGCAGTCAATTTGTCGTAAAACCCCGCCGCCTGCACCAATGTTAACGTCGTCAGCCCCGCCGCTACTGCCACCGGATTGCCCGACAGTGTGCCGGCCTGATACACCGGTCCCAGCGGCGCCACACACTGCATGATGTCGCGCCGTCCGCCGAACGCGCCCACCGGCATACCGCCGCCGATGATTTTGCCGAGGGTGGTCATATCGGGCTTGATGTCGTAGAGCGCCTGCGCGCCGCCGAGCGCCACCCGAAAGCCGGTCATGACCTCGTCGAATATCAATACCACGCCATGTTGCGTACATAACTCGCGCAGCACCTGCAAAAATCCCGGCTTCGGTGCAATCAAACTGGCATTGCCTACTACAGGCTCAACAATTACCGCGGCGATGTCGTTGCCTTGCTGCGCGAATGCCGCGCTGACACCGGCCGCATCATTGAAATCGAGCACCAGCGTATGCGCCGCCGTTTCCGCCGGCACGCCAGCGGACGACGGTTGGCCGAGCGTCAGCGCGCCCGAACCGGCTTTCACCAGCAACGCATCGGCGTGACCGTGATAACAACCCTCGAACTTGATAATCTTCGAGCGTCCGGTAAACCCGCGTGCGACACGAATTGCGCTCATCGTCGCCTCGGTGCCGGAACTGACCAGCCGCACCATTTCCATCGACGGCACCAGTTTGATCAGCAGACTCGCCATTTCCAGCTCGGCTTCGGTGGGCGCGCCAAACGACAAGCCGCGCTCGGCGACCTGTTGCACCGACTTCACCACATCGGGATGCGCGTGGCCGACAATCAGCGGCCCCCACGAGCCGACGTAATCGATGTAGACATTGCCGTCGGCATCCCAGATCTGCGAGCCGCGTCCGCGCTTGATAAACGGCGGCGTGCCGCCCACCGAGCGAAACGCGCGCACCGGCGAATTAACACCGCCGGGGATGATGAGTTGCGCGTGATTAAAAAGTTTTTGGCTTTGTTTCATGGGAACTTTCAAACAGAGCGTTAAATTTTTGCGCGGCGACCGTGACATCCGGCGCGCCGAACAACGCCGTGATGACCGCCACGCTGTCCGCACCCGCGGAAATCAATTGTGACGCATTGTCCAGCGTAATGCCGCCAATGGCCACCACCGGCACTTTGAATCTTTGTTTGGCCTCGTTCAACAGCGTGGGGTTCGAGCGAACCGCGCCGGGCTTCACTGTCGACACAAAAAAACTGCCGAATGCGATGTGATCCGCTCCTTCGGCAAGCGCCCGTTCGGCGTTTTCCAGACTGCGGTAGCACGAGGCACCCAGCAACTTATTGGGCCCCAGTCGCGCACGCGCCGCCGCCAGTGAGCCGTCTTCGCCGCCGAGATGCAGGCCGTCGGCATCCACCGCCAGCGCCAGTTCGAGATCGTCATTGATGATCAGCGCCGCACCATATTCGCTGCATAGCGCGCGCAACGCGGCGGCCTGTGCGCGACGCAGTGCGGCATCGGCGGCCTTGTTGCGAAATTGCAGAACACGCATCCCGCCCGCGAGTGCGCTGCGCACCCGTGTCATCAATCGCGCGCTGTCCGCGTCGTCAGGCGTGACGCCATACAAGCCGCGGATAGCCGCATTAGCCGAAACAGGCGCAACGGGCATCATGTCGCCTCCGGCTTTGCGTCTTCGGGCGGGACGGGCAATTCATCCTCGCGCGCCCAGAACAGGCGGTCAGGTATGTGTTGTCCCATGCCGGCGCGAAAGCCCGCCTTGAGTGTTTGCCAGGTGTATTCCTGCGCGTCCTTGACGGCTTCGATCATCGGCAGCCCGTTGGCGATGGTGGCTGCGATGGCCGACGCCAGCGTGCAGCCAGAGCCATGATATTGCCCCGGCAACCGCGGCCACGACTCGCTGCTGACCACGCCGGATTCGTCATACAGCGTGTTCACCACTTGCAGCGTGTTTTCATGCGTGCCGGTGATCAGCACATATTCACAACCCAGAGCGATAATACGCTTCGCGCATTCCGCCATATCGGGGTCGTCCTTGTCGTCCTGGTCGTTCAGCGCGAGCCGGCGCGCTTCGAGGCTGTTGGGCGTGATGAGGGTGGTTTGCGGTATCAGTAATTCGCGCATCGCGGTGACGATATCTTCGTTCGCCAATTCATCGCCGCGCCCCGAGGCGAACACCGGATCGAGGATCAATGGAATTTCCGGATAGTCCGACACTACCTCGGCGATGGCGGTAACGTTATCCACGCTGCCGATGACACCGATTTTAAACGCGGCCACCGGCATGTCTTCGAGCACGCAACGCGCCTGATCGGCGATCCAGTCGGCGTCGATTGCCATGATGTCGTCCACGCCCATCGTGTCCTGCACCGTGATCGCGGTGATCACCGACAGTGGATGGCATCCCATGCTGGCCAGCGTGAGGATATCCGCCTGCATGCCCGCGCCGCCCGTGGGATCAGTGGCGGAAAAGACCAGAACAATCGGCGGAACGTCGGACATAGGCACAATAAAAGCATTCAGGAAAAGAACAACAGGGGGAAAACACACAGCGGATCGATTAAAATCAGCACTACCAGCGATTCTAGCGCAATTCCTTATTTAATCTGCTATCCAGCTATTCTCATCATGACCCAAGAAGCAACAAAGAACCCAACCGAATACAAATCCTGGATGTGCCTCATCTGCGGCTGGATTTACAGCGAAGCAGCCGGCGTACCCGACGAAGGCATCGCTCCCGGCACGAAATGGGAAGACGTGCCGATGAACTGGACGTGCCCCGAATGCGGCGCGCGCAAAGACGATTTCGAGATGGTGCAGGTTTAATCGGAAATTTACCCAGGAGCGCACCCATGAGAATGCTGCACACCATGATCCGCGTCGGCGATCTGCAACGCTCGATCGATTTTTATACGCAGGTGCTGGGCATGAAGTTGTTGCGTCAATCCGAATATCCCTCGGGACGGTTCACCAACACGTTTGTGGGCTACGACGACGAATCCAGAACCTCGGTGCTGGAACTGACCTACAACTGGGACACCCCGTCCTACGACCTAGGCAACGGCTACGGCCATGTCGCGATTGAAGTGGACGATGCCTACAAAACCTGCGAAGAAGTTAAAAAACGCGGTGGCAAGGTTACGCGCGAACCAGGGCCGATGAAACACGGCACCACCGTGATCGCGTTTGTCGAAGACCCGGATGGTTACAAGATCGAGTTCGTGCAGCGGAAGAACGGCTAACTACAGGGATTGTACCTGGGCTGAGCAACAGTACCATCGGCTGTGCTTGTGCTGTGGCACTGCTTTCGGTAGGATTCTAACCCGAATGTTGCATAAACAATCCGCTCTCAAGCGTTTGACATCATGTGGAATTTAAATCGCTGCATTTGAGAACGACAAGCGTAGTCTACCCTACCCATTAAGTCGGAGGGCGGCGGCGGGTTAGACGGTGATTGGGAAGGATGGG
>CANIID010000166.1 GCA_947467315.1 Betaproteobacteria bacterium | reverse complement strand
TCCCGGCTACGATTTGATGAAAGATTTCGCGCCGATTGCCAAGCTGGCGGTAGGGCCGACAGCGCTGGTGGTGCACCCGTCCGTGCCCGCGCGGAACGTGCGTGAATTTATCGCGCTCGCGCAGTCGCGTCCCGGCCAGTTGAACTACGGCTCCGGCGGCAACGGCACGCCCGCGCATATTTGCGGCGAGATGTTCCGTGTGATGGCCAAGGTGAATATCGCGCACGTGCCGTACAAAGGCACGGGGCAATCGGTGACGGATTTGATGGCGGGGCAAATTCATTTTGTGTTTGCCAGCATGCCGGTGGTGTTCCCGCATATGAAAACCGGCCGCTTGCGCACGCTGGCCAGCACCGGTTCCAAGCGCACCCCGCTGGCACCGGATTTACCCACGGTCGCGGAAGCCGGCATTCCCGGCTATGCGTTTGATTCGTGGTGGGGGCTGGTGACCAATGCCGCCGTGCCGCCCGCGATTATCAACACGCTGAACACGGAAGTGCGCCGCGTGTTGCAATTGCCCGACGTAAAAGAGCGCTTCGCCGACTTGGGCATCGACGTGTCACAAAGTACGCCGGCGGAGCTGGCAAGCTTTACGCGTGCGGAGATTGAGCGCTTCGCGAAAGTGATACGCGATACTGGAATCCGCGTGGATTAACGCAGCGTAATCGTCAGATTAAAGTCGCCGCGCAGCAACCCCACCGCGTAGCTTTGCGCGCCGCGCAGCGCGTTTTGCAACTCGGCGGCGGTCTGCATGCGCCGCCGGTTCACCGAATAAATAATATCACCGGGACGAAATCCGGCGACCCATGCCGTGCTGTTTTGATCGACCGCGGATACCACCAGGCCGCCGCCGTTTAAACGCTGAAACAGCGGGCTGCCGCGTTGAATTTCGATGACGCGCATGCCGGGCAGTTGCGCGATGGCTTGCCCGTCGCCGGTGGAGACATCCGGTGCGGCGATTTGCGTGCGCACGACACGCGACGCGCCCGCCCGCAGAGTGCGCATTTCGACTTCTTCGCCGATGGGCGTCAGACCCAGTCGCGCGCGCAGTTCGGCGGCGTTGCGTATCGGCCGGCCGTTGAGCGCGGTGACCACATCACCTTCGCGCATACCCGATTTTTCCGCCGGGGAGCCGGCTTGCACCACCGCGATAATCGCGCCTTCCAGGGAGTTCACGCCGAGTTTTTTGGCGAGTTCCTGTGTGAGGTCAGCCATTTCAATGCCGAGCCGCCCGCGCCGCACTTCGCCGTGACGGATGATCTGGTTCATGATGGCGCGCGCCATATTCGACGGCACCGCAAATCCGATGCCGACGTTGCCGCCGGAAGGGCCGATGATCGCGGTATTGATGCCGACCAGTTCGCCACGCAGATTTACCAGCGCGCCGCCGGAGTTGCCGGGGTTGATCGAGGCATCGGTTTGAATAAAATCTTCGTAGCCTTCAACGCTGAGGCCGCTGCGTCCCAGCGCGCTGACAATGCCCGAAGTCACGGTTTGCCCGATGCCGAACGGATTACCGATGGCCAGCACGTAATCGCCGACTTGCATGGCGTCCGAATCGCCGATTTTCAGCGCGCTCAACCCGGCGGCTTCGATTTGCAGCACGGCGATGTCGGTGCCGGGATCAGTGCCCACCAGTTTGGCGGTGAATTGCCGCCGGTCTTTGAGCGTGACGATGGCGCGCTCGGCGTCCTTGATCACGTGATTATTGGTGAGCACGTAGCCACGCGCGGCATCAATGATCACGCCGGAGCCTGCGGCCTGTTCTTTTTGTTGTTGCTGGCGCTCCGGTACGCCGAAGAAGCGGCGAAAAAACGGATCGCGAAACAGCGGATTGTTTTCCATCGGCGAGCGTGTGACGACGGAGATGTTGACGACCGCGGGCGTGACTTCGTTGACCAGCGGCGCGAGGGTGGGCAGGCCGCGCGCGTCGGGGGAGGATAAGGGTTGGGCGTGGGTGGTTGCGCACAAGCCGGCGGCGAGCACGAGTGCGCCAAGGCGGAGGAGTAGTGTCATGACCGTGTGTCTCATAGGAACGATATCCGTAAATTACCAGTCGTCATTCTGGCGCAGGCCAGAATCCAGCGCGTAACTCGATCCGAAGGATCTTTTTAGATGCTACGCATACGTAAACAACCTGGATTCTGGCCTGCGCCAGAATGACGCGACGCTAAATAAGCTGACCCTACTTGAGTATCTGCACCAGATTATTAAAGTCATCCGTCCACAAGCGCAAGCCTGGAATGGCTTTGATTTCAGAGGTGTCCTCTTTGATCGTCCCATGAGCGAGAAGTTTCTTGTTGCGCGTGACCAGCACCCAATCCGTGCGTGATGCGTCGCCATCGGTTTCGTCATCGGTAATCAGCGCGGTATGCAGGCCGTAGGTATCGGCGATTTGTTTTACCACCGGCGCGAGTTTCAAAAAGCGATTGGTGACGTGAAACGCGATCACGCCGGTATCCGGCTTGATGTGCTTGAGATAGATGGCCATCGCCTCTTTGGTAATCAAATGCACCGGAATCGCATCGCTGGAAAACGCATCAATTGCGAGCACGTCGTATTGCTGCGGTGCTTCGCGTTCCATGGTGAGGCGCGCGTCGCCGAGCACGGTATCCACCTGCGCCTTGCTGTCGGAAATATATTTGAAATCACGCCGCGCGATTTCGATCACCTGCGGGTTGATCTCGTAAAACCGCACCACGTCGTCCTTGCGGCCATAGCCGGCCATGGTGCCGGTGCCCAGGCCCACCACGCCCACGCGCGTGGGGCCTCCCGCGTTAGTCTCCTGAAAGTATTTCACCGCCAGTCCGACGCCGCTGCTTTCGGTGTAATAGGTGGTGAGGCGATGCGCCTTTTTCGGATGCAGATATTGCTCGCCGTGCATGATCACGCCGTGCATCAGGCGGCGCATGGCGGTCTCGCTGGATTCCGGGCCGGTATCTTTCAGGCGCAGCGTGCCGTAGAAATTGCGCGTCATCAGCCGCGCGTCGTTGGAGAGCGCGTCGATGTAGTGATACACATGAAAGCCGGTGAAGCCCGTGGCAGCGAGCAGGGCCATCGGCACAATGCGTTTTATGGCGCTGCCGCCAAGATCGACGGTGAGATAGGCCGCCAGTACCAGCGTCACCACCAGCCCGATGCCGAACTCGTAATAGGTGTTGAAGAACTTGGGCGCGATAAATCCCACCACCACGCCGCCGAGCGCGCCGCCCAGCGACACCATCAAAAAGAAGGTGGTGAGATAGCGCGGCGCGGGCTTCATCGCCGCGAGTTCGCCGTGAAAGAACATGCACATGATGAACAGCCCCGCGCTGAACAACGGCACGGCAACCTTGAAATCCATGATGCCGCCTTCTTCGTGCATGAACCACGCCAGCGCGCCGACCACCACGATCAGCGGCCCAAGAAAGTACGCGCGCTTGTACCAGCCGCGTCCCTCGAAACACAGAATGAAGGTGATGAGATAAATCGTCAGCGGCAGCAGCCATAGAAACGGCACCGAAGCCACGTCGTGCGTGATGTGATTGGTCACCGCCAGCAGCATGAACGAGCCCATGGCAGACAGCAGCAGCCACAGGCCATAGTGCGCCCAAGTGGGGGCGGGGCTGTCGTCGGTTTTCTGTGCGACCGGATTCGCCTGCGCCTCGGTGTGCGCGCGCAGGCTATACACGCCCGCGCATATGCACACCACCACGAACACCGCGTAACCCACGCTCCAGCCGATCGACTGCACGCGCGTCGTCACCCACGGTTCAACGGCAAACGGATACGAGATCAGCGCCAGCAGCGAGGCAAAATTCGACAACGCAAACAAGCGATACACCGTGCCGGAAGCATGCGCACGCGCAAACCACGCCTGCACCAGCGGCCCGGTAGTCGAAAGCAGAAAATACGGCAGGCCGATCGTGAACGCGAGCAAGCCGAGGATGCGGTAGGTCGGGTCTTCGTCACCGGCGGGCTTCCACGACACATCCGGCAGGATCGGCAGCGATGCGAGGCTGATGATCAGCAACACTGCGTGCAGAATCAACTGATTGCGTGGCGTCATCTTGCGCGTGGTGTAATCCGAATACGCATAGCCGAACAGCAACAGGAACTGGAAGAAGACCATGCACACGGTCCACACCGCAGCCGATCCGCCGAACCAGGGCAGCACTTGCTTTGCCATGATGGGTTGGACCAGAAACAGCAGGAACGCGCTGGTGAAAATGGTGAGCGCGTAAAGAATCATGATGTAGTTTCTAAGTTATTGTTTTTAATGATGTTTTTATGTAACGTGAGATGCTGATGTATAACGCGTGAACGGCGTGACTGGACGACACGCCCATTCCTTTTTTTGCAAACGGCGCATTTTACCCTCATACCCTTACTCCTATGAATTACCGAGACACGCTGTTGAAATCACTGATTGCGTTCTGGCTGTGCATCGCGCCGCTGGCTGCGCAGGCGCAATGCCTCGACGAGACGGCTGCGGCGGACAGGGCGGCGCGCTGGATCGACAAACAGACGCTGCGCGGCATTTCGCGGGCGATGAGCTTGGCGGATGCGGCCTGCGCTCGAGACCGGCTGGTCGCAGCCTTGCGCGCGAATAAGGATTACGGCGGGCGCGTGGCGGGTTACAAAGCCGCGCTCACCAACCCGGAGGTGCAAAAGCGCTTCGGCGCCAACGCACCCGTGCGCGGTGTTCTGCTGTCGCGCATGTTGACCATGGAGAGCGGTTTTCCGGTGTTCGGCGGTTACGCCGCGCGCCCGGTGTTCGAGGCCGACTTGCTGGTGGAAGTGGGCGACGACGCCATCAATGACGCGCGCACGCCGTTGGACGCTTTAAAGGCATTGTCGCGCGTGCAGCCCTTTGTCGAGTTGGCCGATTTAGTGGTGGCTGACGGCGAGCCCCTTAACGCCGCGGTCATCACGGCGATTAATGCCGGCGCGCGTGGTGGCATATACGGTCAGGGCATCGCGGTGCAACCGACGCAGGCGTTCGCCGATGCGCTGCGCGACATGCGCGTGCTGATGACCGATGAACTCGGCAACGAACTGGCCAACGCCCCCGGTGCGGCGATCATGGGCCATCCGCTCAACGCGGTGTTGTGGCTGGTGGAAGACGTGCGCAACAGCGGCGGCCGCCTGCGCGTGGGCGACAAGCTGAGTCTGGGCGCGTTTTCCGCGCCGCAGATACCCAAGCGCGAAATGCGCATCAAAGTGCGTTACCTCGGTCTGCCGGGTGATCCGGAAATCAATCTGCGCTTCCGTTAGTGTCATGCGGTGTCAGCGCAGAGGATTATAATCCGCTCCTAGCCCCTGCATTATTCATGACCAAAGAAACTCCTTCCCCTTCAGGGGGAAGGCTGGGATGGGGGTGGGGTAACATTGTTGCTACCCCATCCCCTCCCTAACCCTCCCCTTGAAGGGGAGGGAATTTAGTTTGTGACTCAGTACAACTAAATATTCTGCCAAGCGTTTTCACCGTGCTCATGAATTGTTCAGGCGAGCCACCATCGACTTTTCGGAGAAACCCCCATGGCGCCCGATACCGCCCCGCAATCCCTCGCAACACAGCGCGCGGAAACGAAGCCGCTCACTATCAAACGCATCGACGCGATTCCGATTGCGATTCCGCTTAAAAAACCGGTCATCATGGCCGGTGTGCGCCTGGAGATTTCATACAACCTGCTGGTGCGCGTAGAAGCCGCCAACGGCTTGGTGGGCTGGGGCGAAGCGTCGGTCGCGCCGACGATGACCGGCGATGTGTTGCCCGGCATGGTGGCGGCGGTGAATGAACATCTGGCGCCGCTGATGATCGGCAAAGACGCCTTGAAGCGCGCCGAGCTCGCACACATTTGCGCGCATGCACTGCATCACAACGGCGGGCCGAAATGCGCGGTGGATGCGGCGATTGCCGATCTCGCCGGGCGGCACCTGAAGGTGTCACTGTCGGATATGTACGGCGGCGCGCTGCGCGATTCGATCACCGCAATGTATCTCTTGGGCAACCCAAAGATCGAAGACGACATCGCCGAGACGCACAAAAAAATCGCGGAAGGCTACAAGTTCTTCAAGTTGAAGGTCGGTATCAAGAACCCATTCGATGAAGCCGATGCCGCCGTGGCCATCCGCCGCGCGATTGGTCGTGACGTGGTGTTGTGCGCCGATGCCAACATGGGCATGAGTTTTCGCGACGCGCGCATTTTCGTCGAACGCACACGCGAAGCCGACCTGTTGTTTTTGGAACAGCCGCTGCGTGATGATGACTTTGACGGCATGGCGGAACTTGCGCGCATTTCGCCGATTCCGCTCAATGGCGATGAGTCGCTGGGCAACGTGGCTACCATTATCCAGATGGCGCGCGCCGGCTCGATCCAGGGCGCGAATCTGAAAACGATCAAGCTCGGCGGCGTCAGCGCCACGGTGCATGCGATGTCGGTGTGCGGCGCGCTGGGGCTCAATATCAATCTCGCCTGTAAGGTGGCGGAGACCAGCGTGGGCGCCGCAACGATTATTCACATGGGTTGCGTCGCGCCCAACGTGAATTGGGGCGTCTCCATCACCAACCATTATCTCGTCGATGACATCGTTAAGAACCCGATCGTGATCAGCAACGGCATGATGACGCGTCCCACCGGCGCCGGGCATGGGGTTGAGGTGGATGAAGCGCAGGTGGCGCGGTACAAAACGAAGTAGCTTAATTTAAGTATATATTTTTAAAGGACATTTTGTGATAGACCTCTATACCTGGCCCACCCCCAATGGCCGCAAAGTACACATCATGCTCGAAGAAACGGGCTTGCCGTATACAGTGCATGCGGTCGATACGCGCGCGGGCGAGCAGTTCAAGCCCGAGTTTCTGAAGATCAGCCCGAACAATAAAATTCCCGCGATCATCGACCGCAACGGCCCCGGCGATAAACCGTTCGCGCTGTTTGAATCCGGCGCGATCCTGATTTATCTGGCGGAAAAATCCGGCAAATATCTGCCCTACGAACCGGCGGGAAAATACACCACGCTGCAATGGCTGATGTTCCAGATGAGCGGCGTCGGGCCGATGTTCGGGCAGGCCGGGCATTTTCGCTCGTATGCGAAAGAGACATACCAGTATTCGATAGACCGCTACACCAACGAAGTGAATCGCCTGCACAAGGTGATGAACGAGCAGTTAGGCAAGACGGCGTATCTCGCGGGCAATAAATACACCATTGCCGATATCGCGACCTGGCCGTGGATCATCAACCCCGAGCGGCGCGGCGTGGACATGGCGCTGTATCCGCACGTGCAGCGCTGGTTCGAGGAAATCCTCGCACGCCCGGCGGTGCAACGCGGCCTTGCGCTGCTGGACGACAAACGCAAGGCGCATGACCGCGAACTGACCGAGACCGAACGCGATATTCTTTTCGGCACATCGCAGCGTATGCAGGTGGCGAAGGGTAAGGCTGCATACCCCTCGCGGTCATTCCCGCGAAGGCGGGAATCCATAACACAGTCACACATGAGATTCCGCATGCATTCCCGCTTTCGCGGGAATGACGGGATAGATTTAGTGCGTGAGGCAGGCGCGCCGCTACTTCAACACGTTACTCGCCATCGCCTGCTTAATCAGTTTGTCCGCATCGGCGGGCAACAAAAACCCTGATTTCACCGCAGTGTCCGCCGCCGCACGCACGACGTTGAGGTAGCCCTCGTGCGATCCGTAGCGTTCTTCCAGTGACGGACGCGGATCCTTGCTCGCCTCGCGCTCGGCCTGGGTGCGCGCGAACGGGATCATGCCGCCGGTGTAGTTGCAGTTCTTGCCCGCATGAAACGGCTTTTCGCCGCCGGCGGTGGGGTTCCAGCCGAGATAGGTGCCGAGCGGCGCATCGTGCAGCACCACCGGCACGCCGCCCACTTCGTTGCCATCGGCGTTCACGCGCGGCACCAGCATGCGCAGCACCTGTTTAATTTTCGGCGGGGCGATGGTCGGCACGCCGGAGGCGTCGCTGTAATTGAATTGCGGGCCGAAATCGTAATCGAGCACCGGGTTGATGAAGTTGCTGGGGATCGTCGCGGGTAATCCCGGCAGCGTGGGGAAACCCATCGCCTGCTTGTTCGCATCGACCAGTTGCTTGTCGGCCAGCGTGGGGTAGCGGTTCGGCGGCGGCGCGGTGTTGTTCATCACCCAATTGCGAAAGTGGTGGCGTATGGCGGCGTAGGTTTCGTCGTGCGGCAGCGGATTCGCGGCCAGCACGCCGGTGCCGTAGTTATTGCCGGTGCAGCTCGGCGGCGGCAGGGTCGAGCCGGCAAGGCTGGTGTTAAAACCGCCGCTGCCGCCGCCGTGCGCGCTGCTGGGGATGTAGTAGCGGCGCACGTTGGCAGGTATGGGGACATCCACGTCCGCCGAGGTGCCCACCCATTCCGGCGTGAGCTTGAGTCCCCACACTTCGGCCGCGCCGAAATGCTCGATGATCTTGGGGCAGGTTTTGCTGGCGGTGCAGCGGTCGAGGATGCCGCGCGCGGGCAGGCCGCGCACTTTGTCGGGCCACGGCCCCCACCATTGCGGGCCTTCGCTGCCCACTTGATACAGCTCCAGCACGCCATCGGGCTGCGCCCAGCGGAAATTCATGCCGATACGCCGCCCGGCGATGATCGGCCATGCGCCGTCATGCACGGGCCGCCCGGCTTCGTCCTGCGTAAAACCAAAATGCAAAAAGCCGCGCAGGAAATTGCCCGATTGTGAGCGGCCGCGTGAGATCGACCACTTCATGCCGCTCTGTTCCATCAGCGGATTGGCTGTGCCAGCATCGTCCTGCTTCGCATATTTAAAAAACGAGCCGACATCGCGAAACGCGGCGTAGCCTGCGCCGAGTACGTACGGGTCTTTGGCGGTGAAGACAATTTGATACAACAGCTTGGCGTCGAAACCGTTTTTCAAACAAATATGGTTGTCGTCCGGCGTGCCGGGAAACGGCGGATGCTCGCCGCCGCATTTCGCCCATGCCCAATCGGACGGCGCGATGGCGCGCTCGCCGGTGACTTTGCCGTCGATGGTTTCATGCTCGCGCGACACCAGCGTGGCCTTGGTGGTGTCGCGCGTCAGCGGTTTGTACGGCAGTGGATTGGTCTGCACGATAATCGGTTGCGAGCTCGCGCCGCTGCGATTGATGATGCGCCCGAACACCTGCCCGGTGATGGGCGAGCCGTCGGGATTTTTTGCGATGGGTACGGTCACCCAATCATTGTCGGGGCCGGGCGCGGTGTTGCCTGCATTGTCGCCTTGCCAGCCGCTGCTTAAACCCACGTCGCCCACGCTGCGTTCCGCGCCGGGAATCACCACGCGCCGCCCGCGATTCGGCACGTCGTGCCACATCAGGCCGCTGGCCTTGCTCATATCGATGGGCTTCACCAGAAAGAACGACGCGACGTATTCCACTTTGCCGTTGGCGTTTTTCGGCGCGAGCTGGATATCCTGAATCACCGCGTTGCGCGGGTCCTTCGGATCGAGCTCGCCGTACGCGCGGCCGGCGATGGTTTCGTACTGGCCCGCCGTTCCATACGACTGAAAGCCGCCTTCCTTCAACGCAAACGCAGGCGAGACTTTTTTATCGATAACGATTTTGGTGACGCGCGCGTGCGTCGCGGGTGTCGCGGCGAGCATCACTGCGGCGAGCGCGGTCAGGGTCCATAGCGTGCGGCGGAAGGGAGTGTTCATCAAGTTTCTCTCTAGGCAAGATTATTATAACTATATGTTTTTATTGATATTTTTGTTTCGTCGTGCATGGTGTTTTCAGCGCGCGCATCTCTGGCTGCATTGTGGATGCCGGCGCCTTGAACGGGCGCGCGGCGGGTAAAATGGAATGGGTAACAACCGCGCACGATGCATCATTGTAGCGTTGCCTCAATCGTACACAGCCGTATTCAATTTTAAAACACCCCGCACTCAACAGGAGAATCACCGAATGGCATCCCTAAGCCGCCAACTCGCACAATGGGCCGCCGGCCTGCGTTACGAAGACCTGCCGCCCGCCGTGATTGATCGAGCCAAGGGCGTGACATTACAAGCATTAACGTCGGTATTGCTCGGCTCGAAAACCGCATCGGGCAAACAAGCGATACAAATGATTGCCGACGAAGAGGCCGGCGTCAAAAAAGGCGCGACCCTGATGACCAACGGCACACTGGTGACCCGCGGCGGCGCGGCGTATGCCAATTCTGAAATGGCGCTGGCCGGCGGCAAATACGACACCTTTCGCATGCTCACCCATCCCAACACCGCGATCATTCCGGCGGCGCTGGTGGCGGCGGAGTCATGCGGCGCAACCGGCAAGGCCTATCTCACCGGCGTCGCCGCCGGCTACGAGGTGATGGAGCGCATGGCGGCGGAAGTCATCCCGACCACGATGGCGCATGGCTTTCACCCCGGCCCGGTGTTCGGCATCTTCGGTGCGGCCGTCGCTGCGGCGAAGACGATGGGTTACAGCGAAGACCGCATCAACAGCACGATTGCGCTGTGCGCGAGTCTGGCTTCCGGCGGTCTCGAGGCCGCGCGCTGCGGCGGCTCGCCGTTGCGCGAGGGCGCTGCCACGCGCAACGCGCTGCTCGCGGTGTCGTTGGCGCAGCCGGGGCATGTGGGCGGCGAAACAGTGCTGGAAGGCGACGCGGGTTTTTATCACGCCTACACCGGCAGCAACCAGGGCGCGTTGCGTTATAGCTTTGCCGGTGATGTCCGTGCCAACCTCGGCAACGTCACTGCCAATCTGGGTAAGGACTGGATGTTCCTCGAAACGCTCTATCGCGTGTATTTCACGGCCGGCTACAACATCGCGCATGTCGATGTCACCGGCGACATTTGCCGTGACAACAACATTCAATACAAGGATATCGACCGCATCGAGGCCGTGGTCAACTGGCTCGAAACGCAATACCCGAGCCCCGCCTATACCAGCCGCCGCGAGGACGGAGCGGCGGAGCATGGCCGCACCGCGTACTACACCGCTTATGGCGCGGTGAAGCACCGCTTCCCCGTGCTGGCTGGCCGCAAAACCGACCCCAAGGACGATGCGCCGGAAATTCTGGAACTGATGCATCGCGTGAAAATTATTCCGTCGCACCAGATGACGCTGTTCGGCCCGCGCATCACCGTGTTCACCAAGGATGGCAAGAGCTACACCAGGCAATCCACCGGGCGCGAATTCATCTGGGAATACGATGGCCTAGTGGCGCGACTGCAGGATGTCAAACCCGGCCTGCCGATTCCGGCGGCGCAGTACGACACACTCATCGCCACCTGCCGCGATCTGGAGAAAAGCGCGCGCGCGGATGCGTTGGTGAAGTTGACGTTGAACGCGTAGTTGCATGGTTACAAGGAGGGATGTCAATGACTGACGATCTGGGAAAACTGCTGCTGCGGCTCACGCTGGGCGTGTTCATGCTGTTCCACGGCTACGCGAAAATCGTCAAGGGCGTGAGCGGCATCGAGGCTTCGGTGATCGCTGCCGGGATGCCTGGCTGGGTGGCCTATGGTGTGTATGTCGGTGAACTGCTGGCACCGCTGTTGGTGATCCTCGGGTTTTATGCGCGCGTCGGCGGCCTGATTATCGTGGTCAACATGATATTCGCCATCGTTCTGTCACATTCGACCCAGTTGTTTGATCTGGGCCGCGGTGGCGGTTGGGCGCTGGAATTGCAGGGGTTTTTTCTGTTCACGGGGCTGGTGGTGGCGCTCATCGGGCCGGGGCGCTTTGGTATTAACAAGCGCTGACAATAAACGTAGACATCCAGGGAGAAAAGCATGGATCAACTCAAATATTCCGCCGTTGAAGGCTGGGAGCAACTGCCCAAGGGCATGGCGCATCGTGACGTGGCGGGCGTGGCCGTGGATCAGGAAGACCGCGTGTATCTGATCTGCCGCGGCGAGAATCCGATCATTATTTACGACCGCGACGGCAGTTACAAGGGCACCTGGGGCAAGGGCGACTTCAGCGCGCGCACGCACGGCATCTACGTCGCGCCCAACGGCACCATTTTCGCTACCGACGACGGCAACCACACCGTGCGGCAATTTACGCCCGAAGGCAAATTGCTGATGACCATGGGCACGTTGAACGTGCCGTCCGACACCGGCTACGACGGCAAAAACACCGGCTCGATCAAGCGCGCGGGGCCGCCGTTCCATCGGCCGACCAATGTTGCCATCGGCAGCAAGGGCCAGATTTATATTTCAGACGGTTACGGCAACGCGCGCGTGCATATCTTCTCGTCCACCGGCCAACTGATCCGCTCGTGGGGCGAACCGGGCGACGGCCCCGGCCAGTTCAGATTGCCGCACGGCATCGCGGTGGCCGC
>CANIID010000165.1 GCA_947467315.1 Betaproteobacteria bacterium | reverse complement strand
GCCGGCCCTATTGGCGGGCACGTTTCCGACATCATCGGGCGCAAGAAAGTCGTCATGACCAGCATGGCGGGCACCGCGTTCGTGATCCTCGGCATCGTGTTCGCGGGCAAAACGCCGGTGTTTATCCTGATCGTGGCGCTGCTCGGGTTTTTCCTCTACGCCACGCGCGCCGTGTTTCAGGCCTGGACACTCGAACAAACCCCGCCGCATCTCGCCGCCACCGGCATCGGCATCAACTTCTCGCTGCAGGGCGTGGGCGCGGCGTTTGCGCCGTTCATGTTTGGTTACATCGCCGATCACTACAGCATTTATACGGCGTTTTATTTTCTCGCGGGGCTGGTGGTGATCGCCAATTTTTTGATTTGCTTTATGCCCGGCATGCGCGCGGAAGCAAAGCCTGCGGTCCCGTGATCAACCCCAAGCGCAGCCCGAACGGTTTACAGGTTTTGGAGAGGTGCCGATGCTTCGCATTACAACGCTAGCGCTAATGACGTCGTTTGCCACCGGCGCACTCGCACAAGACAAACTCCCCGACTACCCCAAAAAACCGATCAGAGTCATCGTCGGCATCGCCCCCGGCGGCGGACTCGACAACATGGTGCGCCTCGGCGCGCAAAAGCTGGTGGAGCGCTGGGGGCAGCCGGTGATCGTCGATAACCGCCCCGGCGGCGGGACGGTGATCGCGATGGACATGGTGGTGAACGCCGTGCCCGATGGTTACACGCTGCTCGGCGCCTCTGAAACGCTGATGATGAATGGCGTGCTGAAACGCGCGCCCTACGACGTGCGCACCGCGTTCATCCCCGTCGTGCAATTGACCACGCAACCGTACGTGATGGTGGTCACCCCGTCCGTGTCTGCAAAATCGGTGAAAGAATTCATTGCGCTCGCCAAAAGCAAGCCCGGCGCACTGACCTACGGCTCGCAAGGCATGGGCACCACCGGCCACATCGGCATAGAGCGCTTTCAACTGATGTCGGGCACTAACATGGTTCACGTGCCCTACAAAGGCGCATCGCTCGCGCTGGTGGATGTCATCAGCGCGCAAATTCACATGACGTTTTCCATCATCGCCGCCACCGGCCCGCACATGCGCAGCGGCAAACTGCGTGGCCTCGGCCTCACCGGCGCCAAACGCTCCGCGTTACTGCCCGACCTGCCCACCGTCGCCGAAGCCGGCGTGCCCGGCTTTCAGTCGCACAACACCTACGGCTACGTCGCCCCCGCCGGCACGCCACGCCCCATCGTGCGCGCACTCGCGTCGGTCATCAGCCAGGGCATGAACGCGCCCGACACCGTCAAAGCGCTCGCCGCCGATGGCAGCGACGTCGTGCCGCCTGCGACGCCGGAGGAATTCAAGGCCAAGTTCGATAGTGAGTACGCGGCACTGGAGAAATTGATTCGGGCGATTCATATCAAGATCAATTGAACGTGGCGTGCGCATCAGCATTATCTTAATTTCACGAGCCTGTTATTCATCGCGCGGAATGTGATGCGGCATTTTTACCGAAATAACCTTTATGCGTAATCCCCTGGGCAAAGCGCTGTGGTCAGCCGGTTTTCTCGTGCTGGGAATCGGCCTGGTTGTGTATGCCTTTGGCAGCCATGTCGATAGAACAGTTCCCGCTACCAATGCTGTTATGGCTCCCTTCGTAGTCGGCCTCGTCATGACATTGGTCAGCCTCCCCATTTTTCTGTGGGCAATCTTCTCGGCCGTCGGTTACGCACGCCTGATGTCGGGCAAGGGTCTGATCGCCCGTTGGCACGTCACCGCCGGCGATTGGGACCGCTTCCGCGCTTTCGACCAGATTCGTGCCGCCGAGCACGCATGGCTGCATAACGACATGCACATCCGGGAACAAACACCCCCCCAAGGCGTGGATGTCATCGTGGGTCGCGGCAGCACCATCGTCGATGGCTCCTATCACGGCATCACGGGTCTGGGCGCTCACGGTCGTGAAATCAACTGGCTCAACGCGCCGGTCGATCCCGAATGCATCGAATTTCCCAAAACCTATCCCCGCGGCAAAGGCGGCTCGGTGGAACTGACCCTGCGCGTGCCGGTACCTGCTTCCGCGCGCGCCGAAGGCGTGCGCGTATTCGAGCACTATCACCCCAAGGAAAATCCGATCCTTAACCCCACACCGGCCAGATTGCGACTCGAAGGCACCTTCTCGCTCGTGGGCGGTCTGTTCATCGTCATGGTTCTCGGCGCATTGCTCGCATTGATGCTGGGCGCTCCCTTTCCAGCGTTTCTCATGTCGGACTCCATGCGAATAGTGAAAGCGCCCGATGGCGAAGAAGCGTCCCTCGCAGGGAGTTTTGTTCTGGTTGGTTATTTCATGGTCTTCGGCCTTCTCATCGCAATCGGAGGACTATGGCAAATCAAAGGCCATGTGATACCGGCAAAGGCAAGGTGGAACACGGTTTGGCTTTTTATTGCCGGTGGAATCCTTCTCCAACTCGTCTATCTATGGATCAATGGACAATCGTGATTTCCCTGGTCGCCCTCATTTTGCGACTGAACTGGTTGCCAGAACCCCGGCTGCGTCTAATACTCTGCTGATGCCGTCTATCCATTCACACGTGTCGCATCGCAGGCGCCGGCTGCTTCCGGCACTGATACTGGGTTTCATCCCGGCCATCGTTTGCGCGCAATCCGCTTCGACAAGCCCAGTGCCTGCCCCGGACTCGATCCGGGGACAGGCCTACCCCACCAAACCCGTGCGCGTGATCTCGCCCTATCCGCCCGGCTCCAGCGCCGACATCATCGGCCGTATTTACGCGCCCCGGCTTACCGATACGCTGGGCAAACAGTTCGTGGTCGACAACCGCGCGGGAGCATCCGGCAACATCGCCGCCGAGATCGTTGCGCGTGCGGCGCCCGACGGTTACACCCTGCTGTTGCTCAACACCGCCGTAGTGGCGAGCCAGCCGCTGTATAAGAACCTGCCGTTTGACGTGACGCGCGATTTTGCGCCGGTGGGCATGCTCGGCATTGCCGGTTATCTGCTGGTGGTCAATCAATCGGTGCCCGCCAAAACCGTGCAGGAATTCGCGGCGCACGCCAAGGCGCGCGCGGGCAAGCTAACGTATGCCTCCACCGGCATCGGCGGCGGGCTGCATCTGGCGATGGAGTTTTTTAAAATGCAGACCGGCATCAACATGCTGCATGTGCCGTACAAAGGCAGCGCGCTGGCGGTGCCCGATTTAATCAGCGGGCAGATCGACACCATGTTCGGCTCCGCACCGGCGCTGTTGCCGCACGTCAGATCGGGGCGCATCCGTGCGCTGGGCATTTCCAGTGCGAAACGCAGTCCGGCGTTTCCGGAGATTCCCACCATCGCCGAATCCGGTCTGCCTGGGTTTGACGCGGTGTCGTTCACCGCGCTCGCGCTGCCCGCCGGCACGCCGCGTGACGTTATTGGGCGGCTGAATACCGTGATCAATCAACACGCGCGTTCGGCGGAGATCATCACCGCGCTGGCGAATCAAAGCACCGATGCGGCGCCGATGACGCTGAGCGAAACCGCGGCGTACATACGCGATGAAATCGTGAAGTGGAAGAAGGTGGTGGCGGTTGCGGGGGTGAAGGGGGAGTAGTACTGCTGTTGTAGCAAAAACAATTCATCTCCATTTTCGTTCCTGCGAAGGTGGGAAACGAAGCGTGGTCTCAAGTGGCACTGTGTTATGGGTTCCCGCCTGCGCGGGAACGACGGTGTTGGTGTTGATGGTGCTTTGCCACCAGGAATCAATATAAATTCAACCGAAAGAAAATCATGCTGATACAAGACAAAGTAATCTGGGACGCCGACATCGAAAAAAACCTCGCGTTGATGAGCACGTTGGGCATCGATTGCGTTTCCATGGAATTGCCCGACGGGCCGCGCGCGAACCCTGCGATGGATCTATCCACGCTGGACGCCGCAACGACTTTTTTCAAACAAGCCAAATCCACCGTCGCCGCGCACGGCATGGATCTGCGCACGGTGCTTGCCACCAGCGGTTTTGCGGAAATCAAACGCGGCATCGCGGGCCGCGATGAAAAAATCGCGTTTCTGCAAACGGTGATTCAGGCGATGGGCGCGGCGGACATTCCGATCATGGCCTATAACTTCAAGCTGATCGTGTCGAAGTATCTGCGTTCGGCGCCGATGCCGGGGCGCGGCAATTCAACCTACATTTCGTTCGACTACGAAGACTATCTGAAAAACCCCGCGCCGCCGATTGATCCGCCGATTTCCGAGGCGCAAATGTGGGACAACATCACTTACTTACTCAAGGCGGTGATTCCGGTGGCCGAACAAAACGGCGTACGCCTCGCGCTGCACCCCGATGATCCGCCCATGCCGCATGGCTTGCCGCCGCTGGCGGGGGCGGCGCATATCGCGTCGAGTTTCGGGCAGTATCAAAAAATATTCGACCTCGTACCGTCGCGCTCCAACGGCATGCTGTTTTGTCAGGGTTGCGTCACCGAGATGCAGGGCGTCGATGTCTACGACGCCATACGCCACATGGGTTCCCGCGACAAAATTGTGATGGTTCACTTTCGTAACGTGCGCGGCGAGTTTCCGAAATTTCAGGAAACCTTTGTCGATAACGGCGACGTGGATATGTTCAAAGCGATGCAGGCGTATCGCGATATCGGCTTTAAAGGTCCGTTTTCGCTGGATCATTCGCCGATGTTCCCCGGCGCACAGATGGCGAATCAGGCGTTTGTGGTCGGCTATATGAGCGCGCTGATACAGGCGGTGTATCGATAGATTAATATCGTTTATAAACAATATGTTACGTTACATTACCATTGCCACGATATTACTCGTCTGCGCGTCGGGCGACGTCTTGGCGCAAGTGCTGCAAAACAAGCCCATACGGTTGGTGATCGGCTTTCCGCCCGGCGGGCCGATAGACACCGTGGCGCGTTTGCTCGTGCCGCAGCTCACCGATGGGTTCGGCCAACAGGTGATTATCGACAACCGCGCCGGCGCGAACGGCATCATCGCGATGGACATCGTGGCGAAAGCCGCGCCCGATGGCCACACGCTTTTTTTTGGCACCACCGGCAATCTCGCGATCAACCCCGCGATGTATACCAAGCTGCCGTTCGATCTGACGCGCGATTTTGCGCCGGTGAGTCAGGTGGCCTCCACCTCGTCGCTGATCTACGCGCATCCGTCGGTACCCGCCAAAAATCTAGCCGAGTTCATCGCGCATGCCAGCGCCAATCCCGGCAAAGTGCTGTATGCCTCCAGCGGCAACGGCGGCATGCCGCATCTGGGGGCCGAGTTGTTGAACGTGGCGGCCAAAATCAAAACCGTGCATGTGCCGTATAAGGGCTCGGCGCCGGGCTTCACCGCGCTGCTCGGCGGTGAAGTGCAGTTTGCCATCAGCGGAGTGGTCACCGGCTTGCAGCACGTGAAAGCCGGTCGCCTGAAAGCCCTCGCCACCACCATGAAGACGCGCGTCGCGATGCTGCCCGACGTGGCCGCCGCGAATGAAACGCTACCGGGCTATGAAGTGGACAACTGGCATGGCCTGGTAGCGCCGGCGGGCACACCGCGCAACGTCATCGCGCGACTGCACAGTGAATTCGCGCGCGCCATCCGGCTACCGGCAATTCAGGAGAAACTCGCGGCACAGGGCATTGATCCGGTCGGCAGCACACCGCAGGAACTTGCTGTCTTTTGGAAGGCCGAGATTGCGAAATGGGCGCGTGTGGTGAAGAGTGCGGGTGTGCGACCGGAATAACTACGCGCACTGCAAGCCTTTTTCGCCGGTGATACGATTCCGCTACGCCATTTGAGGAAACCGCCATCATGCTTGAAATTCACCGTATGACGCCGCAGGTCGGCGCGATTGCCGAAGGCATCGACGTTCGCACCATGAGCGACGAAACCTTCGACACACTGTATCGCACATGGCTAGAGTGCAATGTGCTGGTGGTGCGCGGGCAGCAGCTTGAACTGCCGGAATTTCTGGCCTACAGCAAACGCTTCGGGCGCATCGATCCTCATCCGTCGAAAAGCACGCGCCATCCGGATTGCCCCGAGGTCACGCTGCTGGGCGTGAACAAGTTCAACGCCGACGGCACGCTCAACCAGGCGATTTATGGCCGCGGGGCGTCGGGCTGGCACACGGATGGCGCGTACGATGACGTGCCGTTCAAGGCGACGCAGCTCTACGGCGTGGCGATTCCGAGCCGCGGCGGCAACACGCTGTTCGCCAGCATGTATGCGGCGTACAACGCGCTGCCGGATCGGCTCAAGCAACGTATCGAAGGCCGGTTCGGCGCATTTGTGTATGGCGGACGCCGGCGCGCGGTGGCGCTGTTAAATCCAGAGGATCAGAACAAAAAACCCGCGCTGCATGCGCTGGCGCGCGTACATCCCGAAACGGGCCGCCGCGGGCTGTATTTCGATCCGGGGAAAATTCTGCGCGTTGAAGGTTTGCCCGCGATTGAGAGCGATGCGTTGATCGACGAACTCACCACCTACATGGTGCAGCCCGGTGCGGAGTATCACCACCAGTGGCAAAAGGGCGACATCGTGATCTGGGATAACCGCTGCTCATATCACAAGGCCGCCGGAGACTATCCGCCCGAAGAAGACCGCATTCACTGGCGCGTGTCGATCAAGGAACCTACGGCGGGGCATTGAGCATCGATTGCCAAATGCCAGACACGGTTCGCGTCAGTCGATCTTCGCGCCCGACGCCTTGACCACCTTCGCCCATTTGGCGACTTCGGATTTGAGATAGTCGCCGTATTCGGCGGGCGTCATGGTGCGCGGCTCGGCGCCTTGCTCGCTCAAATACTTGCTCATCGCGGGCTCTCTGACGATGCGCACGATCGTGGTGTTGAGGCGCTCAATGATGGCCGCCGGCGTGCTGGCAGGCACGACCAAACCATTGGAGCCGCCCGCCTCGAAACCGGTAACGCCTGCTTCGGCGATGGTCGGCACCTCGGGCAATGCTGAAATACGTTTGACGGTGCTCACGCCGAGTGCGCGGATTTTGCCGGATTTCACATGCGGCACCGCCGACGGCGCGGTGGCAAAGGTGAGCGCAACCTGGCCTGCGAGCAAATCCACCATCGCGGGCGGCGCGCCCTTGTAGGGCACATGCACGAAATCAATGCCGGTTTGCGTTTTGAACATTTCAGCGGTGAGATGCGGTTGGCTGCCGTTGCCGGCCGAGCTGTAATTCAACTGGCCGGGGCGCGCCTTGGCATAGGCAATGAATTCCTTCACCGTTTTCACCGGCAGCGACGGATGCACCGCCAGCACCTGCGAGGTTTCGGCGATCAAGGTAATCGGCGTGAAATCGCGGATCGGATCGTAGGCAAGCTTGCTGTAAAGACTGGGGTTGATGCAATGAATGGTTGATATCGCAAACAGCGTATAGCCGTCGGGCGGCGACTTGGCGGCGATTTCCGCGCCGATATTCGCGCCCGCGCCGGGGCGATTGTCGATGATGACTTGCTGCTTCCATTCCTCGGTGAGCTTTTGCGCCACCGCGCGCGCGAGTATGTCCGAGGTGCCGCCCGCCGGAAACGGAATCACGATGCGTATCGTTTTGGCAGGGTAATTTTGCGCAAACGCCGGCACAGCAACGGCCGCCGTAGTCACTACAGTTGCAGCAAACAAAACGACAGGCAATGATTTCATGAGCGTTCTCTCCCAGAGGCGTCACGGATAGCCTAAAGTATCTGCTATCCTTCGCGCAAGCAAAAACAAGAAGGATGGCAATGGACACTTGGCAACAAAAAATCGGCCTCATCGTGCCGTCGTGGAACACGGTGATGGAATATGAAACGCAACGTCTCGCTGCGATGGGTAACACGGGCGCATCGGTACATTCGATGCGCCTCCCGCACACCGCCGACACCGAAGAAAAGCTCATGGGCCTTTCCTTGCAGGCGCCCGACGCGGCCAAGCTTCTTGCCCACGCCAAGGTAAATGTGATCGGCTACGGGTGCACCGCCAGCGGTTTTTTGCACACGCCCGCCGAGGACAAGGCTCTGGCCGAACGCATTAAAGCGGAAACCGGCATCCCCTGCGCCACCTCGTCGCGCGCCATCGTCGATGGCTTGCGCGCGCTGGGTGCTAAAAAGTTGAGCCTCGCATCACCGTACGCACCGTGGCTGAATGACCGCCTGAAGCAATATCTCACCGCCGATGGTTTTGAGGTGCTGGCGATGCAGGGCCTGAGCACGGAAGCACATTCCACCATCACGCGCGAACGCGTGCTGGCGCTGGTGGACGAAGTGATGCGCCCGGACACCGAGGCGATTTTCATCAGTTGCTCGAATTTCCGCACGCTGGAAATCATCGATGGCATCGAGCAAAAATACGGCAAGCCGGTGGTCACCAGCAACGCCTCGATGATGTGGGCGATGCTGCGACTGATGAACGACAAGCGCGATGTGCCCGGCGCGGGCCGATTGTTCAAATTGTGATGCCCAGCGCCTGGAAACCCGACCGCGAGATTGACATCCTCGCGGGCACACCGCCCGGCGGCGGCCTCGATCGCACCGCGCGCACACTGTCTGCGGCATTAAACGCAAACAACAAAGTCATCAACATCCCCGGCGATGGCGCGCGCAAAGTATGGGCCAGCGTGGACGCGCGCGCGGGCGACGCGCATGTGCTGTGCATCAGTTCGCCGAATCTCACCACGGATTTTCTGACCGGCATCGCACCGTTCAACCACGACAGTTATACCCCGCTGGCGATTTTGTATAACGAATACATCGCGTTCGTCACGCGCAGCGATTCATCGTATCGCAGCGCGGGCGATTTGCTCAAACGTCTGCGCACCGACACCGCCAAGGTCACGGTGGCGTTGTCCACCGCTGCCGGCAACCCAAACCACATCGCACTGGCGCAGGTGACACGGCACGCGGGCGGCGACGTGCGCGCGCCGTTGATCCGCGTGTTCGATTCCGCGCTGGACGCGGTGGCTGATGTGGTGGCGGGTAACGCGGACATTGCCGCCGTGACCGCGGCCAGCGCGGTGAACGAACTCGAAACGGGCGTGTGTCGTGCGCTCGCCGTGTCGTCACCCGCGCGGCTCGGCGGCTGGTATGCGCAAACCCCCTCGTGGTTGGAACTCGGCGTGCCCTGCACGCTGGGCGCATGGCGCGGCGTGCACGGCGCGCGCGGCCTCACGCAAGATCAAATCGCTTACTGGGAAAAAACGCTGACTCTGGCGACGACTGCGCCATCATGGGCTCCGGAACTCGCGCGGCACTACTGGACACCGCTACTGGTCACCGGCGACGCACTGCGCACGCACCTCGCGCGGGAACAAAACGAAATGCGCGACATGCTGCTGGCGCTCGGTTTTGTGAAATCCGCATAAAATTGGTAAGTAATTGTTTTTATTGAGTTTATTGATAGTACGCTATAATGTGCGCTCGGCCTGCTGATTGGGCGGGCCGGTTACCCTGGAATCGTTATGAGAACGGAAGTACACGTACACGGCTCGATTTTTTTGTGCAAAGGCGTACGCCTGAAACAGGTTGAGCAAGCCTTGCGACCGTGGCTGGAATATCTGGATATTGAAACGCTGGCCGATGCACGCAGCCTCGAGCAGGAAGAGCCCGGCATCGCGTTCGACGCGCGCGAGCGCACGCTGAACATTTGCTGGACGGGCGAAGTCGGGCGCAACTTTCAGGATAAGCTCGGCGCCGCCATTCAGAACGTCGGCCCGCTCACAGAATATGCGTCCGAAGTCGAAGTGACGTATTACCCGGATCATGGCGACGACGAGTTCTATCAGGTATTTGTCGGCCCCACGCCGGAAGCGATCCACGAGTTTCGCCGCCAATGCGTGGTGGAAGATGCGACGCAACTGCTGTCGCGACACCTCGGTAAATCCGAAGTCGATCAGGTCGCCACGCTGATCAGCGAACTGTTCGGCAAATCGCAACCGCCCAAGCAGCCGGCGTCGGAGCAAAGCGGCTCATCGACGGTGATCCCGCTGCATCCGCGCAACAAGCACCTGCACTGAGTTTCTAAAACATCAGGGCCGCAGGTACGCGTAACCCTCGCGCTGCTGCAAACGCGCGATTTCCGCCACTCCCGACGGCACGTAGGTGGCTTCCTCGATGAACTGATTTTTGTCGAGCTTGCGGTTGCGCAGGGTAATCAGGCACACATCGAAACGCACGCCCTGGTTTTTTAATTCCTGCACGATGACTTCGTACGGATTGCCATTGGCGTCCTTCTTGTCTTTCATCAGGTAATCGACGCCCTGCGCGTGCGCCACCACCACGATCTGCGCTTTCGGATTCACCTCAAGGTGATTACGCACGTTGCGCAGGCCGTTGGTCGCCTGATCGAGACCGGCGTTGAGGTGGTAAACCACTTTGTCCGGACCGATGGGGTTGCTGGTCGTGCCGCCGGTGTTTGTGGTCGTCGCACAACCGCCGGCGCCCAGCATCAGCGCCAACAGAAATGCCATTGAACGCCGCTTCAAAAGGTTCATCATTGATCTTCTCCTTGAATGCCAAAATAGATGTTGATTGCCGCAGCTACCCTCACGACCATCCCTGATTCTTGTTCACGCCGATCAATCGCGGCACATTCGGCGCGCGCGGCACGATGGACTTTCGATCCTTGAGGTAACGCTCGACCACATCCCACACGGGTTCACCGGTGACACCCTCGGCCACCGGCGCCCAACTGGCGACTTTGTAGCGCTTGCCAGCCTCCAGCGGCTTGCCACTCAGGCGCATATCCGAGATACGCTTGCCATTCGCCGCGGT
This sequence comes from Betaproteobacteria bacterium, assembly GCA_947467315.1. Lineage (GTDB taxonomy): Bacteria > Pseudomonadota > Gammaproteobacteria > Burkholderiales > SG8-41 > UBA5216. Next base: position 1,713 of record CANIID010000165.1, on the reverse strand, counting down.
GGGATCGCAGGTATACGCCATGCCGCCGACACGCACCATGTCGCCACCCTGTTGCAGGTAAGGATCCGGGTTGAACAGGTTGTCGCACACGTCTTCAAGCAGGGACTTGATATCGGCGCCACTAAGTTCATTCACGGTAACGTAGGGATAGGTAATGGCGGTCTGATCCATCAAGTGCTCGCGCGTGATCGTCTGCCCCGGCAGCAACGTGGTGCCCCAGCGAAAGCCCGGCGAAAATCCGATCTCGGTATTCTTCGATGCCATCAGCGCATCCAGAATCAATTGATCGAAAGTGCCGTTGAAATTGCCCCGGCGGTAGAGCAAGCCCTCGGTGACGGCCAGCGGTTCATCGAGCCTGGCCTTGAACGGCGCGCGCACGCGGTCGATCAACGCCTGCATAGTCGCATCTGCCGGCAGCAGGTTGGCAAACACCGGCAGCAGGCGGTAACGAAAATCCACCACCCCAGCTCTTACGTCGAGGTCGAGCACACCGAGAAATTTACCGTTCGAGCCGGCGTTGGTCACCACCGTTTTGCCGCCGGCGTTGTTGACGATCACCGGCACCGGCACGCCGTCATGCGTGTGACCGCCGAGGATCGCGTCGATGCCGCGCACGCGCCCGGCGAGTTTGACATCCACGTCCATGCCGTTGTGTGACAGCAGCACCACCGCGCGCGCGCCCTTGGCGCGCACTTCCTCCACGATCTTTTGTAACTCGGCCTCCTGTATGCCGAAGGTCCACTCCGCCACAAAATGGCGCGGGTTGGCTATCGGCGTATAGGGAAACGCCTGACCGATGATCGCCACCGGCACACCATTCATTTCGCGAATCACATAGGGCTTAAACACCGGATCGCCGAAATCCGAAGTCCTCACATTCTGCGCAAGAAACTCAATGCGGCCCAGCGACTTGATGGCCTCCTGCACACGCTTATCGCCGTAGGTGAATTCCCAGTGCGCGGTCATCATGTCCACGCCGAGCTCCTGACAAGCCGCTATCATGTCCGCGCCACGCGTCCACAGCGATGTCGCCGAACCCTGCCAGGTGTCGCCGCCATCGAGCAGCAAAGCATTGGGGCGGCTGGCGCGCAGGCGTTTGACCAGCGTGGCCATGTGCGCAAAGCCGCCGATCTTTCCGTAGCGTTTGGCGGCAGCAGCAAAATCGAGGTAGGTAAACGCATGGGCTTGCGGCGTGCCCGGCGCGATGCCCGCGCTGCGCAACAGATGCTCGCCCACCAGATGCGGAAAGCGCCCCATCGCGTCGCCCACGCCGATGTTCGCACTCGGCTCGCGAAAATGCGTCGGCAGCAATTGCGCGTGGCAATCGGTGAAATGCAGCAGGCTCACGTTGCCGAACGGCGGCAGATCGTAGAGCGATTGCGTCACCTGCGCGCGGGTTGCGCCCAACGGCGTGCCGCACGCGGCGGCAGCGGCAAGCGTGCCGAGAAATTCACGACGGTTCATGGATGTACCGGTGATGCCGGATCCGACAGAAAATCAGCCACTTGAATCATGTGTCGCTCGGTCAAAACGTCATTATGACCGAAGCACGGCGCATGGGTGCGCGCTAGTGTAGTGCATCATAAATAACGGAACTTATATGGCGACCTGAACTCCAACGAAAAAGGAGATCAGTGCCATGCGAGTTGCCAAGCCAGTTAAGTTGAGTGCCGATGATGATCGAAATCTGCGGATTCTTTCCAAGCGAAAGCG
>CANIID010000164.1 GCA_947467315.1 Betaproteobacteria bacterium | reverse complement strand
GGCAAATACCTGCGGCGTGTTGCCGATGATATCGGTGCCTTCGCTGTCCATGCGTTTAATCACTTCCGGGTTGTGCAACGCGCGTTTGGTTTCGGCTTGCAGTTTATCCACGATGGCCATCGGCGTTTTCGCCGGTGCGAACATGCCAAACCACGCAATGACTTCATAACCCGGCACGCCGCTTTCGTGAACCGTGGGCAAATCCGGCTGCACGCGCGCGCGCGTCAGGCCGGTGACGGCGATCCCCTTCAGCCGCCCTGCCCGCACCAGCGGCATGGCGGATAACGGCGCGCCGATCACCCAATTGACCTGCCCCGACGCCACCGCCGGATACACCTCCGACACGCCTTTGTACGGCACATGCACCATCGGCACGCCCGCCATCGCCACCAGCAGCGCCGAACCCATATGCACAATGCTGCCGGTACCTGCCGAGCCATAACTCAGCCCGCCGGGTTTGCTTTTCGCCATCGCGATCAGTTCTTTGATCGACGTCACCGGCAACGACGGCGACACGCACACAATGTACGGATTGGAGTTAAGCCGCGTCACCGCCTGAAAATCGCGCACCGGGTCGTAGCCCTGCGGTCGAATCGCGGCGGTGGTAATCACCGTGCTGCTACTCACCAGCAGCGTGTAGCCATCCGGTGCGCCCTTGGCGGCGATCTCGGTGCCGATTGCGCCGCCCGCGCCGGTGCGATTGTCGATCACAAACGGATGACCCCAGGTGCCGCCCAAATGCGCGCCGACGATGCGCGCCAGAATATCCACGCCGCCGCCCGCGCTGACGTTGACGATCACGCGCACTGGGCGTTGCGGGTACGGCTGCGTTTGCGCATGCACTGCGGCAGGCACGGTCAGGCTCATTGCCAGCAATAGAGAGAATTTCATAACCATCTGTTTTTAAACATTTTTTAACTACTCCGTTTTGATGTGGGCTTCTTTAATCACGCGCGCCCATTTCACTTCTTCCGCTTTTCTGAACACCGCAAACGCTGCCGGCGTACTGCCCACCGGATAGGTACCTTGCGCATCCAGCTTCGCGCGGATCTCCGGCATATGCATCACCTTGACGATCTCCGCATGTAATCGGTTCACCAACGCACCCGGCGTACCCGCGGGCAACACCATGCCGTACCAGTTTTGCACTTCGTAGCCGGCGAAGGTTTCCTTGATCGCGGGCACGTCCGGCAAAAACGGCAACCGTTTATCGCCGGTGGTGGCCAGCGCGAGCAGGCGCCCGCTCTTCACATGCTGCAAGCCGATGGGCACGGCCTCGATGCAATAGTGCACGTGGCCCGCCAGCAAGTCATTGAACGCGGGCGTGCTGCCCTTATACGGAATGCGCCGCGTGTTGATGCCCGCGGTGAGTTTCAGCATCTCGCCCGCGAACTGCGGCAAGCCGCCATCGCCCGACGATGACCACGCCAGCTTGCCGGGATTGGCCTTGGCGTGCGCGACCAATTCGCTCAGTGTTTTAGCCGGCACCGACGGATGCAGATACAGCAAAAAGGGCAACGACACCACTTGCATCAGCGGCACAAAATCACGCTCCATGTTGAACGGCAGCTTGGGGTAATACACCGCGTTCACACTCAGATGGCCCGCCGTGCCCATGTACCAGGTGTGCCCATCGGGCGCGGCGCGGGCCGCAAGCTCCATGCCGATGATGCCGTTTGCGCCGCCGCGGTTATCGACGATCACCTGGTGGCTGAAGCTCTCGCTCAGCTTGGCGGCAAGTATGCGCGCCACGATATCGTTGCCGCCGCCCGGCGGCGAGCCCACGATCAGGCGCACGGTCTTGGCGGGAAACGCGGGCTGCGCGACGGCTGCACCGGCGCACAGCGTCAGTGCGAACAGATAGGCGATTTTGTGGTGGTATGTCACGAGATGTCTTACGTGGGTTGGGGGTGTCACACTGTCGCCGCCTCGAATCGACAGCGACAGCGAGGCGCTATTGTACACATCCCGTTTCGCTTTTCACTATGGACACACAAACACTGCGTCACGTAGCATACGTTTCCGGTCTGAAAAGCGGCTCAAATTGAATCACATCGCCTCGTATTGCGTGCTGGCGTGCTGCCTTGCGCACACGCTACTCATCGTCCCCGCGCACGCGCAAAGCTATCCGGCGCGTCCCATCCGCCTGATTGTGCCGTGGCCGCCGGGCGGCGGCGTGGATATCGCCGCGCGCACCCTCGGCCCCAAGCTCTCGGAGAATCTCGCGCAATCCGTGGTGGTCGACAATCGCGCGGGCGCCGCCGGCATGATCGGCACCGGGCTGGCCGCGCGCGCCCCTGCCGACGGCTACACGATACTGCTCGGTGCGGCCGGCCCGAATGCCATCGTGCCGATACTGAATCCCAAAGCGCCGTACGACGCGCTGAAAGATTTTACCGAAGTGTCGCACTTTGCAAACACCGTTTACGTGATGGTGGTCAGCCCGTCGCTGCCGGCGGAATCGATCAAGCAACTGGTTGCACTCGCCAAAGCCAAACCCGCGCAGCTCACCATCGGCGCATCGGGCACCGCCACACCGGCGCACATTTCAGGGGAATTGTTTCGCGTGGCCGCCGGTATCAGTCTGACGCCGGTGTTTTACAAAGGCGCTGCGGGCGCCGTCATCGATGTGCTGGGCGGACAAATCAGCATGACCATCGAAACCATCTCGCCCGCATTGCCGCATGTCAGAGCCGGCAAACTCAGGGCGCTCGGTGTCACCGCGTCACGGCGCTCAACGCAATTGCCCGACGTGCCCACCATCGCCGAATCCGGATTTCCGGGCTTTGAGGTCATCAACTGGTATGGCGTGCTCGCCCCGGCCGGCACGCCGCGCCACGCGATCACGCGGCTCAACCGTGAAATAACCCAAATCACCAAGGCGCCCGAGACACGCGATCGCCTGGTCAGCTACGGCCTCGAGGTCATCACCTCGACGCCGGAGGAATACACGGCGTTCCGCAAAGCCGACTTGATCAAGTGGGCAAAAATCGTCAAAGACATTAATCTGAAATATGAATAATCCAGGAACCCCGTTATGGCAATGACCATCATCGAAAAAATACTCGCGCGCGCCAGCGGGCAAAAATCCGTCGGGCCGGGCGATCTGGTCGATGTGGATGTCGATACCGTGGTGCTGTTCGACAGCAGTTTTTTCCCGGTGGACTGGCGCGACGTGTTGAAGGTGTTTGATCCCGACAAACTCGTGGTCGCCTTCGACCACCGCATCCCCGCGCCCAATCGCGCTTGCGCCGAAGCGCAAGTGATCGGCCGCGCGTTCGTCAAACGCTTCGGCATCAAACGCTTTCACGATGTCGGTTACGATCAGGGCATCGCGCATGTGATCGCCGCCGAACGCGGCTATGCGCTGCCCGGCTCGGTGCTGGTGTGTCAGGATTCGCACACCGGCAGCGCGGGGGCGTTGAACTGCGCCGCGCGCGGCATCGGCGCGCCGGACATGATCTATGCCGCCACCACCGGCAAGGCGTGGTTCGAGATGTGTCCCACCGTACGTTATGACTTGCAGGGCAATTTAAAACCCGGCGTGGTGACCAAGGATGTGTTCCTGCATCTCGCGGGAAACTACGGCGACCACACCGGCACCAATATTGAATTCGGCGGGCCGGGGCTGGCGGGGTTGAGCATTTCCGCGCGGCGCACCATTGCCACCATGGGCACGGAACTCAACGCGGAGTTTTCCACTTTCGAGCCGGATGACAAGCTGTTCGACTACATGAAAGCACGCACCGCCGTGCCGTTCGACGCGCAGTACCCGGATGCCGATGCGAAATATCTCGAACGCCGCACCATAGACCTGGGCGCGATGGAGCCGCTGGTGGCGCTGCCCGATGGCGTGATCCGCAACACCGTGCCGGTGAATGAAGCGCGCGGCCAGCATATCGATCAGGCGTTCATCGGTTCGTGCGCCAATGGCAATCTGGAAGATTTGGCAATAGCTGCGGCGGTGGTTGCCGGGCGCAGAGTCGCGGCGGGCACGCGGCTGATCGTCACACCCGGCACGCAGGAAATCTACCGTCAGGCGATGAAGGCCGGCTATGTCGAAACGTTGATGAACGCCGGCGCGGTGGTGACCAACGCCACCTGCGGCGCGTGCGGCGGCGGGCATCTGGGCATCCTCGGCCCGGATGAAGTGTGCATCACGGCGAGCACGCGCAACTACAAGGGGCGCATGGGCGACCCCAGCGCGCGCATCTACATGGCCTCGCCCGCCACCGTGGCCGCGTCCGCCATCGCGGGGGTGATCACGCATCCCGGCGAGTTTCTCAACATGGGGTTGCCCTCATGATCAGCGGACGCGTGTGGAAGTTCGGCGACAACATCAACACGGATCTGATACTGCCGGGGCATGTGATGTTTCTGGCGGATGAAGAACGCCAGCGTTATTTGTTTCAGGCGAACCGCCCGGAGTGGATCAACCAGGTGCGTCAGGGCGACATCATCATCGCCGGACAAAGTTTCGGCATGGGCTCAAGCCGCCCGGCCGCGCTGGCGCTGCGCAATGTCGGCGTGACCTGCGTGATCGCCGAATCGCTGGGCCGTTTGTTTTTTCGCAACGCGGTGAATTTCGGGCTGCTCGCGCTGGAGTGTCCGGGCATAGACGCGGCGTTCGAGGAAGGTCAAAACGCCACCGTGTCAGTGGACGATTTCAGCGTGCGTAATGACGCGACGGCAAAAACCCTGCAAGCGAAACCGGTACCCAAGAGTTTGTTGAAGCTGATGCTCGGCGGCGGGATTTTTCCGGTGCTGGAACGCGATGGGTTGATTGCTTCGGCGTTGCCGCCGACTGCTGCGAAGGCAAAAAAGTAACGTACGCAACGCAATAAAAAATGGCGACTATTCCGCATTCGCCCGTTTTCAACGAGGGCAAGACCGGGCAGCGTTGTAGCGTGCGCTGTGCGCGCGACTCGTTCACAAATCGTGCGCACAGCGCACGCTACTTTGTCCGCTGCGCATCGTAAGCGCCAGCAGAATGATTTAAAATATCATTTATAAACATATACTTACGGAAAACATAGCCATGACACGTACAGGACGCCGGTTTCAACTCACGCTGCTTTTCTGCGCTACCGGCGTTTTCACCACGCCTGCCCACGCGCAATACCCGGATCGCGCCGTGCGCCTCGTCGTGGGTTACGCCCCCGGCGGCAGCATCGACACTTTGGCACGCATCGTCGCGCGCCACTTGTCGGACAAGTGGGCCAAAGGCGTGATCGTTGAAAACCGTCCCGGCGCCGACAGCAATCTCGCTGCGGAAGCGGTGGCCAAGTCCGCGCCGGACGGCTACACCATTTTTGTGTCGTCGAACGCGTTTGCCATGGCGGCAGCGCAAAATGCATTCCCGTTCGATCCGGCCAAAAGTTTTGCGCCCATTGTGCTGGTAGCCTCGGTGCCGAATGTGCTGGTCATCAATGCCTCGCTCGCGTCCGTGCGGTCGCCACGCGATCTGATCGCGCTCGCCAAATCGCGGCCCGGCGCGCTGAACTTCGGCACCTCGGGCGCGGGCAGCCCCGCGTTTTTGCAAATGACGCAACTGATGCAGCAGACCAACACCAAGATGCTGGAGATCAGCTATAAGGGCGCCGGCCCCGCGTTGATCGCGCTGGTCACCGGCGAAATTCAGGTGATGTTTGCGTCAGTCACCGGCGCGATGCCCTTGATAGACGCGCGCAAGCTCAAGGCGCTGGCGGTCAGCACCAAGGTGCGCTCGCCGTTGCTGCCCAACGTGCCGTCGGTTGCCGAAGCGCTGAACATTCCGTTCGACGAACCGGGCACATGGATCGGCTTGCTCGCGCCGGCGGCAACACCCGAAGCGATCATCGGCAAGTTCCGCAAAGATGTTGCGGATGCCCTGCAAGCGCCGACGATACAGCGCACCCTGTCGGAGCGCGGCTTTGTCACCCTCGATCAGGGGCCGGAACCATTTGCCGCATTTATTAAAAGCGAAACGGCAAAGTCCGCGCGCTTGTTGCAGTCGATGAATCGTTAGGCGGCGCGGCGGAAGAATTTGGCACGCGCATCAAAACGCGCGTGGATCGAATTCGTAAACTGGGAAGAGACGCAAATATTCGTGCGGATTGATACAACCGTGGTTGTTCGCGTGGGCACACAATACGTGCCCACCCTACGCGCTCTGGATCTTTACGAGGCCCGGATGATTGCGCGAACAATGATCGCAACGAACGATCCGATCACCAGCACCACGAGCCAGAGCGGAGCACCGGGACGCTTGGCTGGAATCGAGGCGCGCTCCTCTTCCAGTATGCGCCCCTGTTGTGCGAGGCTCTCCCGCATGCGGCGAACGTAATCGAGAGTCGATGTTGACTCCGCCCGCATTCGCACCAGCGTGAGGCGCAATTTTCTTTTGAAAAGAGCATCCCTAACAAGTGCGCCCAGAATAAGGAAGGTCGGTATCGAATAAAGAAAGACGAGAACACCGAAGAGATACGGATCGCTTTTCCAAAACACATCTGGGCTGTTGCTCTCGAAGGACATGGAAATTCTCCCTTTTACAACAGCAGAGATGGGGAAATACGCGATAAAGATCGTCATAACCGTTACGAACACTCGTTCGCGCCAGGCTCGAAGATCGCTGCGGCTGTTTTCAGATTGCATGCGCTGTGTGATCTCTTGAAACACTTGATCCTCACGCCGCGTCTCCGCCAGCGCCTTCAACATCTCGTCTTTTTCGGCTCGCTCGGGAATCGCTTCGGCGCTCGCTTTCAGCAACTCAAGCTCGGGTTTCATAGTCACGGTCAGGCCGCCTTACTCAAAGCTCAATCCCATAATCCTGCCGCGCCTTCGCCAGCACCTCCGCCCCCGGCATCTGATACAGCATTTTGCGGCTCACCACCGTGCCCATGATTTTTTGCAGCTTCACCATGGTCTCCGCCATTTTCATCAGCATGGCCAGGCCATCGACGATCAATGCGCCGTCGATCTCGCGCAGGCCGCGTCGCGCCTGCAACACCGCGTGCGAGCCGCACGGGATCAGCACTTCGGCGCCTTTGGCTATCGCGCGCCGGGCGGCCTGATCGAATTCCGTCATGATGCGCTGGTGTGCGGCGGGGTCGATAAAGCCTTGCCGGTAATCCGTCAGGTCATGAATATTCATCGCTTCGATCGAGGTCAGCCGTTCGGTCAAGCCGTAGAGCTTTAACTTCTGCTCGAACGACAGCGCGAATTTTGGATTCGGCGTAATCAGCGAAAAGTTTTTGCCCATCATGCACGCCATCAGCGCCGTGGTTTCCAGAAAACCCAGCACGGGGATATCGAGAATTTCGCGCGCCTCTACCAGCGCGGGGTCGGTGGAGTTGAGCGAGACGAAAGCGTCGTAGCGCTTGTCACCATTGGCATCGGTGGCATGCTTGCACTTCAACACGTTCTCGATGATGTCCGGCATATCTATCGCCTGGAAAAAGCGGAACTGTTCGCCGAGGCCGCCCTTCTTCGTGCCGTGAACTTCAATTTCCGCGCCCGGCTCCACCACGGAGCGCAGATGTTGTTCAAGCGCTTGGTGAAAATTCGGGTTTCTGTCGCGTGATGAGAATACCTGCACCCAGAGACGCATATCGTAACTCCTTGTATTTATTACTTAAATCCAAACAACCGCGCCGGATTATCCACCAGCACCTTCTGCCGCGTGGCGGCATCCGGCATCCACTGCGCGATCAAACCGAAGAGGTCTATCGAGTTCACACGATGCGCGTTCGACAGATACGGAAAATCGCTGCCCCAGATGATGCGATCCGGCGCGGCGGCTATCAGTGCGTGCGCGATCACGGTGGAGTCGGCAAACGTCGGCTCGGTCGCCATGCGATAGGGCGCGGTGAGTTTCATATGGCAGCGGCCGGGCCCATGCTTTAAGAAATCAACCATTTTCAACAAGCCCGGCTGCTGCGCGCCATCACGCGCAAGAAACATCCCGAAGTGCGCCAGCGTGAAATTCGATTTCATCTTTTCATAGACGCCGAGCATGTCCACGATCAACCAGCTTGGCGACAGGATATCCAGTTGCCAGCCGATTTCGGCGCAGCGTGCGTCGAGCTTTAACAAACGCGCCAGATGTTTTTCCATCAGCCCGGCTTCGCGCGGTCGATTGGGCGGCCCCAGGTTAAAGCGGATGCCCACCACGCCGGCGGCGTTCAGGCGCGCGAGTTCGGCATCGGGCGCGTTCTCGTCGATATCCACGATGCCGCGCGCGTTGCCGCCGCACAGTTTGATGGCGTCGAGCAGGCAGGTGTTGTCGCGGCCATAGGTGCTGGGCTGCGTGAACACCATGCGTTCGATGCCGCAGCGCCCGGCCCATTCCCGATACCCGGCCATGAATTCCGCCAGCGGCAGCGCGGGCGGCACGTTGCGCTTGTCCGCGCTGTACGGGTAGGTCACCGGATCGCCAAACACGTGCATATGGCAATCACAGCTCAACGGCGGGCCTTTGACCACGGGCGTCTTCTGATCAACCGGCATGCGTTCTCCCTTCGGTTTTAGTTGAAAAGCCATCATACCGTCATTGCAATATACGATGCCATCGGCGGCACAGCGCACCACACTGACAATCCACATCGCGCAATAGCACGAGGCATCCTCATCTGTCCGCTTGCACTTCCGAAACACGCGGCAGGATAATGCCCCCATGTCTACCAACCCATCCGAAGTCAGCGCCAACGTGGGGCATAGCGACGACGCCGCAAAGCCGGCGCAATCCAGGCGCAAGTTATGGGGGTTGATCGCCGCGGCAGTGGTGTTGCTGGCGTGGGGTGGGCACTGGGTGTATCAACGCGCGACGCATGTGTATATTGACGACGCGCGCATCGACGGCGAAGTGATCACGATGGCGAGCCGCGTGTCGGGCTGGATCACCGAACTGCCGGTGATCGAAGGTGACGAAGTCAAAAAAGACCAGTTGCTGGTGCGCGTGGACGAGCGCGATTCGGTATTGCAACGCGACGTGCTGGTATCCAAGCTGCAAGCCATCGAAGGACAGATGGCGGTGATGCGCGCGCAGACCGGCCAGGTCGATCAGGAAACGCTGGGGCGCTATCAGAGCGAAACCAATCGCCTCGCCGCCGCCGAAGCGGAAATCGGCACGCTGGATGCTCAATTGAAGCAGGCGCAGGAAGACCTCAAGCGTATGCAGACTCTCGACAAATTCGCCAGCGGCCAGGAACTGGATCATGCCCGCAGCGCCCATGCGCAGGCGCAGGAGCGCCATCGCAAGGCGCAATCCGAAGCGGCCGCGGTGCGCGGCGCGCTGTCATCGGCGGGGGGCAGCCGTCGTCAGGTGAGTGTGATCGGACAGCAACTGCTGGTGCTCGCGCGTCAGGCCGACGAGATGCGCGCCGAAATCAAGCGCCGCGAAGTCGATATCGCCGACCGCACCATCAATGCGCCATCCAACGGCAAAGTCGTGATGACCTTCGTGCGCAAGGGCGAGCATGTGGCTGCCGGCCAGCGCATTCTGATGTTCCATGATCCGAATGAAATCTGGGTCGAGGCCAACATCAAGGAAACCGATATCGGACGTTTGAAAACCGGCATGAAGGCTGACATTCATGTCGATGCGTACCCGGGCAAAACTTTTAAAGGCGAAGTGTTCCGTATCGGTCAGGCCGCCACCAATCGTTTTGCCTTGCTGCCCGACCCGAACCCGAGCGGAAACTTTACCAAGATCACGCAACGCCTGCCGCTGCGCGTGAAGCTGCTCGATAAAGACGCTGCCCTGCGTCCCGGCATGATGGTCGAGGTTTACGTTGCGACCGGAAACAACTGAAGACCTGTTCGCGCGTTACGGCCCGCGTTATCGCTGGCTGGCCACGATCACCGTGATGCTGGGCACGATATCGGCGATGCTCACCACCACCAGCATCAATGTCGCCATGCCCGACATCATGGGCGCCTTCGGCATCGGGCAGGATCGCGTGCAATGGCTCTCCACCGGCATGCTGGCCGCGATGACCATGGGCATGCTGGTGAATGCGTGGCTGATCCACAGCTTTGGCCAGCGCCGAACGTTTGTCGGCGCGATGAGCGTGTTCGTCGGCGCGCTGGCGCTGGCGGGGTTAAGCCCCAACGACACGGTGCTGATTTTCTGCCGCATCGTGCAGGGCGCGGTGGCGGGCATGTTGCAGCCGTTTGCGATGTACACGATTTTTCGTGTGTTTCCGGCAAACCAGCGCGGCATGGCGATGGGCTTCTTCGGCCTGAGCGTGCTGCTCGGCCCGGCGCTGGGGCCCACGCTGGGCGGCATCATGATCGACCACTTCAACTGGCGCTACATCTTTTACGTCGGCGCGCCGGTGTGCATCGCCGCGATTCTGCTCGGCAGTGTGTTCATGCCCCAGCGCGAAGAAAGCGGCAAGCGCCTGCACTTTGACTGGATCGGATTCGTGCTGATGACCACCACCATGGCGTGTTTTCTCACCGCCCTCTCCAACGGGCAGCGCGAGGGCTGGCAATCGGGTTTTGTGCTGGGTTTGTTCGCTATCGCCGCCATTGGGGGCACGGCGTTTCTGTGGTGGGAACTGCGCACCGACCAACCGCTGGTCAATCTCAAGGTATTCGGCAGCGTGCCGTTTGCGGCAGCGGCGGCGGTAGCGTGCATCTTTGGCGTCGGCTTGTTCGGCTCAACCTATCTGGTGCCGCTCTACGTGCAGACAGTGCAGCATTTCACGCCCTACGCCGCCGGCCTGCTGCTGATGCCTGCCGGCATCATCATGGGCATCGCGATGCCCATCGCGGGATATCTGAGCGACCGCCTCTCCGCGCGCAGCATGATCGTCACCGGCTTGTTGTGTTTCAGCGTGTCGAGTTTCTGGCTGGCACAGGTGGACGCGAACATGGCATTCTGGAGCATCGCGTGGGCGGTGGTGATTTCGCGCATCGGGCTGGCGATCATCAAACCGTCACTCAACGTGGCGGCGCTGCGCGCACTGACGCCAGAGTTGTTAAGCCAGGGCGCGGGCATGATCAACTTCGCGCGCCAGCTCGGCGGCGCGTTCGGCGTCAATCTGCTGTCGGTCACACTCGACCGGCGCACGTTTTTTCATAGCGACACCCTCACCGCCACGCAGACCCCCGGCAACAGCGCCACTGCGGAACTGCTGCGCAACATACAGGGCCTGCTCGCGCAGTCCGGCGTGCCCGAAGACATGCAGATGGCCGGCGCGCTGAACTACCTGGGGCGTGTTATCCACGCGCAAGCCTACACCCTCGGTTTTCGCGACAGCTTTCTGATGGTGGCGGTGATTTTTACACTGGCGCTGATCCCGGCGTGGGTGATGGGACGAACGAAGTTCAAGCAGGCGGTATAGTTTGCATGCAATCGTGAAAGGGTAGAAATGGCCGTCTCACTACCCTCACCGTCATTCCCGCGCAGGCGGGAATCCATAACGCACGTGCAATAGAGACATTGTTATGGGTTCCCGCCTACGCGGGAACGACGGTAAAGTGGGATGTTTCAATTATCGGGCAAGCAGAAAGACAATGAGAAACACATGAAACTGATTACCAACGGCTCGTTCGCATTGCTGTGTGCCATCACCTGCACGGCGACAATCGCGGCCGACCCACCCTACCCCGACCGCCCCGTGCGCATGATGGTGCCCTTCCCGCCCGGCGGCGCGAACGACATCGTGGCGCGCCTGGTCGCGCAAAAACTCTCCGAACGCTGGAGCAAGCCGGTGGTGATCGATAACCGCGCGGGCGCAGGCGGCAACATCGGCACCGAAGTCGGTGCACGCGCCAACCCGGACGGTTACACGCTCACCATCGGCTCCACCAGCACCTACATCACCAACGTCGTGCTCGATGCCAAGTTGCCGTTCGATCCGCGCCGCGATTTCGCACCGATCTCGTTGATCGTCACCGCGCCCAACATACTGGTGGCGCATCCGGCCGTGCCGGCGGCCAGCGTGGCAGAGTTCATCAAATTCGCCAAAGTGAATGCGAAGAAGATCAACTATTCATCCTTCGGCGAAGGCAGCTCCTCGCACCTGATCGGCGAAATGTTCAAAAGCGCGGCCGGCATCAGCATGCAGCACGTGCCGTACAAAGGCGGCGGCCCGGCGCTGGCGGCGGTGATGGGCGGTGAAACGCATGTGACTTTTTCGAATCTGTCGGTGGCGTTGCCGCAGGTGAAAGGCGGCAAGGTGAAGGGCATCGCCGTCACCAGCGCCAAACGTGCCACCGCGCTGCCGGAAATGCCCACCATCGCCGAATCCGGCCTCGCAGGATTTGAAGCCACCGCCTCGGTCGGCATCATGGCGCCTGCCGGCACGCCGCGCGCGCTGGTACTGCGCGTGAATCAGGACGTGCATGCGGTGATGGGGGAAGCTGCCATGAAAGAACAATTCGTCTCGCGCGGACTCGAAATCACGCTCTCCACGCCGGAGGAATTTGCGCGCTACATGCGTAGCGAGATTGAGCGGTGGGGGAAGGTGGTGCGGGAGGCGGGGATACGGCCACAATAAAGGAAAATAAACATAAGTGATTGTTTTATTTAATTATTTTAAGAAGAAAAATCATCCTGCGCAGGCCTTACCGGGCATACGAAGCCCATTGGCACGACCAGCCATTGACAACGCTATGAGCCCGGTGCGGCGTATCGTTGCACGCCGGCATCCAGCGGACTCACCACACCCCGACCGCCTTTG
>CANIID010000163.1 GCA_947467315.1 Betaproteobacteria bacterium | reverse complement strand
GACTTGAAGGGCGCTTTGGATTGCCGGTGGCGCTGGTCGATGAAGCCTTCAGCTCGGTGGCAGCGGAGTCGCGGTTGCATGAACAAGGTGTGCATGGCGATAAACTCAAGGCGGCGCTCGATTCGGCGGCGGCGTGCGAAATCATGCAAACGTGGCTGGAGCAGCGACGCAAAATCACACCAAAATGAGCACTTACTTGGGTTGCTCGCCAGCGTAGCCATCACAAAATATTATCAATAAAAACATATACTTACATACACCCCCCTATCATGAAACACGAAATCATCATCAACGCCAAGGGCCACAAAGGCACCTTCGAGCGGCTCACACAGGAATTTTCCGCGATCAACTTGTTTGAAGCGAAAGATCGCGCCGCCGCGCTAAAAGAAGCTGCGCCACGCGTGCGCGCGCTGGCGAGCACCGGCCATGCGCGCGTGGATGCCGCGCTGATGGACGCGCTGCCCAAGCTCGAAATCATTGCCAACTTCGGTGTCGGCGTGGATCAAATCGATCTCGATGCCGCCAAACGACGCGGCATCATCGTCACCAATACCGCCGGCGCGCTGAACGACTGCGTGGCCGATCACGCCATGGCGCTGGTGCTGAACACGCTGCGCAAAATTCCGCAGACGGGCGTGTATCTGCGCGCGGGTTTGTGGGCGTCGCAAGGCGCCTATCCGCTGGGCACCTCCATTGGCGGCAAAACGCTGGGCATACTCGGTCTCGGACGCATCGGGGAGGCCATCGCCAAGCGCGCGCAAGCCTTCGGCATGACCATTCGTTATCACAACCGAAATAAAAAGGCCGTGCCGTTCGCCTACGACGCCGATGCGGTGACGCTGGCCAAAAACTCGGACGTGCTGATGGTCATCACCCCCGGCGGCACCGACACCGACAAGTTGGTCAACGCCGCCGTGCTGGATGCGCTGGGGCCGCAAGGCTATCTCATCAATGTGGCGCGCGGCAGCGTGGTGGATGAGCCGGTGGTGCTGCATTACCTGCAAGAGAAAAAAATCGCCGGCGCGGGGTTGGATGTGTTCGAACACGAGCCCAAAGTGCCGCCCGAATTCTTCACCCTCGACAACGTGGTGCTGACCCCGCACATCGCCAGCGGCACCCACGAGACGCGCACCGCGATGGGCGACCTGCAAATCGAAAATCTGCATCTGCATTTTGCCGGCAAGCCGGTGAAAACGCCGGTCGTTTGATGGCGAAATTTCGCGCGATCCCCTTATACCCATACGCACCTTGTGATACGCTACTGCCCCAATAAACGCCCATGACCAAACCGGGTAACCCACCTTCGCCCCTATCGAATCCGCTGCCGGATGCCGAGCAATTGCTGGCACGGCTGCTGGATCAAATGAAGCCCGTCGTCGGGCCCGACACGGGCATTATCGGTATTCATACCGGCGGTGTGTGGGTGGCGGAACGCCTGCACGCGGCGCTGGGCATCCAAGTCCCGCTGGGCACCCTTGATGTCTCTTTCTACCGCGACGATTTCGAGAAAATCGGCCTGCATCGCGATGTCAAAACCTCCGACCTGCCATTTGACGTTGACGGCCGCCGCCTGATTCTGGTGGACGACGTGCTCTATACCGGTCGCACCATTCGCGCGGCGATGAACGTGCTGTTCGACTATGGCCGCCCGGCCAGCATCCAACTCGCGGCGCTGGTCAATCGCGGCGGACGCGAACTGCCAGTAAGCGCGGATTACCTCGGCGGCGATATTTCGCTGGCCGTGTCGCAAAGCGTTGAATTGATTCGCGACGCCTCCCAAAAACTGTCCCTCAAGCTGCACGAAAACTAACCGCCATGTGGCTTAACCCGCGCAACCCGCAACTCAACAAAAACGGCGAGCTGCATCACTTGCTGTCGCTGGAAGGCTTGCCGGTTGAAATCCTGCGGCAAATCCTCGACACCGCGAATTCCTTCGTCGGCGTTACTCAGCGTGATGTCAAAAAAGTACCGCTGCTGCGCGGCAAGGCGGTGTTCAATATCTTTTTTGAAGCCTCCACCCGCACGCGCACCACATTCGAGATCGCCGCCAAGCGGCTGTCGGCGGATGTCATCAATCTTGCGATCAATGTGTCCTCGACCAGCAAGGGCGAAAGTGTCCTCGACACAGTAGCCAACCTGTCAGCGATGCAGGCCGATATGTTTATCGTGCGCCATGCCGCCAGCGGCGCGCCGCACCTGATCGCCAAGCACGTGGGGCCGGACATCCACGTCATCAACGCCGGAGACGGCCGTCACTCGCACCCCACGCAAGGGCTGCTCGATGTGTTCGCGATACGCCATTACAAAAAAGATTTCACCAACCTGCGCGTCGCCATCGTCGGCGACATCCTGCACTCGCGCGTGGCCCGCTCGCAGATCCACGCGCTGACCACGCTGGGCTGCCCGGAGATCCGCGTGATCGGCCCGCGCACGCTGATCCCCGCTGAAATTCGCGGCCTCGGCGTGCATGTATATCACGACATGCGCGAAGGCTTGAAGGATGTGGATGTGGTGAGCATGCTGCGCCTGCAAAATGAGCGTATGAAAGGCGCGCTGCTGGCATCGGGTCAGGAGTTCTATAAGTACTACGGCCTCAACGACGAAAAACTCGCGCTGGCCAAGCCCGACGCCATCGTGCTGCATCCGGGCCCGATGAATCGCGGCGTGGAAATCGATTCCAGCGTCGCCGACGGCAAGCAGTCAGTAATCCTGCCGCAAGTCAGCTTCGGCATCGCCATTCGCATGGCGGTGATGAGCATCGTGGCGGGCAACTGATATGAAGATACTCATCAAAAACGGTCGCCTGATCGATCCGAAAAACAACATCGACGCCATGCGCGACGTGTACATCGCGGCCGGCAAAATCGTCGCGATCGGCGCAGCGCCTGCCGGATTCACCGCCAACCGCACGATTGATGCGTCGGGCAAAATCGTCTGCCCCGGCCTGGTGGATTTGTCGGCGCGGCTGCGCGAGCCCGGCTTTGAATACATCGCCACACTGGAATCCGAAATGGATGCCGCCTGCGCCGGCGGCGTCACCAGCCTCGCCTGCCCGCCGGACACTGATCCGCCGCTGGACGAGCCGGGGTTGGTGGAAATGCTCAAATATCGCGCGCGCACGCTCAACAAGGCACGCGTGTATCCCATCGGCGCGCTCACCGCCGGGTTGAAGGGATCGCAACTCACCGAAATGGCCGAGCTGCGCGACGCGGGTTGCGTGGCGTTTTCGCACGCCGACGTGCCGCTCACCGACAACCAGGTGCTGTTCTACGCCATGCAGTACGCGGCCACGTTTAACATCCCCGTGTGGCTGCGCCCGCAGGATGCGTCACTCGCGCGCAACGGCGTCGCCCACGACGGCCAGGTCGCGACGCGGCTGGGTCTGCCGTCGATCCCGGTGTGCGCCGAAACCACCGCGCTGGCGACCATCCTGCTGCTGGCACGCGAAACCGGCGCGCGCGTGCATCTGTGCCGTTTGTCGAGCGCGGAAGCCATCAACATGGTGCGGCGCGCGCGGCACGACGGCGCCACCGTCACCTGTGACGTCGCGGTGCATCATCTGCATTTGTCGGAAATGGACATCGGTTATTTCGATCCGCACTGTCACTTGATACCCCCGTTGCGCAGCCAGCGCGACCGCGACGCGCTCCGCCGCGGGTTGGCCGATCACACTGTCGATGCGGTGTGCTCCGACCATTGCCCGGTGGACGACGACGCCAAGCAATTGCCGTTTTCGGAATCCGAACCCGGCGCGACCGGGCTGGAGTTGCTGCTGCCGCTCACACTCAAGTGGGCGGAAGAAGATCACGTCACGCTGCCCACCGCGCTCGCGCGTATTACCCGCGACGCGGCGAACATCCTTGGCATCGACGCTGGCCATCTGTCGGTCGGTGCGGATGCGGACTTATGCGTGTTCGACGCCGAACGCTACTGGAAAGTCGAACCGTCGTCGTTGCTGAGTCAGGGCAAAAACACCCCGTATAGCGGGCTGGAACTCAAAGGCCGGGTAACGCACACGCTGGTGGGCGGGCAAGTCGCGTACGAAGCGAAGTAGCCCCACCCGCCGCCCTGCGGAACGGTTCTGTTAGACTTTCCCATCGTATTTTTCTGAGTGCACCGCATGAACCCTCTACTGGATTTCTCCGGCCTGCCGCGCTTTGCGGACATTAAAACCGAACACGTGACGCCTGCGGTCGATGCGCTGCTGGCGGAATGCAATGCCGTGATCGAAAAAGTCGCCGCGGACGCCACGCCGGCGACATGGCACGAGTTTATCGAGCCGCTGGAAAACGCCAATGAGCGCCTTGGTCGCGCGTGGGGTCAGGTCGGCCATCTCAATGCGGTGATGAACAGCCCGGAGTTGCGCGAGGTCTATAACGCCAATCTGCCGAAGATCACCGCGTATTACACTGATCTCGGGCAGAATGAGAAATTATTCAATAAAAACAAACAGTTACATTCATCCGCCGAATATAAAGCGTTGTCGCCGGCACAGCAAAAAATTATCGACAACGATCTGCGTGACTTTCGATTGGGCGGCGCGGAATTGCCTGCCGGGAAGAAGGCGCGCTTCAAGGCGATTTGCGAGGAACTGTCGAAGCTGTCGTCGCGCTTTTCGGACAACGTGCTCGACGCCACTAATGCCTTCGCGCATTACGTCACCGATGAAAAAGGACTGACGGGCTTGCCCGATGACACGCGCGCCGCGGCGCGCGAGGCCGCTGAATCTGACACGGCGGCAGACAAAAAGCCCGGCTGGAAATTCACCCTGCACGCGCCGTCGTATCTGCCGGTAATGCAGTACGCCGATGATCGTGCGTTGCGTGAATTGATGTATCGCGCATCAAGTACGCGCGCGTCTGAATTCGGCAAGCCTGAGTTGGATAACACGCCGCTGATCGCTGACATCGTGAAGCTGCGCCGCGAACTCGCGCAACTGCTCGATTTCAACAACTACGCCGAATACTCGCTCGAACCCAAGATGGCGGAGTCGCCCAAACAGGTGATCGATTTTCTGAGCGAACTCGCGGCGCGTGCCAAGCCGTATGCCGAGCGCGATCTACAGGAACTTACCGATTTCGCGCGCACCGAGTTGGGCATGAACAAGCTCGACGCGTGGGACATTCCCTACGCCTCGGAAAAGCTGCGCGTGTCGCGTTATGCGTTCTCCGAGCAGGAGGTGAAGCAATATCTGCCCGAGACCACCGTCGTCCCCGGCATGTTCAAGCTGATCGAAACGCTTTACGGCCTGACCATCACGGCCACGGAAGCGCCACTGTGGCACGACGCCGTGCGCTTTTATTCGATCCACGATAAATCCGGCACGCTGATCGGGCAGTTTTATCTTGATCTGTATGCGCGCAGCACCAAGCGCGGCGGCGCGTGGATGGACGATGCCATTACGCGGCGGCGCATTGTGTCCGGCATCCAGTCACCGGTAGCGTATTTGACCTGCAATTTCTCAGCACCCGTCGGTGGACAGCCGGCGCAATTCACCCACGATGAAGTGATCACCCTGTTTCACGAATTCGGCCACGGTCTGCATCACTTGCTCACCCAAGTGGATTACCTCGGGGTGTCCGGTATCCATGGCGTCGAGTGGGATGCGGTGGAGCTGCCCAGCCAGTTCATGGAGAATTTTTGCTGGGAATGGGACGTACTGCGCCCGATGACGCGGCACCAGCAAACCGGCAAACCCCTGCCCAAATCGCTGTTCGACAAAATGATCGCGGCGAAAAATTTCCAGAGCGGCCTGCAGACCGTGCGGCAGATTGAGTTCTCGCTGTTTGATCTGGAATTGCATTCGAGTTTTGATCCCGCCGGAACAAAGACCGCGCTGGATTTGGTCAACGACGTGCGCCAGCGGGTCGCGGTGATTGTGCCGCCCGCCTACAACCGCTTCCCCAACAGTTTTTCGCACATCTTTGCTGGCGGTTATGCGGCGGGCTATTACAGCTACAAATGGGCGGAAGTATTGTCCGCCGATGCGTTCAGTCTGTTCGAGGAAAAAGGTGTGCTTGATCCGGCGGTCGGCCAGCGCTTTCGCAGTGAAATTCTCGCCGTCGGCGGCAGCCGCCCGGCGTTGGATTCGTTCAAGGCGTTTCGCGGGCGCGAGCCCAGCATGGATGCCTTGCTCCGGCACAATGGCATGGCAACAAACACAACCGCGGCCTGAGCGCACCAAGGCAATGCTTTTGCCCTAACCATTGTGGGGTGCTAAAGTAAGCTGTTGCCACGCGAATTTAACCTTGAGGGACAACATCATGAAAATGTGCAAAAACTTTTTATGGTTTTTCTTGTTTGCCACCCTGTTCGCGAACGCGGCGCAACTCTACCGCTGGGTTGATGCCAAGGGCAACGTGGAATGGCGCGACACGCCACCACCGGCATCGGCACCCGCCAAAAAAGTGGAGCAACGGAAAATGGGCGATAACGTCACGCCCAGCGAAGACATGCCGTATGCCGTGGCATTAGCGAAGAAAAACCATCCGGTCACCTTGTGGGCCAACGACTGCGGGCCGGTTTGCACCAGCGCGCGTGCTCACCTGAACCGGCGTGGCATTCCGTACACCGATAAAAATCCGCAAGCGGATTTTGAGGCATTCAAGAAAATCTCGCCGAACGGGAACATTCCCTTTCTGCAAGTCGGTCGCACGAACTTGAACGGCTATCTTGAATCCGAATGGGACAGCACGCTCGACTATGCGGGCTACCCCAGCACCGCGCTCGTCACCGTGCGGCCCAAGCCTCCCGCGCCTGCGCCCAAACCTGCCGCCGAGGGTGCGAAGCCCCCTGCGGACGGCACCAAGCCCGTCGAAGGAACTCCTGCGGCACCAGCCACGCCACCCGCCAAATAGTGCATCGCGCCACCCGTGCGGCCCTGTAAAATTTCATAATAAAAACATAGTGTTATGCGCATAGCCACGTGGAACGTCAACTCGCTTAAAGTGCGTCTGCCGCACGTGCTGGCGTGGCTGGAGCAGCAAAAGCCCGACGTGTTGTGCTTACAGGAAAGCAAAACCGAGGACGTGAATTTCCCGGCGCAGGCAATCATGGATGCCGGTTATCTTCCGCTGTTCAGCGGGCAAAAAACCTACAACGGGGTGGCCCTGCTCTCGCGAGCGGCTGGCGGCGCGGGCACTGATGTCACGGCAGGCATTCCCGGCTTTGACGATCCGCAAAAGCGCGTGCTGGCCGCTACTTACGGGGACACGCGCGTGATTTGCATCTATGTGCCCAACGGCGAATCGGTCGAGTCCGACAAGTATCAATACAAATTGCGCTGGCTCGCCGCGCTGGCCGAATGGCTGCGCGCCGAATTGCAAAAGTATCCCAAGCTCGCGCTGCTCGGCGATTACAACATCGCGCCGGACGACCGCGATGTGTATGACCCTAAAGCCTGGGCAGGCAAAGTGCTTTGCAGCGATGCAGAGCGCTCTGCGCTGAGCAGTTTACTGGCGCTGGGATTAACCGACAGCTTCCGTCAGTTCGATCAGCCGGAGCGCTCATTCACGTGGTGGGATTACCGCATGAACGGTTTCAAGCGCAAGCTCGGCATGCGTATCGATCACATCCTGCTGTCGGCGCCGCTTGCCGCGAACTGCACCGCGTGTGCGGTGGATGTCGAGCCGCGAAAACTGGAACGGCCTTCGGATCATGCGCCGGTGTTTGCGGATATCACGAACTGAGCACGAACCGACGGCTACTCGCCGTCGTCGATCCCCAGTTCCTGCACTTTACGCGTCAGCGTATTGCGGCCGATGCCCAGCAACAGCGCGGCTTCGATACGCCGGCCGCCGGTTTGCGCCAGCGCCTTCAGGATTAACGCTTTCTCGAACTGATTCGTCAGTTCATCCATGATGCGCGTTTCGCCGCGCGCCAGACGGACTTCCGCTTCGCGTTCCAATGCGCTGATCCAACTCTGATCCGGGGACGCGACGCTGCCGGCGCGAATTTCCGGCGGCAAGTCCTCGATTTCAATCTGCGCGGCGGGCGCCATCACGGTCAGCCAGTGGCACAGGTTTTCCAATTGCCGCACATTGCCGGGAAAATCCAGTGACGACAGGTAGGCGAGCACCGGCTCCGAGAAACGCTTGGCCTCGACGTTGAGTTCGCGCGCGCTCCGGCGCAAAAAATGCTGCGCCAGCAAGGGTATGTCTTCGCGCCGCTCGCGCAACGAGGGCAGGCGCAATCGAATCACATTCAAACGGTGAAACAAATCCTCGCGGAACAAGCCCTGCTTCACGCGCGCTTCAAGATCCTGATGCGTCGCGGCGATGATGCGCACATTGGCGCGTATCGGCTGATGCCCGCCCACGCGGTAATAATTGCCGTCGGACAGTACGCGCAACAAGCGCGTCTGCAACTCGGCGGGCATGTCGCCGATTTCATCCAGAAACAGCGTGCCGCCCTCGGCCTGTTCGAAGCGCCCGCGGCGCGTGGTTTGCGCCCCGGTAAATGCGCCGCGCTCGTGACCGAACAGCTCGGACTCCAGCAACTCCTTCGGGATAGCCGCGGTGTTGATGGCAATAAACGGCAGCTTCGCGCGCTGGCTATGCCGGTGCAGCGCACTGGCCACGAGTTCCTTGCCGCTGCCCGATTCGCCAGTAATCATCACCGTCGCGTTCGACTGCGCGAGACGTCCAATGGCGCGAAACACATTTTGCATCGCGGGTGCCTGGCCCAGAATCTCGGGCACTGTTTCCTGCGATTCAACCGCGCTGGGCGCGGCCTTGTTGTCGTTCAGCGCGCGGCGTATCAGTTCAACCGCATGATCCACATCGAACGGCTTGGGCAGGTATTCATACGCGCCGCCCTGAAACGCGGTGACGGCGTTTTCAAGATCGGAGTAGGCCGTCATGATGATCACCGGGAGCGTCGCGTGCCGCTCGCGCACCTTTTGCAACAAGATCAGCCCGGATTCTCCGGGCATGCGGATGTCGCTGACCACCACCTGCGGCGTTTCGGTTTCGAGCGCATCCAGCGCCTCCTGCGCCGAGGCAAACGTACGATAAGCAATTTGTTCCCGCTCAAGCGCTTTTTCAAACACCCAACGGATCGATTTGTCGTCGTCGACGACCCACACCGGATCTATCGACACAGCAGCCTTTCGCACTGCGCCCGGCGCATACGCAGCAGGGATGGGGTGGAGCAGGGCAGGTTGCATCGTGTTCTTCCTTTAATACCGTGAAGCGTAAGTAAGGCTCGTGGTTTACGCATAGGCTTGTGTTACGACACTTGCCCTTGCCCCGCGTGTTCCGGGCTTTCGGCCACCGGCAACAACACGGTAAAACAGGTTTTTCCCGGCGCGCTCTCGAACGTGAGCGTGCCATTGTGCTGGCTGACGAAATTCTGCGCGATGGTCAAACCGAGGCCGCTGCCGGTGTCGCGTCCGGACACCAGCGGATAGAACACGCGCTCGCTGATTTCGGGAGGTATGCCGGGGCCGTTATCGGTGATGCTCACTTCAATCGCGTGACGATAGCGTTTGCGTGCCAGCGTGACTTGCCGCGCGGCGCGCGTTTTTAACGTAATCACGCCCTCGGTCGCGCCGGATTCCGTCAGCGCCTGCGCGGCGTTGCGCGCCACGTTCAGCATGGCCTGGATCAGTTGTTCGTTGTCGCCATAGACGTAGGGCAGGCTCACGTCGTAGTCGCGCTGGATGCTGATGGTTTTGTGGAACTCGGCGAGCAATACGCTGCGCACGCGTTCCAGCACTTCATGAATATTCAAATGCGTCGGGCGCGGGATGCGATGCGGCGAGAGCAGCCGGCTCATCAGCGCCTGCAAACGATCCGCCTCTTTCATGATGACTTGGGTGTATTCGTGCAGCGCGGGATTTTCGAGTTCGCGATCCAGAAGTTGCGCCGCGCCGCGTATGCCGCCCAGCGGATTTTTGATTTCGTGCGCCAGATTGCGCATCAGTTCGCGATTGGCGACGCTTTGATCCATCACCCGCTCTTCGCGCGCGATGCGCAGTTGCTGCTCGATCTGCCGGAACTCAACGATGCAGCCTTCGAGATCAAACGCGCCGCCCGGTTCTATCGGTGTGACCGTGCAGGTAAGGTGCATACGCGATCGCCCGCTGACGGCGATAGCCAGATCATGCTCGGAAAAGCTGCAATTGTTCTTGCGCGCGTATTGCAGTGCGCCCGCAAGCAACTCGTGATCGGCGAAAACGTCGGCGATACTCTGCCCCACCACGTGCGGGCCGGAGATTTCCAACAAATTTTCAGCAGCGGGATTCATATGACGCAACACATCCGAGTTATCCACGAGGATTACTGCGGTTGCCAATAAATCCAGTCCTGTGAGTGCCGCAGGGGTCATGGTGTCATCCTGGTCTTAGGATGAGCAAGAAGCAGGCCAGCTACGCGCGGCCGGCGGCACGCGCGCCGCAGACACCCGGCGCGAGATCGACGGCTAGTGCCGGGGATTAACGAAGATTGGCCAACTCTTTCTTGAGATTGGCGATATTGTCTTCGTGCAGTTTGACTTTCTTTTGGAAAGGCTCGATGCGGTCGAGCATGCGCTGCGCGTTGCGCTCGCTGCCCAAACGCGTGTTTTCCTGCTCGGCCAATTCGCGTTTGGCGTCCTGCAGGTTTTTCTCTTCGTTGATCAATTCGGTTTCGAGAATTTTCTTGCGGTCGTTGTCGCGTTGCTGCTGCACTTGCGGCGCCACTTTCGGGAAATCTCCCGGCGTCGGGCTGCCGGACGCTTTGCCTGCAGTCGGCGGCGACGACACGATGCTGGGGGTAATCGTCAGTTGTTTGCAGCCTTTCGCATCGGACTTGATGTTGGTAAAGCGCTTGCCGCCGCCCGGCTCTTCGCATTCCCACATATCGGCGAACACCGGCCCGGCCACTACGCCCAGCAATCCCATCACCAACAAAAATCGCATTGCTAACATCGATAGCCCCAAGAGATCGCAGATAGTGCGAATAACGTCGCATACTGTAGGTGGTTGACTCCACGACTTCAAGGCGGTTACGTAACTATCTGTTTAAAAAAGACAATATTATTAGCACTATTTTGGTGCGTCAAGGGTTTTCATGCCGCACAAACGCCGGACGCAAAAAAAGCGGGCCGCAGCCCGCTTTTTTTGATTGCTGCTGATTACAGACTGTAATAGAGCTGAAACTCCAGCGGATGCGTGGTCATGCGGAAGGCGGTGACCTCTTCCATCTTCAGCGCGATGTAGGCATCGAGCATGTCGTTGGAGAACACGCCGCCGCGCGTGAGGAACTCGCGGTCTTTGTCCAGACACTCCAGCGCCATTTCGAGTGACGAGCACACGTTCGGCACTTTCTTGGCTTCTTCGGGCGGCAAGTCGTACAAATTCTTGTCGATCGGATCGCCGGGATGAATTTTGTTTTGCACACCATCGAGACCGGCCATCATCATCGCGGCGAATGCCAGGTACGGGTTGGCCGTCGGGTCGGGGAAGCGCACTTCGATGCGGCGGCCTTTGGGGCTTGACACAAACGGAATACGAATCGACGCCGAGCGGTTGCGCGCGGAGTACGCTAGGTTGATCGGCGCTTCATAGCCGGGCACCAGACGCTTGTAGGAGTTAGTGCCGGGATTGGTGATCGCGTTCAATGCCTTGGCGTGCTTGATGATGCCGCCGATGTAGAACAGCGCGAATTCCGACAAGCCCGAATAACCGTTGCCGCTGAACAGATTTTGGCCGGCCTTCCAGATCGATTGATGCACGTGCATGCCGGAACCGTTGTCGCCGACCACGGGCTTGGGCATGAAGGTCGCCGTTTTGCCATAGGAGTGGGCGACGTTTTGCACGGTGTATTTCAGAATCTGGTTCCAGTCCGCGCGCTTCACCAGGCTGCTGAACAGGGTGCCGATTTCGCACTGGCCGGGGGCCGCGACTTCGTGGTGATGCACCTCAACGGGCACGCCTTGCTCTTCGAGTGCCAGGCACATGGCCGAGCGGATGTCTTGCAGCGAATCCACCGGCGGCACGGGGAAATAACCGCCCTTGATCGGCGGACGATGGCCCATGTTGCCGCCTTCGTATTCCTTGCCCGACGACCACGGCGCTTCGCTGGATTCGATTTTCACATGCGAGCCGGACATGTCCACGCCCCAAGTGACCGAATCAAATATGAAAAATTCGGGTTCCGGACCAAAGTAGGCGGTGTCGCCCAGGCCGCTGGATTTCAAATAAGCCTCGGCACGCTTGGCCAGTGAACGCGGATCGCGATCATAGCCTTTGCCGTCCGACGGCTCCACCACGTCGCAGGTCAGAATCAACGTCGGCTCATCGGTGAACGGGTCCATGCGCTGCGAATCCGGATCCGGCATCAGCAACATGTCGGAGGCTTGAATACCTTTCCAGCCCGCGATCGACGAACCGTCAAACGCATGGCCATCGGTGAACTTGTCCGCGCCGAACATTTTATGCGGCACGGAAACATGCTGCTCCTTGCCGCGGGTATCGGTAAAACGCAGGTCGACAAACTTGACCTCGTTGTCTTTGATAATCTTCAATACTTCAGCGGCGTTAGCCATTTTTCGTCTCTCCTGACGGGTAAGAATAAATAAAACTGTGCGCGCCTTGTATCAGCATGAAGCATGCCAAGCTGATGCGCGGGAACGGCATTGTGCCACAAGCGAAATTCTATCTAAACCAGACCCAATACGCACCATACCGGTGCAGCCAGAAAAATTTCGCCCTGATATGATGCATTCCATCGCCCGAGCCAAGGCACGTCGCCAACCATTCGCACGGTCATTGAGGCACAATACGACTTTATATTTAAAAACAATGAGTTATGAAATTATAACATTTTGCCTGACTAAACCGCCACCACGACCGTTACCCGAGGTCGGGTAAACTCATGCTTC
>CANIID010000162.1 GCA_947467315.1 Betaproteobacteria bacterium | reverse complement strand
CGGTGCTCGAAGTGCGTTCGCATGAAGTGCCGTTTCTCATCGAACACGGTCAGGGCGTCGGGCGGCTTATCTACGAACGCCTGCTCGGCAAACCGGAGCGGCTTTACGGCGTGAACATCGGCTCGAATTATCAGGCGCAGGGGTTGAAGCTTTCCAAGCAGTTCAAGCCGCCTAACTAAAATCCCCTCGCCCCGCTTGCGGGGAGAGGGCTAGGGTGAGGGGACGTCATCGACCTTGGCAACAGGGCACACCCCAAAACCGTAACCATTTGTTTTTTATTTATAATTCCCAATGGAGCATACGGCCAACGCAGCAGACATTACCGCAGCCGCAGCCACCCTGCGCGCCGGCAACCTCGTCGCCTTCCCCACCGAAACCGTCTACGGTCTCGGCGCGGACGCCGCCAACGAAGACGCGATCAAAAAAGTCTTCGCCGCCAAAGGCCGCCCGCACGATCACCCGCTGATCGTGCATATCGCCAACGCCGCGCAACTGGGCGACTGGGCAAGTGACATCCCGCCCGCCGCGTACACGCTGGCCAAAAAATTCTGGCCCGGCCCGCTGACGCTGATCCTCAAGCGAGCGCAAGGCGTGAGTGATTTCGTCACCGGCGGGCAAGACACCGTGGCGCTTCGCGTGCCCGCGCACCCGCTTGCACAGGCGCTGCTGAACGCGTTCGGCGGCGGCATCGTCGGCCCCTCGGCCAACCGCTTTGGTCACGTGTCTTCCACCACCGCCGAACACGTGCGGCAGGAATTTGGCGGTGCGGTCGATTGCATACTCGACGGCGGCGCGTGCGAGGTGGGCATCGAATCGACCATCGTGGATTTGTCGGGCGCAACACCGGCGATGCTGCGCCCCGGTCTGATTACGGCGGCGGAAATTGAAATGGCTCTGGGCGTGGCGCTGGCCGCCCCCGGCGCACAATCTCCCCGCGCCCCCGGCACAATGGAAAAACACTACGCCCCGCGCACCCCGGTGATGCTGGTCGAAGCCGACCTGATCGACGAACTCGCACGCAGCTTCGCAAGGCAAGGCAAGCGTGTAGCCGTGCTCGCCCGCAACGCGCGCCAACCGCTGATCGACAAACTCACGTGGATCGCCGCGCCCGACGCGGTGGCGGGTTACGCGCATGATCTCTACGCCAACCTGCGCCTGCTTGATGATGCGGGTTGTGATGTGATAATCGTCGAAGAGCCGCCGTTGGCGATGGCGTGGGCGGCGGTGCGGGATCGCTTGGGGCGGGCGGCGGCGGGGGCTGAAGAAATCGATTGAGTCGTGGCCCCTCTGTGTAATACGGACAGGCCTTACGCGGGCAAACTTAAAAGCCCGTTACGATGCGCTTGAGCGAGGACGTCATAGGCTATTTCAAACAAATGGCCGAGGAAAAAGGTGTTCCCTATCAAAGCCTCATCAATCTTTATCTGCGGGATTGTGTTTCCAGCCATAGAAAGATTGATATTTCCTGGCAGGCGACGCGGTAAAGCGGAAGTGATCGCCACCCCTACCCCTTGAACCGACTCGCCAACGCTTTTGCCATCAATGTCAGTCCCGATATTTCACCTGCCGCTTTCGCCTCGGTAGATACGCCGCCGCCATCAACCGCATGAATCCGCGCGAGCAGATTGTCTGCGAAGGTAGCAATCAACTGCGCGGATATCGCCGAGATCATGCCCACGCCGCGCCCGTATTGCGCGACTTGGCCGGCGAGTTGTAAATCACTGACCATGTTGACGCGCGTGCCGCTGCCTTGTGCTTGCAGCGCGAAGCGGGTGAGGGTGTTGGCGTTGCCGCGCCCTTTGGTCTCTGCCCACGCAGCTTTGATGGTGGCGCCGTGTGCGGTGTCGTCGCGGTTCTCGATGTGCAGGTTGCCGGCGAACAGCATCGTCAGCGGGCCGAGTTTGACGGTGACGCGGCCTTTATAATGATCGTCGCTGATTTTCTCGATGTTGCCCGCACCCGGAAAGCACGCCGCGGTTTCGGGCACGTTCATCAGGATCGGCCACGCGGCGGCGGGCGGGATGGGGATGTCGAAGTGGTTTTCTATTTGCATGTCAGTTGCTGAATGAACCGCTCTTGATGACTTCGCCCATTTTGGCGGTGTCTGCTTTGATGAAGGCGGCAAAGGCTTCGGGGGTGTTGCCGACAATTTCGATGCCGGCATTAAAAATCATTTTCGGGTCGGTGGCTTTTAGCGCTTGCACGATTTCGTGGTTGAGCAGCTTGATGATAGGCGCAGGGGTTTTCTTCGGTGCAAAAAATCCGATGGCGGCTTCCGATGCATAACCGGGCAGGGCGTCGCTCACCGGCGGCAGTTCCGGCGCGAGCGGCGAGCGCTTGGGCGTGGTGATCGCCAGCGCTTTGACCTTGCTGTTTTTGACGTGCGGCATCATCGGCCCCAGCGCGCCGAACATCAATTGCACTTCGCCGACGAACAAGCCCATCATCGACGGCCCGGAGCCTTTGTAGTTGATGCGCACGATGCGGGTTTTGGCCATGTAGTTGAACAGCTCCGCCGCGATGTGCGGGGTGGAGCCGCCACCGCCCGCGCTGTAATTCAACGCGCCGGGTTGCGCCTTGGCGAGCGCGATTAACTCGCGGGTGGATTTCACCGGCAACGAGGGGTGTATCACCAGCACGTTGGGTGAGCTGATCGCCAGCGTGATTGGTATCAGATCGTCGGTGGGATTCCAGCTTACCTTGGACAGCAGCGGCTGCAGCCACACATACGCGCCGTAAAACAG
This sequence comes from Betaproteobacteria bacterium, assembly GCA_947467315.1. Taxonomy (GTDB): domain Bacteria; phylum Pseudomonadota; class Gammaproteobacteria; order Burkholderiales; family SG8-41; genus UBA5216. Next base: position 10,202 of record CANIID010000162.1, on the reverse strand, counting down.
AAGGGTGTAGCCATCGGGCGGGGTGTCTTTGGCGACAATCTCCACTGCGATGCTGCCGCGATTTTCGACAATCACTCTTTGGCCGATGCGCGGGGTAAGTTCCTGCGCGGTGATGCGCGCGCCCCAGTCGTGGTTGCTGCCGGGGGTGGCGGTGAGGATGCGGATGACTTTGGTGGGGTATTTGTCTTGGGCCGGCGTTTCTTGCGGGAATAGCAAGATGGCGGCGGCAACGAATAGGAATTCCCTCCCCCGCTTGCGGGGGAGGGTTAGGGTGGGGGCAAGTAGGCGTCGCGGTTTCAATTGATAGTCCGTGCTTCAAGTTCGCCGGGGGCAGCCCGGCCGCTGGTCACTTTCTTTGAACGGCCAAAGAAAGTAACCCAAGAAAGGCCGCCCCAGGTTCGCCGGCCCTTCGGGCTTCCTTGCGCTGCTCGCCACGCCGGGCGGCTGCGGAACTCGCCCTCGCATACCCCAAAGGCGCGAGGACTCAGACAGTCCTCGCCGAATTCCCCGGCGCGGCTGCGCTGCTCAGCGGCTCTCATGGGGTTGTTCAGGGCGGTTTTGCGCGTATTCATAATTTTCTATTTTTGCTATCTGCACCCACTAACTTGCGCACTGCGTGCGAGGATTACGACCGCACCAACGCCAGCAACGTCCCCGCATACTCCGATGCCATGTCCGGCGTGAGTTGCGAGGCCTTGGCCTGATATTTTTTGATGGTTTCCAGTATCAAGCGCGGACGGCTCGCGAGTTTTGTCAGAAATGCATCGCTGTCGGCGGCGAAGCTAGCGTGTGGCAACACCTTGCTGGCAAGTCCCAGCGTCACGGCTTCATCCGCACTGATCGAATCCGCCGAATAAATCAGATACGTCAACGCCTTCGCCTGCACTTTGCCGAGCGCGGCACACATCGCCATGGTGGGCGGTATGTCGTGTTCGATTTCGGGGAACGCAAAGCACGCGTTTGACGACGCGAGCGTGATGTCGCAACCCACCGCCGTCGCGCAACCAAAGCCGAGCGCATCGCCCTGCACCAGCGCCACCACCGGCACCGGCACGTCGGCCACGGCTTGATACACATCGAGCACCGCGCCCATCATCTTCTGGCGTATTTCATACGGCGTCATGCCGGCGCGTGATTCGCCTTTGCCGTCGCGGCCGCGGCAGAATTGTTTGCCGCGCGCTTCGAGCGTGACCACATGCACATCGGGTTGGCCGCCGAGTTCGCGCAACGTGGCCGACAGTTGCACCATCATCGCGCGCGTGAGTGCGTTGCCTTCGTCGGGGCGATTCAGATCGATGCGTGCAATCGCACCATTGGCGCCATCACGCGCCACTTTGAATTCAAAACCACTCATAATATTATCCTTTATAAACAGCTACGTACGACACTATTCGGGGATGTTCAGTTTGCGCTGTTCGATGATGCGCCGAAAGTTGCTGATGTCCGAACGCACTTGCGCCGCCAATTCCTCCGGCGTGCCCGCGCCCGGTTCGTTGCCCAGTGTGCGTATCACCGCGCGCACTTTTTCATCGGCGAGCGCTTTCACCAATGCCGCGCTGATGCGCCGCACGGCCGCATCCGGCGCGTTTTTCGGCGCGAACAAACCGTTCCAGCCGTTGTAGGTAAAGCCCGGCAGCACCGCCGTTTTGCCGATAGGCGGCAGTTGCGGAATCGGCGCCCAGGTGTCGCGGTTGGTGGTGGCGATGCCCGTCACCAGCCCGCCATCGATGAACGGCTTCGCGCCCGCCATGAACATCAGGTGAATGCGGCCCGCCGCCAGTTCCGGCGCTACCAACGCCTCGCCGCGATACGGCACATGAATCATGTCCAATCCTGCGGCAGCGGCGAACATCTCGCCCACCAGATGCTGGCTTGAGCCGTGGCCGATACTGCCGTACGAGAGTTTGCCTTGCTGCGTTTTGGCATGGCGAATAAATTCTTCCACCGTCTTCACGTTTAACCCCGGCGCCACCACCAGCGAAAACGACGCCTGACACACTTTGCCCACCGGCTTCATGTTGTTCAAAATATCAAACGCCGCCTTGGGCCGCGCCGCGAGATTGGCGGTGTTGCCCGCGCTCGCCTGCGACAGCGTATAGCCGTCGGGCGTGGCGTTGCCGACGCGCTCAAGACCGATGTTGCCGGTGGCGCCGGTGATGTTTTCGACGACGATGTGCTGGCCGAGATCGGCGCGCATCACATCGGCGACGGCGCGCAGGCATAAATCGGAGGGGCCGCCGATGGCGGTGGGCACGACGATGCGGATGGGGCGTTCGGGGAAGGGGGCGGCGGTGGCGTTACTTGCTGTGAACGCAATGCACGCCGCGCCTGAAATCCATTTCGCAATCATAGCGTCCTCCCCCGCGCATGTTCACCCAGCAACGCCACAATCCGCTGCGGCGAAATCGGCGCTTCGGCAATGCGCACATCAAACGGCTCTAGCGCATGTTCCACCGCGCCGAGTATCGCGCCGATGGCGGAGATGGTGCCGCCTTCGCCTGCGCCCTTGATGCCGAGCGGATTCAGTGGTGACGGGGTTTCCAGATGCACCAGATCGACCTTGGGCACGTCCGCCGCCATCGGTAGCAGGTACTCGCCAAAGTTGGTTGAAAGCGGCTGCGCGTTTTCATCGAAGGCGAGCTGCTCGTAGAGCGCGTTGCCCACGCCGTGCGCCACGCCGCCGACCACCTGGCCTTCAACCACCATCGGGTTAATCACGCGCCCGCAATCGTGTGCCACGGTGTAACGCACGATTTTGACTTCACCGGTTTCGATATCAACTTCCACCTCGGCCACGTGCGTGCCGCTGGAATACACCGCCTGATCGGGCGTGAAATGCGCCGTGTGTTCCAGCCCCGGCGGCAACCCGCCCGCCATCGAGAAGCCCGGCATGCCGATGGATTTGACCGCTATTTCGCGCAGGCTTTTTTTCACATCCGGCGCGCTTTTCAGGCGCACATAACCACCGCTAAGTTCGAGATCATCTTCCACGCACTCCATCATGCCGGCGGCGATTTTTTTGGCTTTGGCGGCGACTTCCATCGCCGCCATATGCACCGATGAACCCGCGTTCACTGCCGTGCGCGCGGCAAAGCTGCCGATGCCCAGCGCAATGGTGGCGGTGTCGGCGGTGACCACGGTGATGTCGTTGAAATCCACACCGAGCTGATCGGAAGCAATCTGCGCCAGCGTGGTTTTGTGCGATTGGCCCTGCGGCGTGGCGCCGGTGTAAATCACGATCTTGCCGGAAGTGGCGACGCGTACCGTCGCGCTTTCGTAAGGGCCGAGGCCGGTTGCCTCTACCGCATTCGCCATGCCGATGCCGAGATAACGGCCTTGGGCGCGCGCCTCAAGTTGGCGTTTTGCGAAGCCGTCGTAATCCGCGGTTTTCAACGCAGCCGCCTGACTGGCCGGGTAGTCGCCGCTGTCGTACGTGACCGGGCGGCCATCGCGGAAAATAATCCCCACTTTATAAGGCATCTGTTCCGGCTGAATAAAATTACGCCGCCGCACTTCGGCGCGGTCGAGTTTTAATTCGCGCGCCACGCGATCCATCAGGCGCTCCATCGTCGTCACCGCTTCAGGCCGCCCCGCGCCGCGCACCGGCGTGGTTTGAATTTTATTGGTGAATACCGAAATCACATCCAGCTTGAAATGCGGCACCACATACGGCCCCGGCACGGTGGTGGCGGTGATCCACGGCAGCACAATGCCCCACGGCACATAGGCGCCGGTTTCATGAATCAGTTGCCCGCGCACGCCGATGATTTTGGCGTTGGCATCGACAGCGATTTCCATGTCCCAGTATTGATCGCGCTCCTGGTGCGTGGTGAGAAAATTCTCGCGCCGGTCTTCAATCCATTTCACCGGCCGGCGCAACAGGCGCGCCGCCACCGCGACGTTGATGTACTCGGGGTAAAACGAACCTTTAGGCCCGAAGCCACCGCCGACATCCGGCGTGATCACGCGCATTTGGTGATCGCCCAGATCGAACATATCGAGCATGCAGCGCTTCAAGCGATGCGAACCCTGCGACGACACATGCAGCGTGTAACCCTGCGATTGCGCGTCGTACTGCGCGATCGCGCCGCGGCATTCCATAAAAAACGGCCCGCCGCGATGCTGGTAAATTTTTTCACGGAACACATGCGCCGCGCCCGCAAACGCGCGGTCGGCATCGCCCACCTTCACCGGAAAACGCGCCGCGATGTTCGACTCTGCGCCCGCATGCGCCAGCGGCGCGCCGTCTTCGATGGCGGCGCGGCAATCGTTCACCGCGGGCAACGGCTCGTAATCCACCTCCACCAACTGCGCGGCGTCTTCGGCGATATAGCGGTTGTCGGCAATCACGCACGCCACCGGCTCACCCGCGTAACAGGTTTCGTCTTTCGCCAGCGCGTAGGGCAGCAACGGTTGCTTGATCGCGGGGTGCGGCACCAGCAGCGGCATGGTTTGCCGGCGGATTTCTTCCGGTAGATCGGCAAAGGTAATCACGGCATGCACGCCGGGCAGCTCCAGTGCCGCGTGCTTGTCGATGGCGCCTACCTTCGCATGTGCGTAGGGGCTGCGCACGAAGGCGGCGTGCAGCATGTCCGGCAGATGAATGTCGTCGACAAACTGGCCTTCGCCGCGCAGGAAGGCGGGGTCTTCCTTGCGTTTGACGGAGGCGCCGAAACCGGTCAATGAGTCAGGGCGTTTTTCGGCGCTCATCGTGTTGTCCCGCGCATTTTTTTCGCCGCGTCGAGCGCCGCATCGACGATGCCCTGATAACCGGTGCAGCGGCACAGGTTGCCGGACAGCGCTTCGCGTACTTGGGCCTCATTCGGTTCGGGATGGTCGCGCAGAAATTCCGTCAGCGTCATCAGCATGCCCGGCGTGCAAAAACCGCATTGCAGGCCGTGGTTATCCTGAAACGCCTGTTGCAGGGTGTTGAGTTTTCCGTCGGCGGCCAACGATTCAACGGTGGCGACTTCAAGGCCGTCGCACTGCACCGCCAGCATCAGGCAGGCGCGCGCGCTGATGCCGCCAACCAACACGGTGCAGGCGCCGCACACGCCGTGCTCGCAGCCCACATGCGTGCCGGTGAGCTTCAATTCATGGCGTAAAAAATCCACCAGCGTCAGGCGCGTTTCGATGGTGGCGGTGTGCGATTTGCCGTTGACGATTGCTGAAATGGTTCGGGTATCAGCCATGTTGCATCTCTTTCGCGTGCGCGGCGGCTTGTTCGAGTGCGCGGCAGGTGAGCACGCGCGCCAGATGTTGGCGATAGGCGGAGCTTACGTAAGCATCGGATATTGCGGATATTTTTTCCGCTTCGGCAGCGGCGGCTTTGAAGGTGGCGGCGTCCGGCTTTTGTCCCAGCAATGCCTGCTCGATGGCAGCGGGGCGCAGCGGCGCGTGGCTTAATCCCGACAGGGCGATGGTGGCGTTGCTGATGTTGCCGTGGCTGTCCAGCGCCAACATCGTGGAGCAGGCGACGATGGCGAAGTCGCCGTGACGGCGCGCGAACTCGACAAAAGCGTGGCCGTGTTTTTTCGCCGGCAGCGCGAACGTTACGCCCGCCAGCAGTTCGTCCGGTTCCAGCGCGGTGGTCATGTAGGCCACGGCAAAATCCGCAAGCGGAATATCGCGCGCGCCACGCTGCGAAACCACATGCATCGTCGCGTCCAGCAGCGCCGCCATGTTGACCATTTCTGCGGATGGGTCCTGATGACACAGCGAGCCGCCCAGCGTGCCGCGATTGCGCGTCTGCCGGTGCCCGACATGTGCCAGCGCCGCGTGCAGCAGCGGGCAGTGTTGGCCGATGTCGGCGGAAAACTCGATGTCACGCTGCCGCGTCATCGCGCCGATGTTCAGGGTATTGTTTTCGACGCGGATGTAGGCCAGTTCACTCACCTTGTTCAGATCAATCAGGTGATCCGGCATCGCATAGCGAAAATTCATCATCGGCATCAAGGATTGGCCGCCGGCGAGCACGCGTGCGTTGTCGTGCGTGGCGAGCAGGGCTACCGCGTCGCTGACGCTGCGCGGGTCGTGGTAGGTGAAGGGGGCGGGTTTCAAAGTAGATTTTTCGAGAGTGGAGAACGTCAAACACCAACACCGTCGTTCCCGCGAAGGCGGGAACCCATAACACACTTACCCGGCAATATCTTCATACAAATCCCGCCACAGCGGATTGTGTTCCTGTATCAATCGGACCTTCCATGCACGATTCCATTTCTTGATTTGCTTTTCGCGCGTAATAGCCGCAAGCACGTCGTTATGTATTTCGTACCAGACAAGTTGCTTTACGGCGTATTTCTGGGTGAAGCCTTCAGCCAGTGATTCGCGATGTTGCCATGCCCGCTTGATGAGATCGGATGTTACGCCTGTGTAAAGCGTCCCGTAGCGACCGCTTGCGAGCAGGTAAACATAGTAGCTCTTGTCCAATGTGTTATGGATTCCCGCCTGCGCGGGAATGACAGTAGGGGAGTGTTTTTGGTTATTACAACTTCTCGTGATTCGCCGTCGGCGTTTCCGGTGTCACATCCTCGCGCCGCCGCTTGATCGTCTCCAACCCACTCGCCTCCCAATCGCCCACCACTGTGCGCTTGGCGAAACGTTCCCAAGTCTCCGTCCAATCCCCCAGCGTATAGCCATGCCACGGCCCCTTGGGTGACAACGCGGGCAACTTTAACTCCTCCCACAGCGCGCGCGCGTGTTCCATGTATTCCTTGCCCGGCAACGCCAGCGGCGGCATCGGGTACTTTTGCGTGGCGTCGATCAACAGCGTCGATTCGCCCGGCCCGCCGGTGTGGTATTGCGAGCCTTGCACGCCGCGCCGGTAGTTGATGATCTGCACGTCTTCCGAGGGGGTTGCGCGATACGCCATCGACCAGAATATGGCGTCGGTGCTTTCGGGATCGATGTCCTCGGAAATGGCGACGACGATTTTGCCGCAGTCGGCTCTGAGCGTCGCCGCGCCCTGCATCGCGCGCCAGACCTCTGTGCGCACCGTGCCACGCGCGAACTGCACAAAAATCACCGGGCGCAGATTCGACAACGGCTCGTGCATCACCACGCGCTTGACACCCTTGATACCCAGCGTGTGCTGCAAGTGATTCAAAAACATCGGTTCATACGCGACTTTTTTCACCACGCTCGATTCGCTGGGCGTCACCTGGCTGATGATGGCGGAGAACACCGCGTTTTTGCGATGCGTGATGGCCGTTACCTGCATCGGCATGTTGTAGGCTTCCAGCGCGACATAGCCGTTGCTCTCGCCGAACGGCGCTTCGGGCTCCAGCGTCGAAGGGTCGATCAAACCCTCGATCACGATTTCCGCTTCGGCGGGCACATTCAAATCCACCGTCAGGCATTTCGCCATGCGTATCGCCGCGCCGCCGAGGCCGCCCGCCACCGCCATTTCGTCCATGTCCACCGGCAGTTTCTGCGGGCCGGTAAAAAACACCACCGGGGATGCGCCCAGCACAATCGCCATCGGCATCATCTGCTTGCGCTCACGATACTTCAGCCAATGCATCCAGCCGCCCGCGCCGCCCACGCGTGCGACCATGCGCACCACCAACCGATCGGTCGCTTTCAGCGCCGCGCGATAGGTGCCCATGTTTTGGATGCCGTTTTCGGGATCGCGCGTCACGCACAGCGTGGCGGTGAGATACGGCGCGGAATCGAAACCGGGCGTGGACACCGGCACCGGCAACGCCGCCAGCCCGCCGCCGGGTTTGCGCAGATCGTCGCCCGTGATGACCACTTGCTGACATGCGGGCTTGTCGGTAGCCACCGGCGCAATCGGATTGCGCACGGCGTTCACCCACGCGTTGCCGATGTTCTCGACTTTCTGTCCCATGCCCTGCGCGTAGATCTGCGGCGACGAGGCATACACGCCGATGGCCACCGGCATGTCGTAGCGCCGGCCTTTGCCATCGACCACGTGGGTAAACAAAAACGCGCGCCGTTGTTCTTCCGGCACGCCGCCAACAAATTGCCAGCGCACCAGCGGCTGCAGCTCGGTGTCTTTGTTGATGGGGCGATCCACGCGCACCAGTAAGCCCTGTTGTTCGAGATCGGCCAGGTGTTGTTGAAAGTCGCGGGGGGGCGTTAACGTCGATGGATCAGGCATGGCGATCTGGGCTCCTGTGAAGTCAGCAGGGAGGAATGAAGAAGTATGAATAATATAGTCAATAAAAACATATACTTACTATAAATTCGGGCGGTGCGTCGGGGTCACGCCATCGCCATCTCGGTGGTACGACAAGCCCCGCGATTTTACCTTTGTCCGCTACACCACGCTGGTTTGGCGCAGGCGCTGCGTGCCTGTGCCGGGGAACGTCATTCCCGGGCTTGGCGCATTTCTTTGGCGACGCGCAAGTGCATTTTTTGACTGACCAGCGCCGGATCTTTGGCATATAGGTCTGTCCAAACCTGCCCCGGCTGCGGCTTCGACAACAAATAGCCCTGAATCACGTCGCAGCCGTGATCCGCGAGAAAGCGCATTTGCTCGGGTCGTTCCACACCCTCGGCGATCACCTTCAACCGCAGACCGTGCGCCATGGCAATAATCGTGCGGACGATGGCCGCGTCGTCCAGGTCGTCCGGAATGTCGCGCACGAACGAGCGGTCGATCTTCAAAGCATCCAGCGGGAATCTTTTCAGGTAACTCAAGCTGGAATAGCCGGTGCCAAAGTCGTCCACCGAGACCGAAATGCCCAGCAGCTTTAGCGCCTGCAGGGCGCTGATCGCGTCTTCGGCGCGCGCGATCAGCACGCTCTCGGTGATCTCCAGTTCGATCATGCGCGGGTCGATCATTTCTTCGTCGAGGATGTGCTTGACGCGCGCCGAGAAGTCTTGCTCCGCGAACTGCCGTGCCGACACGTTGATGGCCACCGGGAAATTGCCCATGCCCTGTTTTTCCCAGGTGCGCAGTTGCGCGCAAGCCTCGCGGATCACCCATTCGCCCACGGCCACGATCAATCCGGTTTCCTCCAGCACGGGAATGAATTCCACGGGGGATACCATGCCGCGCTCCGGGTGTTCCCAGCGCAGCAGCGCTTCAAAGCCGATCACCTGTCCGTCGCTCATGCGCGCCTTGGGCTGGTAATGCAGCGCGAATTCCTCGCGCTCCAGCGCGCGGCGCAAGCTGTTTTCCAGTCTGAGCAATTCCACCGCGCGCAGCGTCATTTCCGCATGGTAAAAGTGGTGGGTATTGCGTCCGGCGTTCTTCGCGCCGTACATCGCGGCATCGGCATTGCGCAGCAGCGTGTCGGCGTCGGCGCCGTCACGGCCCGCCATCGCGATGCCCACGCTAATGCTCATATGCACCTCGTCGCCGTCGAAATGGCACGGCGGCCGCATGGCGGCCACGATCGCGGAGGCCAGGCGTTCGGCGTGCGCCGCATCGGGGATACGCCACAACAGCATGGCGAATTCATCGCCGCCCATGCGCGCGACCAGATCGTCGGGACGCACTGTTCGCAGCAGCCGCTCCGTGAGTTGTTTCAGCAGTTCGTCGCCGCTGGTGTGCCCCAGCGTATCGTTGATTTTCTTGAAATGATCGGCGTCGATCAGGATGACCACGACCCCGTCCCGGTTTTCGCCCGCCATCGCCGCCGTCAGGCGCTGATGGAACAGCACGCGATTGGGTAGACCGGTCAAGGCATCGTACTGCGAGGCATAGGCGATGCGCTCTTCCGCGAGACGCTGATCGGTGATGTCCTCGGTGATGCCCGCGATGCGCACCAGTTCGCCGTGTTCGTCGTGCACCGGAAACGCGCGGTCATGCACCCAGCGCCATGCGCCATCGACGCGCTTGACGCGGAAAATCTCGTCGTAGCGGCCTTCCCCTGCGCGCCTGCGGGCGGCTCGGATGCGACGCCGGTCGTCGGGATGCACGACGCCGGCCAGCTTGCGCGGGCTGCGGGTGGCCTCCGCGCCCAACATCCGTTGCCCGGTAGGGCTGACGTATATCGCGCCATGATCGAGCGGGTCGCTCATCCACAATATCAGCGGAATGTTATTGGCGAACTGGCGGAACCGTTCCTCGGACAGACGCAGGGCCGCTTCCGACATCTTGCGCGCCGAGATGTCGCTTTGCGTGCCCACCAGCCGCAACGCCCGGTTCGCGGCGTCGCGCTCCAGCACTTCGCCGCTGGCGTGGCACCACAGCCAGCCGCTGGATAGCGTGCGCAGGCGATAATCGATTT
>CANIID010000161.1 GCA_947467315.1 Betaproteobacteria bacterium | reverse complement strand
CCACCATGGCAAGCGAACTGTTCAACAAAGGCATCTCCCTGCGTCGCGAAGTACTCGGCGCCGAATACGTCGACAAATCGATGGAAAACATCGACGACTTCAGCATGGCAATGCAGGAGTACGCCACCGAAACCGCATGGGGCATGATCTGGAGCCGCCCCGGCCTGCCGCGCAAAACGCGCAGCCTACTCAACATCGGCCTGCTGGCCGCGTTCAACCGCCAGCACGAATTCAAACTGCACGTGAAGCGCTCCTTCGGCAACGGCGTCACCAAAGATGAAATCAAGGAAGTGCTGCTGCAAATCGCCTGCTACGCGGGCGTGCCGGCGGGCATCGAAGCGTTCCGCTGGGCGCGGGACGCGATGGAGGAACTGGAACAAGAGCAAAAGAACGCGAAGTAATTCATGAGCGCACCGCTGTCACTGTTTGATCGCGTGTGGGCGCGGCATGTGATCGTGCCCAACCCTGGCGGCGAGGAGCTGCTGTTCGTGGACCGCAACCTGGTACACGACGGCAGCACCTTTCTCGCTTTCGACCAGATGCGCAGCGAAGGCCGCACCGTGCGCAAGCCGAAACAAACGCTGGCGGTGACGGATCACTACGTCCCGTCCGCACAGCGCGCCACCGCGCCCGCCAGCATTGCCAATGCGGAAATCCGGCGCGTGGTCGAGCTGCTCGATATCAACGCGCGTGAATTCGGCATCGAGCACTACGGCGTGCATGACGCGCGCCAGGGCATCATCCACGTCATCGGCCCGGAGCTGGGCTGGACGCAACCCGGCCTGCTGATCGCGTGTTGCGATTCGCACACGGCCACGCACGGCGCGCTGGGCGCGCTGCCGATACCCATCGGGCAATCCAACCAGTTGCGCCACGTGCTGGCGACGCAAACCGTATGGCAGAAAAAACCGAAGACCCTGCGCATCACCATCGACGGCGTGCTGCCCGCACACGTGTCGGCCAAAGACGTGATCCTCGCGATCATTGCGCGCATCGGCATCGGCGGTGCGGTCGGCCACGCTGTGGAGTATGCCGGCTCGACCATCCGCGCGATGTCCATCGAAGGCCGCATGACGATTTGCAATATGTCGATAGAAGCCGGCGCGCGCATCGGCATGATCGCGCCGGATGACACCACCTACACGTATTTGCACGGCCGTCCGTTCGCGCCCAATGGTAACAATGGCGCGGACTGGGATCGCGCGCTCGCGTACTGGCGCACGCTGCCCTCCGACGCCGATGCGCGCTTTGACCGCGAACTGTCATTGAACGCCAGTGAACTCGCGCCGATGGTGAGCTGGGGCACCAGCCCGGAAGACTCGTCGCCGATCAGCGACAGCGTGCCCGAACCTGCGTCCGTGACCGACGCGGAAAAACGCGGACGCGTCCAACGCGCGCTCGACTACATGAAGCTCGCGCCGGGCACGCCGCTGGCGAGCATCAAGATCGATCGTGTGTTCATCGGCTCATGCACCAATGCGCGCATCGAGGATTTACGTGCGGCGGCAGCGGTCATTCAGGGCCGTCGCGCGACGATACCGGCCATGGTGGTGCCCGGCTCCACCGCCGTGAAACGCCAGGCCGAAGCCGAAGGTCTGGATCAGGTATTTCTCGCCGCCGGTTTCGAGTGGCGCGACGCGAGCTGTTCGATGTGCGGCGGCTCCAACGGCGATCTGGTTGCCGCCGGACAGCGCTGCGCCTCCACCACCAACCGCAATTTTGAAGGCCGCCAGGGGCCAGGGGCGTTGACGCATATCATGAGCCCGGCGATGGCGGCGGCAGCGGCAGTTACGGGTCATCTCACCGACGTGCGCACGCTCTGATCATGACACCCTTCACCACCCTCACCGCCGTCGCCGCACCGCTCGATATCGCCAAGATCGACACCGGCATGATCGTGCCCGGCCGCTTTCAGCGTTTGCCGCGCCGCGCCGGACATGCCGACTACGCGCGGGTGTTTCTGCACGACCTGCGCTTCGACGCGCAAGAGCAACCGCGCGCGGATTTCATACTCAACCAGCCGGTGTATCAGCAAGCCGGCATACTCGTCACCGGCCCCGATTTCGGCTGCGGCTCGTCACGCGAAAGCGCGGCGTATGCCACGCTGGATTTCGGCGTGCGCGCCTTGATCGGCGCGAGCTTCGGTGATGTGTATCGCGGCAACTGCATGCAGAACGGCGTGTTGACCATCGTGCTGCCGCAGCCGGTGGTCGCCGGGTTGATGGCGCAATTGCAGGCCGCGCCCGGCGCCCGCATGACCGTCGATCTGCCGCAACAAATCGTCACCGCGCCCGATGGCGCAACGCACGCCTTCGACATCGACGCCACGCGCAAGGAGCGCCTGCTAGAAGGGCTGGACGACGTCGGCGTAACGCTGCAACATCTCGCACAAATCGAAGCCTTTGAAAAACAATACCGCGCGGACATGCCGTGGCTCGCGCCCATACTCTGAAAGGAAGTTCCGTGAGATTTTTTATAGCATTGCTGGCCTTGATCCCCGTTTTCACCTGCGCACAAACGCCCGCGTGGAAGCCCGACAAAGCCGTGGAACTCATCATCGGCGCGGCGCCCGGCGGCGCCAACGACCGCATCGGCCGCTCGCTGCAACGCCTGTTGCAGGACGGCAAGGTGACCACGCCGATCAACATCAACAACAAGCCGGGCGGCGGACAGTCGGTGGCGTTTGCCTATCTGAACACGCATCCCGGCAATCCCCACTTTCTCGGCCTCGCGTCGTCGAGCTGGCTGACCACGGTAGCGGCAGGACGCGGCACGGTCACACCACGAGAGCTTTCACCCGTGATCAAGCTGCTCGATGAATACCAGATGTATTTCGTGCGCGCCGACTCCTCGATCAAAAGCGCGCGCGATATTGTCGAGCGCCTGCGCAAAGACCCCGCCTCGGTCACCTTCGGCATTTCCACGGCAGCCGGCAATCCGATCCATATCTCCATCGCGGAAATCGCGCGACTGGCCGGCGCCGATCCGACCAAGCTTAAAGTCGTGGTGTTCAACTCCGGCACCGACACCGCGATTCAGGTCGCGGGCGGCCACCTCGACATCGGTGTGCAAAGCCCCGGCAGCGCGCTGCAACTCACGCAATCGGGCAAGCTGCGCTTTCTCGGCGTGGCCGGCCCGCGCCGTCACGGTGGCGTGCTGGCCAACATACCGACCATGCGTGAACAGGGCGTGGATGTGACGGCGAACGTGTTCTACACCATCTTCGGGCCGAAGAGCCTCGACGCCGCGCAACTCGCATTCTGGGACGACGCGCTGGCGTCCGTGATGAAGAGCGATGCCGTCAAGAAAGACCTGGATATCAATTTCTGGTCCGTCGACACCGTAGGGCATCGCGAGTTACCGGCATGGCTGGACAAGGAAATGGAAAGCTACCGGCGCACACTCACGGCGCTGGGCATGGTGAAATAAAACTTACCGCAACGCCTCGGCAAACCCCGGCAGCTTGACAATTTTTTGCCAATCCTCGACTTCCTTAGCGAGCACGCGCCGGAACGCGTCGGGCGAGGCTGACGGCGCGGCGTCCGCGCCATCTTTGGCAAATGCCGTTTGCGCTTCGTTGGTCGCGAGCGACTGACTGACATCACGATGCAACAATGCCACGATCGCGGGCGGCGTGTTTGCCGGGCCGAACAAGCCATACCAGTTGATCAACGCAAAGCCGGGCACGCCGGCTTCCGCCAGGGTCTGCAAATCCGGAAATGCCGCCGCGCGTTTAGTGCTGGTCATCGCCAACCCCTTCAAGCGGCCGCTACGCACATGCGGCATGCCTGAAATCGTGCTGGTAAACCCAAGCTGAATTTGCCCGCTGATCAGATCGGCGAGCACCAGGCCGCCGCCTTTGTACGGCACATGCACCATCTTCATGCCGGCCATCGACGCCAGCAGTTCGCCGCCCAGATGCCCCGCGCCGCCGACGCCGGATGAGCCGTAATTCAGCGCGCCGGGTTTGCTTTTGCCATACGCGATCAACTCTTTCACCGAATTGACCGGAAGCGTCGGGTTGATCAGCAGCATGTAGTACAGCGAGGTCAGTTGCGACACCGGCGCGTAGGCCGTGCGCACATCGTACGGCACTTTTTTCTGCGCCATCGCGCTGGCGATCAAACTGCCCGAGGTCACCAGAAACGTATAACCATCCGGCGCCGCTTGTTGCGTCATATCGAGCGCTATCAAGCCGCTGGCGCCGGGGCGATTATCCACCACGAAATTGCGGCCCCATTTCTCGCTGATTTTTTGCGCCACCACGCGCGCCGTAATATCGATGCCGCCGCCGGGCGCATTGCCCACCAGCAAACGGATGGACTTGTTGGGATAACCGGGCGGCAACGACTGTGCCGCGGGCAACGCACAGTAGCCGCACAACATGGCCAGCAGTGCCGAGCGTGCGCACGTTTGAAGCATTTATAAAAAATCCTTTAAAAACAATTGCCTAACTCCACTTCAAGCGCCGCACTGCCTTCATGCGCTGCACCGAGTCCCCCGCCAGATGCGTCCAGATGATCGCGTCGCGCGCGAGCTTGTCCACGCGCGGATCCATTTGCGACACGCCCGCGCCGCCGTGGATATCCATGTTGAGCCGCGTCACGCGCTGGATCACATCACTCGCGAAATTCATCAGCAGCACGTTGTTGATCGAGTGACCGCCCAGTCCCGCATCGGCCTCCATCGCCACCCGCATCACGAACGAACGCAATGCTTCGGTGAGCATGTGCATTTCGGACAACTGCAACTGGATGGTTTGATTGTCCTTGAAATATTTCGTGCCCGGCCAGCGCGTGCTGGCTTCGTGGGTCGCCATCTCCACCGCCGCGTCACACACGCCCACTGCATTCGCCGACAATTCCAGATCGCCAAACTTCACCGCGCCGCCACTGCGCGCGCGGTGCCCGCCGTTGACCTCGCCGATGATGTTCGCGTGCGGCACGCGCGCGTTGTCAAAAATCAATTCGCCGTTCTGATAAAACCGCCAACCGCTTTTGTTAAACACCTTGCCCACGCGCAAGCCCGGCGTATCAATCGGCACCAAAAATTCGGTTGAGCCTTCGGTCTGCTTCACATTGGGGTTGGTGCGCGTACTGACGAAGAACAGCTTCGCCACGCTGCCGTTGGCGATGAAACACTTCTCGCCATTCAAAATCCAGTCGGCGTCTTTGCTGTCGTTCTCCCGCTCGGCCTTCAGCTTCCAGCCCGCGCGCGGGTCTTCCTCCGGCGGCAAACGGTGATCGGAACCCGCATTCGGCTCGGTGCCCGCGTGGCCCAGCAAAAACGTGTCATCTTCGATAAACGGTTTGAGAAAGCGCGCCTTCTGATCGTCGGTGCAGCATTCCGCGATCAGGTGACTCCACTTCCAGCACTGGCTGAAAGTTTTGGTCATTGCGCTGTCGCCTCTGGCCAGCTCCGACATCACCAGCGCCTGCGTGACAAAATCAATGCCGTGCCCGCCCCACTGCTTGCCCACCACCGCCGTGCGAAAGCCGAGCTTCGAACCCTTGACGATCAGGTCCCAGTCAAATGCGGCAAACGGATCGGCGATGGCGTCGCGTTGCAACGAGCGCGGACGCATCTCCTCCATCGCAAAAGCGCGCGCGGTGGCCTGCCACAGACGTTGTTCTTCGTTTAATGAATAGTTCATGCTGCGTTCCTGGTTTAGGTTCCCGGTTTTGTTTCTCAGTTCTGTTTCTTAGTTTTGTTTGATTCGCGCTTCTTTCACCAGCCGGGTGAATTTCGCGATATCCGATTTTATCTTGGCTGCAAATTCTTCGGGTGTGCCGCCGGCCACTTCCGCGCCGATGTTCAAAAACCGCTCTTTCACCTCGGGCCGGTTCAGCCCACGCACCATGTCGCGATTCAGCCGGTTGATGACCGCTGTCGGCGTGTTCGCGGGCGCGAGCAAACCCTGCGGCGAAATCGACTCAAAACCGGGCACCGTCGCGGCAACCGTCGGCACGCCCGGCAGCAACGCCGAAGGCTGCAAACTCGCCACGCCCAGCACGCGCAGCCGTCCCGACTTGATGTACGGAATCGCCGAACCCGCATTGGGAAACATTAACTCCACTTCACCGCCCATCAACCCGATCACGCCCGGCCCCGTGCCTTTATACGCGACTTGCACGATCTTCAGATCGAGCAGGCTCTTGAACAACTCCGCCGCCAAATGCGGATTCGCGCCCAGCGTGCCGGCGGCGTAATTCAGTTGCCCCGGTTTTGCCTTGGCCAGCGTGATGAGTTCCTTCACCGTTTTCACTGGCAGCGATGGATGCACCACCAACACGCTCGGCGTACTCACCGCCAACGCAATCGGCGCGAAGTCTTTCACCGCATCCCACGGCACCGTGCGAAACATCGGCAGTACCCACAAGGGGCTGCCTTCGACCAGCAGCGTGTAACCATCAGCGGGCGCCTTCGCCACGATTTCACTGGCGATGGCGCCGCGATTTTCCACGATCACCTGCTGGCCCAGCCCCTCGGACAACATCGGCGCCACCAGCCGCGCCACCACGTCCGAGCCGCCGCCAGGCGCGAGCGTGACGATACGCACCAGTTTGTTGGGGTAATCCTGCGCCATGCCCGCCTGCGGCACACACAAAAACATCACGCCGCATCCCATCAACACCCATCTTTTCCGTGACACCGCTCGCTCCTCTCCCAATAATTACGCATGGTAACGCGATATGCGAAGATGCGAATCCGCGTACCGCAGCTCAACCCGCCTTGCACTGAAATAACATAAGTATTTGTTTTTATTACAATTTTAATGACGTCCACAATCGCAAATCCCCGCCCCGAATTTGACCGGGCACTGCGCGACATCGCGCACTACGTGCATGACGCGCGCAATCACGGCGCACGCGCGTGGCAGGCCGCGCACTACTGCCTGATCGACAGCCTAGGCTGCGCCTTCGAGGCGCGCGGCCATGCGGCTTGCAACAGCGTCATCGCGCCGCTCATTTCCAATGCGGTTGTTCCGCACGGCGCGCGCGTGCCCGCCACGCCGTGGCAACTCGATCCGGTCGAAGCCGCGTTCAGCACCAGCACGCTGATTCGCTGGCTCGACTACAACGACGCGTTCTATGGTGAAACCGTAATTCATCCGTCGGATTGCATCGGCTCGCTGCTGGCGGTGGCCGATTGGCAAAGCCGCGTGCGTGTGTCGCAAGGCAGAGCGCCGCTGCTGATGCGCGACGTGCTCGACGCGATGATCCGCGCGTATGAGGTGATGGGATGCCTTGCCTTGGCGAATGGTTTCACCACCCGCATGGGCATCGATCACGTGGTGCTGATCAAAATCGGCGCAACAGCGCTCGCCACCAAACTGCTCGGTGGATCGTGCGATGAAATCCTTAACGCCCTATCGAATGCGTGGCTCGACGGCCAGCCGCTGGCGCTGTTTCGCCGCGGCGAAGCGGGTGCGCGCAAATCGTGGGCGGCGGGCGATGCAGCGGCGCGCGGCGTGTGGCTGGCGCTGATGGCCATGCGTGGCGAGATGGGTTACCCCTCGGCGCTGACTGCAAAAACCTGGGGCTTTTACGACGTGATGAACCGGGGTGACATGTTTCAGTTTCAGCGCCCTTACGGCAATCACGTGATCGAAAACGTGCAATACAAAATTTCGTATCCGGCCGGCGTTCACGCGCAAAGCGCGGCCGAAGCCGCGATTCAACTGCATCCGGCGGTCGCAAACCGGCTCGGCCAAATCAAAACCGTTGAAATCCGCACGCACCGCTACGCGTTGTCGATCCTCAATCGCACCGGGCCATTGAACCACGTCGCCGAACGCGATCATTGTCTGCAATATATCGCCGCCATCTGTCTGATCCACGGCCGATTGGAAGCCGGCGATTACGAAGACGCCATCGCCGGAGATCCGCGTATCGACGCCCTGCGCACCAAGACAGTGTTGCAGGAGCACGCGCCGTACACGCAGGCCTTCTACGACACCGCAAAGCGCGCCAACCCCAATGCCATCCGCGTCACCTTCAACGATGGATCACACACCGCGTGGACCGAGATCGAGTATCCGGTGGGCCACGTCAAGCGCCGCAAGGAGGGCATACCGCTGCTGCTGCAAAAATTCGAGCACGGCGTCGCAAGCGTGTTTGCGGAGAAACAGCGGCGCAGAATCATGTGGCTGGGCAGCGATGCCCAAGCGTTGGCAGCGACACCGGTGGACGCGTTTATGGATTTGCTCGCGAATTAAATTTCCGCGTGCGCCATGTTCGCCAGAAAGCCACGCCGCTTCAATTCACTCGCTCTAGCCACATAAATTATTTTTAAAAACATGGCGTTACATTATTTCCCCAACAACGCCGCCACCGCCATTTCACGCAACTTCGCTTTTTGTATTTTGTTTCCGTTGGCACTGGGCGTGAACGGAAACGCGTCTATCGACAGCACGTGATGTGGCACTTTGTAGTTGGCGATTTGTTTTTTGCAATGTGCGATCAGTAACGCTTCGTCGATGCCCGAACCGTTGTTCGGCAACACGAACGCCACCGGCATCGGCCCGCGCGGACCATCGATACCCACCACCTGACTCACCGCCACCGACGGATGCGCATCCAGCACCGCTTCGATTTCCATCGGGTTCACCAAAAAGCCGGACAAGCGCAACACGTCGCCGATGCGTGACAAAAACACAAAGTCGCCTTCGGCCACGGTGTAACCGAGATCGCCGCTTTTGAAAAAGCCGTCGTCGGTAAACGATGCCAAAGTCGCTTCCGGGTTGCCGTAATAACCCATCAGCCCGCTCGGCCCTTTGAATTCGAGTTCGCCCGACTCGCCATGCGGCAGAATTTTTCCCGTCTCGGTGTGGCGCGTGCGCACCTGCGTCTCGCGCGTCACCAGTTTGCCGCCGCCGAGTTCGCGTTGCGCGGGCTGCGCATCGAGTGGCTGATGCGACAATACCGCCTGCATTTCGCTGGAGCCGTACACCGCCACCATCGTCAGCCCGCGCGCCTGCGCGGGCGCGGCCTGCCCGGCGCGCACGCCGATCACCATGCGCACACTCGGATACGGTATCGGCGCGCTGGAGGCCGCCAGCAGTTGCGCCACGATGTCGCCGGTGGCGGGAAAGTGCGTCACCTGATGCGTGCGTATCGCGTGCGCCGCAGCCTGCACTTCAAACGTGGGGATCATCACCACGGTGCGCCCGCCCGCGAGCGGACTCAACGCATGACTCATGCCAAAGGTGCCGCACATCGGCACCGTCAGCAGCGTGACCGCGCCGTCATCGCCATAACCAAAACCGCGCGCCGCTTCCGCCGCGTGACTCGCCATCGACGCCTGATGATGCAGCACGAATTTCGGCAGCTTGGTGGTGCCGGATGTGGTGAACACCAGGCAACCCAGATCAGGCCGCGCGTGATCGCGCGCGTAGGGCGGGCACGCATTCAGCTCGCGATACGGCTTGACCGCGTGTCCCAGCACGGTGCGCGGCGCAGGACGCGCGGCTTCTTCGTCGTACGCGACGATAGCGGTCAGCCCCTTCAACGCATCAATACCCGCATCGTTGAGTATGCCCTCGAAATCAATGCCGCGATAACCCGGCCAGTACACCAGCACTTTCGCGCCGGAGCGCCCGACGATATCGGCGACTTCGCTCGAACGAAACCGCGTGTTGACCGCCACCACGATAGCGCCCAATCGCGCGCAGGCAAAAAAACACGCCAGCCACGCCGGCACGTTCGGCAGCCAGATTGCCACGCGGTCGCCCTCGCGCACGCCCAGATCATGCAGGCCCTGTGCGACGCGCTGGCTTTCAGCCTGGAGTGCGACTGCGGTCATCGGTTGATCGCGATCGATAATCGCCGTGCCGCCCACGGCCACGCGGCGCGAGAGGAGTTCAGTCAGTGTTTGCGGATTCATCTTTACCTTTTCGATGTCACTCAATTTTCAGTCCCGTGACTTTAACCAGCTTGGCGTAACGCGCAAGCTCGGATTTAATCAGATCGGCCAGTTGTTGCGGCGAACTCGCTTCGGGTTCATAGCCCTGCGCGTCCAGCCGCTCGCGCGCTTCGGGCGACTGGATCATCGCCACCACTTCCGCGTTCAGCCGCGCGATGATCGCCGCGGGCGTACCTCGCGGCGCCACCATCGCGTTCCAGCCGCGCATCTCGTAACCGGTGACGCCGCTCTCGGCCATGGTGGGCGCTTCGGGCGCGAGCCGCGTGCGTTGCGCACTGGTGACCGCAATCAGCCGCAGCCGCTTCGCCTGAATAAACGGGCGCTCCGCCGACAGCGAGGTGACGATCATCGACACATGTCCGCCCACCACATCGGTCAACGCCGGACCGCCGCCCTTATACGGAATGTGCCGCAGGTTAATGCCGCTCATCACCTTCAGCAGCTCGCCGCAAAAATGCCCACCGGTGCCGATGCCGGAGGTGGCGTAGGTCAGCACGCCCGGCTGCGGGCGCGCCAATGCGATCAGTTGTTTGAGATTGTTTGCGGGCAACGAAGGATGCACCGCCAATGCGAACGGCTGAATCGCCAGCAGTGCCACCGGCGCAAAATCGCGCTGCACATCAAACGGCAGGCGGGCGTTGACATTAGAGATGATGGCGAACGTCGAATGACTGCTCACCAGCACGGTGTAACCATCCGGCGGCGATTTCGCCACCAGTTCGCTGCCGATAATCGTCATGCCGCCCGGACGATTGTCGATCACCACTTGCTGCCCCAGCCGCCGCGTCAACTCGTCGGCATAAGCGCGCGCGACGATATCGTTGCCGCCGCTCGGCGGATACGGGATGACGATGCGCACGGTGCGGGCGGGATAGGCTTGGCCTGAACTTGCTGGCGAGGCCTGCTGTGCGTGGCCGGCCGGAATGAACCCGAACCACACTACAGCCCCAGTAAAAATATACTTTAAAAACATATAGTTACAACATATCACGCAGTGAGCACACCTGCCTGATAATCACGCACCGCCTGTTCAACCTCTTCGCGCGTGTTCATCACAAACGGGCCGTACTGCACCACCGGCTCCTTGATCGGCTTGCCGGCGAGCAACAAAAAGCGCGCCGCGCCGTTGTCGGCGGTGACGGTGATTTGATCGCCGGGAGATAACACCGCGCCGCATTGCGGTTTCAGCGGGCGCGCGTTGCCGGGCTCACCGACAAGCAGATCGCCTTCGTACAAATAAATAAACGCGCTGTAATCCGCATCGATGTAGTAATGCAGCGGAGAACCATTCGGCAGATCAACATCAAGATAAAGCGGATCGGTAGTGTGCCCCGTAATCACGCCGTCGGTGATAACCCCCGCCACATTGATCGAACCCGCGATGATTTTTGCCGTGCCGCCATCGGCCAGCATTATCTGCGGAATTTCGTGCGGCTCGATATCGCGATACCACGCCGGTTTCATTTTTTCGGCTGCCGGCAGATTCACCCACAACTGAAAGCCGCGCATGCGGCCTTCGGTTTGCTGCGGCATTTCGGAATGGATGATGCCGCGCCCCGCCGTCATCCACTGCGCGCCGCCGCTCTTCAGATCGCCCTTGTTGCCCATGTGATCTTCATGCAGCAGATGGCCATCCAACATATACGTCACGGTTTCAAAGCCGCGATGCGGATGCGACGGAAAGCCCGCGATGTAATCGTCGGGGTTGTCGGTCGAGAATTCGTCGAGCATCAGAAAGGGGTCTACGTACAGCCCGCGCTGACTGCCGAGGCTGCGGCGCAACTTGACGCCCGCGCCGTCTGAGGTGGGCACGGAGGGAATCATTTGCTGCAAGGTGCGAACGGTCATGGGGTTACTCCGCCTTGATATTGGCGGCGCGCGCGATTTTGGTGAATGCCACGATTTCGCTGGCGACGATTTTGTCGAACTCAGTCGGGGTGGTGGGCTTAGGTTCTAGCCCGATAGGTTGCCAGCGCTGCTTGACCTCGGCATCGGAGAGAATACGGCGTATCTCGGCGTTCAATTTGTTGACGATGGGTTTGGGCACCTGCGACGAGGTGAGCATGCCGAACCACAAATCCGCGCTGAAGCCGGGCAAACCCGCTTCGGCCAGGGTGGGCATGTCGGGCAGCAGCGCATCACGCTGCAATGAGGACACGCCCAGCCCCACCACTCTGCCCTCTTTCACCATGTTCAGCCCGTTGGCAATCGGCGCCATAAACAGATGCACGCGCCCACTGATGGTTTCGGTCAGCGCTTCGGGGATGCCCTTGAACGGCACATGCACGACGTTGATCGCTGCCGCCGCCTTGAACTGCTCGGCGGCGAAGTGCGTGCCGCTGCCCACGCCTGCCGAGGAAAAATTCAGTTGCCCCGGTTTGGCCTTCGCCACCGCTATCATATCTTTCAGCGATTTCACGCCGAGCGCGGGCGCGGCCACCAGCACGTATTTCGATACCGCGGTTTGCGTGATACCGGACAAATCCTTGAGCGTGTCGTACGGCAGCTTGGCGTAAATCGCCGCCGCCACCGCATGCGCCGACGACACCGACAGCAGCGTGTGCCCATCGGGGTTCGCGGTAGCAACGAGATTTGCGCCCCCCGTGCCGCCCGCGCCGGGACGGTTATCGACGATGACCGGATGTTTGAGCGATTCGGTGAGCTTCTGCGCGAGGTAACGCGCGGTGATGTCAGGCCCGCCGCCGGGCGTGAAGCCGATGATGATGCGGATCGGCTTGCGCGGATAGTCTTTGGCCGCGTCCGGTTGTTGCGCGTAGGCGCTCAGCCCCGCGCTTGCGCCGCACAGCGCCAACACTGCCAGCCGCGCCGTTCTCTCTGCACTCGATCGCTTCATGCCGCACTCCTGTGGTTTGCCCTGCAAATGCAAATTTTATCATCGCACTGTCGTTGAGTCCGCAATATGTGGGCAGCGCGCCGTCACTCGCGTGCGGCGACTATAATCGGCGCGCTCATGCCTATCATCCGTATCGCGCCGATCGTACTGGTTCTCGCCCTCACCTCGAT
>CANIID010000160.1 GCA_947467315.1 Betaproteobacteria bacterium | reverse complement strand
TTAATATTTCTGTTGCTTGGCAATCGTCGCAAACCCTACACTGTGCCGAGCTGTGCGGTGAGCGCGTTCACATCGTCGCACAATTCGATATTCAAAATCATGTCGCGAACGGCTTCGGCGTGTTGCCGGGGCAGCGCGCGCTGTGCATTGTCCAGAAATTTGGCTTCGATCGCGGACGGCGCAATGGGTTTTTCGAGCGAGCCTGAGTTGATATCTTCGCGCGCGCTAAAGCAACGGCCATCGGCCATGGTGATTTCCACGCCGCCGGAATAGTGTTGTGGAAAATTCGATTGCGGGTCAACCGCGTAATCCACCTTGGTCGCCATGGCGCGGATGGCTGCGTCGTTCAACGTGTCCGCCGACATTTCGTTCAAGGTGAATTGCCGGCGCACCGCGGCGCAGGCCACGGAAAAATACGCGCTGAATTCGGCGGCGGCGATGTCGCCGGGCACGAGCTTCGCCGCGCGTGGCTCGCATACCGTGTCGACGGCAGCAGCGGGCACCAGTGCGCGTATGCGGCGGATATCCGCGGCGCGCAAGTCGTGCGTGTTCACCAGCAAGAGCGTTGAGTTGATGAGGGCATGGTTGAAAAAGCACGACGGCAACATTTTGATCAGCATGCCGGCAAACTCCCAATGCTCGCCGAGCTTGTCGGGAATGGCGGCAATGTCGGCCGCCGCTGCCGGCGCATTCAGATAGGTTTTGAACAAACCGAACTTGCCTTCGTAGGGCGTGTGCGAGCCGACAAACCCTTCTTTCGCCAGCATCGCGGCGGTGATGCCGCCGACGCACGGCCAGCCGGCCTCCAGCCGTTTGGTCCAGGAGTCGGTTGTCGCAAACTCCCGATTGCCCGACGTGGTGCTGTAGACAATGCCCTGTGCCGTGGCTAGACGGGCTGCGTCGAGCCCCAGCAATTTTCCCGCAATCAACACACTGCCGAAGCCGCCGACGATGCCCACGGCGTTGAACCCGGCGGGCGAAAATCCGCCGCGCGCGGCCATGCCGATACGTACCGCACATTCCACGCCGGCGATGTACGCGCTAAGCAACTCTTTGCCGCTGGCCTGCGCGAACGCGCCGACGCCTAGCGCGCAGGGCACGCTGAATGCGCTGGGGTGGATACGTCCGCGTATCGAGGTGTCGTCGAACTCCAGCCCGTGTACCAGCATGCCGTTCATCAATGCCGCGTCACGCAAGGAGAGCTTGGCCGGCATGCCGATCACCGTGTAATCCCCACCGCCTAAAGCGGCTAACCCGGCGCAGGCTTTGCGCGCATAGTCGAAACTCGACGCGGCCAGCGCAATGCCGACAGAATCCAGCAGGTGAAACTTGGCTTGCGCGCGGATGGTTGCGGGTATGGCCTCGTAGTCTAGCCGGGTGACAAACCCGGCCAGTGTTTCGGCGATGGTGGGCACGATGGGTTCTCTGGGGATGGTCATGTCAGTGAGGTTAATCGAAGCCGGGCTATCCGTCAGCGCGTATGCCGTGCGCTTTGATAATCGGCGCCCAGCGCGCACGCTCGTCGCGCACCAGCTTGCGGAATTCGTCCGCGGAAGCAGGCGTGGGAATCACGCCCTGGTTGGTCAGTTGCTGCACCACCGCCGGCTTCTTCAGCGCGACGACTACCGCGTCGTGCAGTCGGCGCAGGGCTGGCACGGGCGTGGCGATGGGTGCCATCAGCCCAGTGAGGTTGTCCGATAACACTTTGGGCAATCCGGCTTCGGCCGTGGTGGGCACCTCAGGCAGCAGCGGGATGCGCCGCGCGCTGGTCACCGCCAGCGCCTTCAACGCGCCGGATCGTATGAATGGTTGCACGCCCGACAAGTCGGAGATCAATGTTTGCACACGCCCACCTATGGTGTCATTGATCGCAAGTCCGATGCCCTTGTAGGGTACATGCACGATATTGACGCCGGCCTCAATTTTGAATAATTCCATGGCAAGCCGCGTGAGCGAGGTCGCGCCAGCCGAGCCAAAGTTGAGTTTGCCGGGGTTGGCCTTCGCATGCGCGATCAATTCGGCCACCGAATTCAGATTGAGCTTTGCATCGGTGACCAGCACCTCGGGCGAATTCGAAATCAACGCCACGGCGGTGTAATCCCGATCCGGATCGTAAGGCAGCGTGGACGACAGCAGCGTCGCCGTGGCGAGAACGGTCGCGTTGAGAAAGCCCGTGGTCTGGCCATCCGGCGTGGCCTTGGCGAGGATGTCGGCGCCGGCAATGCCGGGGCGATTGTCGATGATCACCGGCTGTTCAAGTTGCGCCGCCAGCGCCTGCGCCACGATGCGCCCGCGGATATCCGATGATGAGCCTGCGGTGTAGGGCACGATGATGCGCAGGGGGCGTGACGCGGCAGTTTGCGCTTGCGCAGAGGCGGGGGCGGCGGCGTTGCACGTCAGCGCGAGTGTGCTGATGGCTGTGATTGCGGTGATGGGGATGGCGTTCACGTTGCTGCGCTCCACGGCCTGACCGTTATGTTATTCCCAGCGCAGTGCAGATCAAGGTTCGTACTTCCACCATCAGCGCCTGTCCGGATAAATCCTCGGCGACTACCACTTCCTTGCTGCGATTGTCCTGCGGGTTCGCCACCAGCGCATAACGCGGGGTGGCGCTGAACACATTTTGATAACGCGCGCCGATGCGCGGTTTGACGTCGGTGATAGCCTCGCGCGAGATCGTGCTGGTTTTTGTCACGCGTCCGAACACGCGCCGCTCGGTGCGTATGCCGCCGGCGCTGATCTCCACACGCAGTGAATTCGCCAACAGGTAAATCGCCAGAACCGCGAACACCACGCTCGCCAGCATGAAGGGCGCTGCCAGACCGCCGATCAGCGCCAGCGACACCATCGCCGACGCATTGCCCGGTTCCAGCGGCAGCAGCGCGGATAATCCGATGGCGGGCATCAAACCGCACAGCACGGCAAATGCGATGAGGCCCAGTGCCGCGCCCGGTGCACGCAGCACGGGAAATTCCAGCACAATGCCGTCCGGCGTGCGCCGCGCGCGAAAGCTGCCGCCGTGTGCGAACAGCGCGGCGGTATCAGTCGAGTCTGAGGTTGGCAAACTTCGCGACCTTCGCCCACTTGTCCATTTCGCGCTTGACGAATTCGGTGAATTCCTCGGGCGGCATGCCGGAGGCGAGCGCGCCCTGCGACAGAAACTTCGCGCGTGTGTCCTGCGATTTCAGCATCGATGATAGTTCCTGATACGCCTTGTTGACGATGTCGCGTGGCGTGTTGGGCGGCATCACCACGGATTGCCACGAGCTCGCGTCAAAGCCTTTGACGCCGCCTTCGTCCACGGTCTGCAACTCCGGCATCGGCGGGAAGCGCTCCTTGGTGGAGATGGCAATTGCTTTCATTTTGCCGCCCTGCACATAGGGCAGCACGGTGGTGGCGGTATTGAACGCGAGTTGTATTTGTCCGGCGATCTGATCGACCACCGCGGGCGCCTGGCCTCTATAGGGCACGTGGATGACGTTCACGCCGGTCATCGCCTTGAACATTTCCATCAGCATGTGCGGGCTGGTGCCGTTGCCGGTGGAGGCATAAGTCATTTCGCCGGGCTTGGATTTCGCCAGCGCCACCAGTTCTTTGACGTTTTTCACCGGCAATGTCGGATGCGTGGTGAGCATGCTGGGCATCAGCGCCATCAGTGTCACGTGACTGAAATCCTTCACCGGATCGAAGCCGAGCTTTTTGTAGATCGCCGGCGAAATGCTTTGCGCTACCGTCATCATGCAGATGGTGTAGCCATCCGGCGGCGATTTCGCGCACATCTCCGTGCCGATGTTGCCGCCCGCACCAGCGCGATTGTCGGCGACGACCTGAATGTTCCACGCGCGCGCCAGACGATCCGCTGCCGTGCGCCCCATTAAATCAGTGGGGCCGCCGGGGGGGAACGGAATGATGAAGCGTATCGGCTTGGCAGGATAACTTTGTGCATGAGTCGTGGTGAGGCCGCTAAATAGTAGTATGCACGGCAGTATCCACAGCAGCGGCGCGCGTAGGGCGAATGGCATGAGGTTTCCTCTTTATTTTTTGTGCCGTGCCAGTTTACCGGGATGCGGTGCGCGCGCAAGACCTGTTCGCGTGCCAGGTGGCGCGCTATCATCACGCCATGCGAAACATGTGGCGCTGGACAGGGTATACGGGATATGGGCTGGCGATGCTGGGCGCGCTCTGCACGCTATGCACGCTGTGGGCCGCGCCGGGTTACGCGCAAGTGGGCATTGTGCTCACGGTGGAAGGTGATGTCAGCGTCGTCTCCGGCAAGCAGGAGTGCGGCCTGCGCTACGGTCTTGACCTGGAGGAGGGCGATACGGTGCGCACCGGCGAGAAATCGTGGGCTATGCTGTCCCTGCTGGACGGCGCTCGAATCACCGTGCGGCCATCCACCGAAGTGCGCATCGAAGCGTATCGCTATACCGACAGTGGCGATGCGCCGCAGAATTTTGCTACGCTGATGCTGGTGCGCGGTTCGCTGCGCGCGGTGACCGGTGCCATTGCCCGAGGACGCAACACCGGCTATCGCGTGCGCACGCCCGAAGTGACACTGGAGATGCGCGGGACGGACCATGACATCACGCATGTTGCGCCGCAGTTCACGCCTGTCGGCGATGCGTCGCCGGGATCGTACGGCAAGACGCATGCAGGTGTGGGCGTGATCAAAAACTCTAGGGGAGAGGTGACCTTGAGTGACGGCCAAACGGCATTTGCCGCGTTGCGCGCGAACACGCCGCCACGCTTATTGACGGCGGATCCGCTGTTTTTTGGTCTGCACGCGTATATCGACCGGCGAGCTGCGGCAGTGGGCGAGTCTGCGTCGAAGCCTTTCTTGCAGTAGGCGCCGGCGCGCCGCCCGGTTTAGAAGCTGTAGCCGAGGTTTACGCCGAGGCCCCAATCCGGACTGGCGTTGCTCAGACCCCTAAACACGTTCCCGTTGAGCTTGACGTTTTTGCTCAGGCGTTGTGACGCGTAGAGCGACAACTCCTGACCTGCGGTCCCGCCACTGCGCGCGGAACGGGCGTAGTCGTAAGACACGCCGACCGTCGTATTGTCCGCCAGCTTGAGGCCGCCGCCGAAGGAGCCGTACCACACATTGCGCAGCGGTACGCCGGTGGGCTCCCCCAACCATTTGTAGCCGATGCCGCCGTTGAAGTAGCCCTTGCCGAGCGTTTTTTCCGCTTCGAGTTGCAGCGCGTAGTCCGTTTTGCCGGAGCCGAGGCCGCGCGTTTCACTGGCGGTGGCGAACTTGATCTTGCCAGTGATATCCAACAGCAGGCCGTTGGCATTGAGTGCGTTGTATGCCACGGCGGCGACGACGTCGCCAAAGCCTTCTTCCGTTCTGCGCACGGCAGCGACGGTGCCGAGGCCTACAGCAGTGGTCGCGCACGGGCCGTTATCTTCGGGTTTGCGCGCGCCGCTGCGATTGTCCGCGGCGCAGCCAAATACACCTACGCTGCCGCCAGACCCGGAACCCGAGCCGCTGGTGCCGCTGGAGGAACCGATGCCGCCGAGCCCGCTGGGAATCACCGCGCCGGTGCCGGAAATATGCAGCCACGGCACTGATACGCGCAGCGTGACCGGTCCCGTTGTGTATTTTGCGCTAAGGGGGATGCCGACGATGCTGGTGCGCTCAGTGCCGCCGTATTTGCCGGAGGAATAATCCGCGCCGACGTTGATGGTCAGGCCATCCGCTGCAAAAACGCCGCAGCTACCCACCGCGCCCACAGCAACGCATAGCGCGGGAAACAGGCGTCTTAATTTTTTATGAGTCATGATTTGATTTCCGTTGTTGTCGTGTCCGGAGAATTTCCCAATTATATCAAGCGTTAACGTCTGCCACTGCGGGATGAACTGGATCCAGAGTTCGATCCCGTGCTGTGCCCCGAAGTTCCGGAACTACCGGAACTGGAGCCACCAGAATTTCCCGAGCCGGAACTACCAGAACCAGAACTACCAGAACCAGAACTACCAGAACCAGAACTACCAGAACCAGAACTACCAGAACCAGAACTACCAGAACCAGAACTACCAGAACCAGAACTACCAGAACCAGAACTACCAGAACCGGAGCTACCAGAACCAGAATTACCAGAGCCAGAACTACCAGAACCGGAGCTACCAGAACCAGAATTACCAGAGCCAGAATTACCAGAACCCGAGCTACCCGAACTCCCAGAGCCGCTGCTTCCGCTGCCTTCGTTGCTCCCGCCTTGCGCTTGCCCATCCCGCCCCGGACGCGTATTGCGGTCATCCCGCTGCAAGATCACGCGCTCTGCCTGCCATTCGTTACCGATGCGGTGGACTTCTATCTGCACTTTGCGTCCGACATCCGCGTCGCGCGCGTTGCCGCCGTTGTAGCGTACCCGCTCGTCGAGGCGAACGGTCACGCCGCCGACAGTCAGCTCCTGCGATGTCTTGCCGCGTACATAACCTTCGAGAATCGCACGCTCGCTGCGTGCGAGGGCGTTGCGCACGGGTTGTGCGTCCACGCGCCGTGCCTGCAAGGCCGAACCCGTCCATTCACCTGATACAAACACTTCGCTGCCCGTGGTTATTCCCTGAGTATTGCGCCCCCCCATCTGCACGCGCGTGCCATTGACCAGGAGGGCGTTCGCTTCCACGCGCGTCACCGTGCCCAGCACGCTGGTGCCTGCGCCGGTGCCGGTGTCAATACGTGTGGCGATGATGTCGCCATTGTCGGCGCGATGCCCGCTCACGCGCGCCATGCTGCCGACGCGAAGATTGGATAAGTCGGCGCCCACGGTCGTATCGGCGCGCACGGTCTGTCCCATCACCTGCACTTCGCGGGTAGCGGCGTTGACGCGCGTTATCGGTCCTGACACGGCGTCCATCACGCCGATGCCGCCCGCCTGCAACTGTCCGCCCGCGATGCGCGCGTGGACCACCACCACATGTCCCACCGCCAGATCGCGCACAGTACCGGCACGGCCATTGACCGATACCGGCGTGTTGGCGTCGTAATGCACTTCCGCGCCATTGACGCAAATGCTGGCAAAGCCGGTAATCATGCCGACGATGCCGGTGCCGCCCATGCCGCCCGTGCCAGGCACCACCGGATGGGCGTCGGCCATGATGCCGGTACCACCCATGCCGCCGGCGCCCGCCATCGCGCCGGTGCCGCCCATGCCGCCCGAGCCCGCCACGCTGGCGTCTGGATTGGTGAGCGACGCGCGCGTACAAACATTAGCGGATTCCGTCGCAATAGCCGCAGGCGACGTTGCGCCGAGTGTTGCGCACACGGACAGGATGGCGCACGTGGCGCGGATCAGGCGCATGGCAGCGGTACTCACGGCTGCGCTTCCTTGCTGTCAGGCGTGTCAGGCGCCGTTGCACCGCCTTGCCGTGGCTCTTCGTAGAAATAAACACCGAATGTCATGCGTGCCGGATTGACCGGCGCGCGCTCACGTCCTTGGTTGAGCGCCTCGGCAGCGCGGATGTTGATTGCGCGCAGCGCGCGCATACCGTGCCGCGTGGCGAGCTCGCGGATTTTCGCGATGGCCTCGGCATCGAGTCCGTCATAGTGTACGCAGCGTTCGAGCATGGGCGTGCCACCGAGTATATTGTGTGCGCTGGCGGCTGCGTGATCGTGCAGGTCGTGGCCGAAATAAAAGATTTTTTCCTCGTCGCCGGCGTCGGGGATGAATGCTTCGGTGATCAGATACACCTGATTGTGTTCGTTGATTTTGGCGACGCCACGGCGCAGCCATTCATCGAGCACCGCGCGCGGGTGGATGTCGGTGCTCACGGTTTTGACCAGCGCCTCAAACGATCGTTCTCCACCGTCCTGCGCGAAGCGCGCCAACGGCAGCGGCACGCCTTCCTCGTCGACCAACGCGGGATTGGCATTCCACGCCGCGATAATTTGCGCGCCGAGCGAAACCTGCGGTGCTGCTTGCGCACTCTCGTCAGGCGTCACGCGGCGCAAGCGCTTGACATCCTTGCGGTGAACGCCGGTCAGCAGGCTCACGCGTGAATCGGTCTGGCGTTTGTTGTCGAGTTTGAATTCCTTGTCCGCGACTTCAATAAACAGGCTCTTCAGCATCTCCGCGATAGCCGGGTAGTGCAGCCCGCGCGCCAACATAACGCGCACCAACGGTCGCAGAATGCGTCGAAATGAATCGCTCCAAGTGTGACTTGGGTCACGCTTCTCGGTGTCTTTCACTTCGGGCATATGTTTATAAGTGGTTGAAAATTATGTATTTATTTAACAATATCATTATGTTATCACTAAACGGGAAATATTTCCAATTTTACTTGACATGGGATTATTGCCCATTTACTATCCTTCTCACGCGGGAAATATTCCCATTTTATGCGGCAGAGGATCAGGTCATTCAACCGGGCACTCTGAACCTTCACTTACTTAGGAGACTTGACCATGTTTAAACGTAACTTGATGACCTTGGCACTTGGCGCACTGTTGTCTACGGGTGCTATGACGGCGTACGCTGGACTGCCTGCCAGTGTCAGCGCCGGCGATGTGGCGCGCGAGGCAGCAGAAGGCCCGCGCGGTGCTGACAACGAGCGTCCCGGTGACCGGCACCGCCGTGGCGGACGTTTCACCACGGAAACACCGGCAGACGAGGTAATCGCCCGCAGAAAACCGCGTGTACCGGGCGGCTCGGGTTGTGACGATCCCCGCGACCTGATCGAGCATCCGGAATGCGTGCTCGGGAACGCGGCTCCTGTCGACGACCAATTGGCGCGCCGTAAACCGCGCGTGCCGGGTGGCTCAGGCTGTGATGATCCGCGCGATTTGATCGAGCATCCGGAGTGCGCGATTGTGGGTGCAACGGACGCCAAAGTGTTCGTAGCCCGCGAAGCCAGCGAAGGTCCCCGTGGCGCCGACAACGAGCGTCCTGGTGACCGGCAGCGTCGTGGTGGCCGTGGTTAATCTGTTACGTCTCTGCAACATTTTTGCGCCGTAGCAAAGTCAAGGGGGGGGGGGGGCATGAGGTGAGGGGCTTTGTGTAGTGCTGCGCGACGAAAGGCATGGTCAGCATCGAGCCAGAGGCTGATAACAATGCAACCGTCGCGCATTTTTTCATTCGGTGGCTGACTCAGTAAGACCAACGCACGCCGATTGTGCTTCTGGCGCGTTAGTCTGCCCACGCTCGGGGTATCGACGTGTAATCTCCAAACGCACGTGTCGAGCGGTTGCTCTTGCACATGGGTGACGATGCGCTGATCACCGTACGGCCGAACACGGAATTTCGATTGGAATCGTACCGTTACGCGCCGAAGGCGGCGGCATCTTCCAGCCAAAGCGTGCTCGCGGTCATGAAAGGGGGCTTGCGTATTGTCACGGGCCTGATGGGCAAGGTGAACCGTGAGGGCTACGCAGTCAATACGCCGACGGCTACGATCGGGTCCGCGGCACCGATCATGAGACGGTATTCGTAGACGCGCGCGCAGCGCAAAGCGGTACCTATGACAAGGTCTATTCCGGCGCCACAACGCTGCGTAATGCGCGAGGCGCAATCAACGTTGATCCTGGCCAGGCAGTGTTTGCGGATGCCGCGGTGCGTGTTGCGCTGCATCGCCTTGCGCGAGAACCCGGATTTTTACGAGTAAACGCGCAGATCGATTTACGCGCCGCGCCACGCCGGCAACAGTTGCAGCGCAGTCTGGACGAAAGGTTGCGCGGCGATGGCTCGTCAGGTGGCAGCAGTGGTAGCAGTGGCAGTGGTGACGGTGGAAGCACTGGCACGAGCGGTAGTAGTGGGGGCAGTGGAGGCTCCAGCACGAGTGGAGCCAGTGGTGGCAGCGGAAGTACGAGCGGTGGCAGCAGAACCACAAGCGGTAGTGGTGGTGGCAGCCGCAGTGGAGGATCCAAGAGCGGCAGTGGCAGACGCTAATTGAAGCGGGATACGCTTACGCAGCAAGCTCAATGATCGTCGTGTTGCGTGGCGGTTTGGCGAGAAATCGTTTAATAATCTTGTAGATATCGACATCGAATGGCGGCGCTGATTTTCCCTCGGCCAGGGCGTAAAGCTCCTGTTCCGAGCGCACCGCGCCGAGGTGGCACCAGCGATCAATGACGTGCATTTCGGCGGTCTCGCCGTCGGCGGCTGTTTCGCGTATGCCGATGCGTCCCTTGAACGGCCATGGCAGTGTGCGCAATGCACTCAAGGCTTCTTTCACCCGCAGCGCGTGTTGCGCGCGTGATTCCAGCCCGACGCAAGCGCCGCGGCAGCGCTTGAGTTGATGCGCAAAGCACGGTCCGGTGGACGCAACTGAGCGCTTTTCCAAGCCGAGCAAAATATTGCACAGCCCATGCGTGGCGGCGATTTCGCGCAGCGCTTCGATGGCCGTGGCACGGGAACGGAACAGGCCATACAGCTCGCCGAAATGCGCAGGATCGATTTCTGCGGCGGTGGCGAGTTGCGGCGCGGCGTCGCCATCACTGTCACCCTGGCCGTCGCGCCAATGCCACGCACACAACTGAGAATGGCGGCGCAGGTGGCGGTTATGCACCGGCGCGAGCTGCTTGACCAGACGAGATTCCAGCAACAGCGCGCCCAGCTCGCCGGCGGTTTGTTTCCAGTCGATGCGCTTGATTTCGCGTGCGATCTGCATGTCTTTATTCACGCGATGATCGCCGGAAAAATGCGCCATCACGCGCGAACGCATGTTGATGCTTTTGCCCACATACAGCACCACATCGTTGTCGCCGTAAAAAAAATAAACGCCCGGCGTCTGTGGAATATTGTCGAAGGCGAGGTCGGGCAAGCCCGCCGGGACGCTTTGCGTTTTAACCAAACCATCGATCACTGAGCGTACCCGCGGGGCGCCGTGTTCTTCGGTCCACTTCTGCGCCAGCAGCCACAACACCTTGGCGTCGCCCAGCGCGCGATGGCGCGCTTCGCAAGCCAACGCATGGCGTTCGAGCAAGGTGTCGAGGTTGTGGCGCGGGTGTTGCGGATACAGCTTGCGCGACAGTTTCACCGTGCATAACACGCGCGCGTTAAAGGTGACGCCACAGCGGCCGAATTCATTCTTCAGAAAGCCGTAGTCAAAGCGCGCATTGTGCGCGATGAACAGTTTGCCCTCCAGCCGCAGCAAGAGTTCGCGCTGGATGTCCTCAAACGAGGGTGCCGACGCCACCATCTGGTTGTTGATGCCGGTCAGCGCCTGAATCATCGGCGGAATACTTATGCCCGGATTCACCAGCGTGGACCATTCGCTGATCAGGCGCCCGTGATTGACTTCAATCACGCCCACTTCGGTGATGCGATCATGCGTGGCGGTGGCGCCGGTGGTTTCCAGATCGACAAATACCACGTGTTCGTCAAGCATACGTTGGGGGCGCGAGGGTCGTGAGAGATGATAGGTAGGGAATTTTAGTTCAGATGGGCTGCCCGGCCCCCATACTTTTTCGCTAAACTATAGGCATGGTATCAGCAACCGCATCCGCAACAGAGCAGCAGGAAGAGGACGACGAGGCATCGCCGTTGCCGCGCGGGGTCAAGAATTACATGACGCCCGGGGGCTACGCACGCCTCAAAAACGAACTGGTGCAGTTGCTCAACACCGAGCGCCCCGAATTGGTCAAGGTGGTGCATTGGGCGGCAGGCAATGGCGACCGCTCGGAGAACGGCGACTATTTGTATGGCAAAAAGCGCCTGCGCGAAATCGACCGGCGTATCCGCTACCTGACGCGCCGGCTGGACAATTCCGAAGTGGTCG
This sequence comes from Betaproteobacteria bacterium, assembly GCA_947467315.1. Lineage (GTDB taxonomy): Bacteria > Pseudomonadota > Gammaproteobacteria > Burkholderiales > SG8-41 > UBA5216. Next base: position 1,295 of record CANIID010000160.1, on the reverse strand, counting down.
ATCCGGCGGCGCGCGGTGATACCGAGCAGATTTTTTTTGGCGCAACGGTGGACTATGTCGATGACGCAGGCGAAGCACACACCATCACCATCGTCGGGCTCGACGAGGTGGACACCGCGCGCGGCCGCGTAAGCTGGATTTCCCCGATAGCGGGCGCGCTCATCAAGCACGGCGTGGGCGATACCGTTTCGCTGCGTACGCCGGCGGGCGCGCGGCAAATTGAAATTGTTGACGTGCGTTACGAGGCGCTGACATGAGTAATTTACGAACATCTCCGTCGTTTTTCAGCGTGGCGTTATCCACCTGGCGCGCGGTGAACGCGCCTTACACGCAGGCGGGCCGCAGCAGCGAATTGCCCAGTGGCATCGTCAAGTTGAGCATCAAGGCCATCGCGGGCGCGCGCAGCGCCGACACATTGGGCGCGGAACGCGAAGGCACCGGCGTAATCATCGACGCCAGCGGGCTGATACTCACCGTGGGCTACTTGGTTATCGAAGCCGGGTCTATTTTGGCGATGACGCCGGATGGCGGCATTTATCCCGCGACGGTGGTGGGCTTCGATCACGCCAGCGGCTTCGGCTTGCTGCGCACGCAGGCCAGCGCGGCCAAGCAACCGCTGAAGCTGGGCGATTCGTCCAAACTCAACACCTTGCAAAGCGTGCGTATCGCCGCGCACGCGGATGCCGGCGGCGTGTCACCGGCGTGCGTGTCGTCGCGCCGGCGTTTCACCGGCTGGTGGGAGTACATGCTCGACGACGCAATCTTCACCGCGCCGCCGCGCGGCGAACACAGCGGCGCGGCGTTGCTGGATGATGACGGCGCGCTGCTTGGCATCGCCTCGCTGTGGGTAAGCGATACGCTGGCCACCGGCGTGGCGTTTCCCGGCAATATGTTTATCCCGATCAACCTGCTCAAACCGATCCTCGGCGACCTGATTACCCACGGCAAGCGCCAGTCCGCCAGCCGCCCATGGCTCGGCATTTATACCGAAGATGTCGAGGGGCATGTGGTGGTCACGCGCACCTTGCCGGACGGCCCCGCTGATCGCTCCGGCATCAAACGCGGCGACATCATCCTTGGCGTGGCGGGGCACTCCATCGGCGACCAGAGTGAATTCTACGAACGCCTGTGGGCCAGCGGCCAGGCGGGCGACGACGTGACCATGCACGTGCTGCACGACAAGAAGGTGAAACATTTTGTCGTGTACTCGGCGGATCGCACGGATTATTTCAAGCCCTGGATGGTACGGTAAGGGTTGGTTTACTGATCTCCAAGCGGACATTTGAATGATTGAT
>CANIID010000159.1 GCA_947467315.1 Betaproteobacteria bacterium | reverse complement strand
CGCCCAGGTTTGCACGGTCTTGGGCGCGCGTAGACGCGGCGCGAGTACCGTGGGTTCCAGCGCGAGGCGTTCGCTCAGGCGTTTGGAGAAATCGGACGACACCCCCGTTCGCGCCTGTTTGCCGCGCAGGATGTCACCAATGGTATGGTAGGTATTCCAGGCGTCGTGGCGAGCCTCGTCGCGCCCGTCCGCCTGCCTGAAGCGTGCGATTTCCCGCGCCGCTTCATCGGCATCCAGCTCACCATCCATCAACATCGACACGCCTTCTACGCCTTGCATCTCACCATCTCCTGTCTTTACTTGAATCCAGCATCGGTTTTAACTGTACTGAAATCGCCTCGCGCGCCCGAAATATCCGCGACCGCACCGTGCCTATCGGACAATTCATTACCGATGCAATTTCCTCGTAACTCAGGCCTTCCATCTCGCGCAACGTAATCGCGGTGCGCAATTCTTCAGGCAATTTCTCCAGCGTTTGGTTCACCGTCTCCGCCACCTGGCGGCTCATCATTTGGTTCTCGGGCGTGTTCACATCCTGCAACAACTCGCTCTCGCCCAGGTCTTCGGCCTCCTCGGCGTCCATCCCGGTGGAAGTCGGCGCCCGCCGCCCCATCGCCACCAGGTAATTCTTGGCGGTGTTGATACCAATACGGTACAGCCACGTATAAAACGCGCTGTCGCCGCGAAAATTCGGTAACGCGCGATACGCTTTGATGAAGGCCTCCTGCGCTACATCCTCCACTTCGCTGCTGTCCCGGATAAAGCGGGAGAGCAACCTGATCAGCTTGCGCTGGTACTTGGTAACCAGCAACTCGAACGCATGCTTGTCGCCACGCTGTGCGCGTTCGACCAGCAACTGGTCGATTTCGCGGTCACTCATGAATCCCGTCCCTGTTGTCGTTGTTGTCCAGGCCGGACATCGTGCCGACTTGCCAAGCCGGCAGTATACCCAACCCGGCACCCCCACATGTGACCCGCCGCGCGAAAATTCACGCGAGAAATCCGCGATATAGCACTGACAGGAAAGCGCAAAATAAGTTCTCGCCGAAAGGGATAACGTTCACGAAATGCTATTGTGACCGGTTTCGGAGTCCATAAGATAGAAATCGGCGCTCCGCCCACTCGAACGCCCCCTGTATCAGCAGCGCCAGCGCGGCCGCCGGCACCGCGCCAGCCAGCATCATGCCATGGTCGTTCACCGCCAGCCCGGCGACGATGCGCTCGCCGTAGCCGCCCGCCCCGATGAACGCCGCAATGGTGGCCGTGCCGACGTTGATCACCGCCGAGGTTTTGACGCCTGCCAGCACCGACGGCAGCGCCAGCGGCAATTCGATCAGCCGCATCACTGCCCCCGGACGCAAGCCCAGCGCCTGACCGGCTTTCGGCAAGCCGGCTGCGATGCCCGCCAGCCCGGTTTCGGTGTTGCGCACGATGGGCAACAGGCCGTACAAAAACAGCGCGATGACCGCCGGCACGATACCGATTCTGCCCATCGCCGCGATCAGAAACGCCAGTAAAGCCAACGCCGGTATCGTCTGTAACACGCCTGTGACACCGAGAATCCACGGCTGGGCGCGCCGTGACCGAGCAGCCCAAATCCCCAGCGGCACACCCACGCCCACGCTCAACGCCAACGCGCCAAACACCAGCACGCAGTGCTCGGCGGTCAGCCGCCAGAAATCGGGCGCAAACAACCGTGCCATCCATCCGGGCCGTGCCGCCGGCGCTGCCATGGCGTCCGGCGCGCCCGATGCCTGGAAATTGGCGGCGACACGCGCGAACGGCTGGCCATCCAGCTCCGCCGCGGCGTTCATGCGGATCATCGCCTCGCCCGACACACTGCGTTGCAGCGTTTGCAGCGCACGAAAAGCCGCCGGGTGGCGTTGCGGCAAATCCTTGCGGTACACCAGCACCGCTTCATATGGCGGAAAAAACGCGCGGTCGTCGGCGAGCACTTTCAGCCCGTAGCGACCCAGCTTGGCGTCGGTGGTGTAGACATCAATCACATCCACCGTGGCACTTTTGATCGCGTCGTAAGCCAGCCCGTGATCGAGCCCGATCGGCTGTGCTGACAAGACGTAGGCCACGCTCAGCGCCGGCCAGCCGTCTTTGCGATTGAGGAATTCCTGCGACAAACCATAGCGCAAACTCGCTTGCCGCTTTAAATCCGATATCGACGCGATGCCCAGTTCGCCGGCACGCGTCTGCGACATCGCCAGCGCGTACGAATTGCCGAAACCGAGCGGAATGCCGGCGGCGAGACCATGCGCATCCAGCGCCGCATTCAGCTCTGTCAGCGCCGGCACACTTTTAAGACCGAGCAACTCAAACGCCAAGGTGCCGGTGTAATCGGGATACACATCGATCGCGCCGCTTTTCAGCGCGGCAAACAGAATCGCGGTATTGCCCAGGCCTTGCCGATGCACGGCTGACGCGCCGGTGGCCTGTATGCGTTGTGCGGCTATTTCGCCGAGGATATACGACTCGGTAAAGCGCTTGGAGCCGACGGTGATTGTTTCACTTGCGGCAGCGGCAAGCGTCATCAGCGCCGCGCTCAGCAGCACTACGGCGCGCACGCAAGCATCAACGACAGAATATCGTAAATATATGTTTTTATTGATATTTTTATGAGGCTGGCGCACGCTGCTCAAACTCTGTCGCTGCCTCACCCAAGCGCATAAACACCGCGCCGTTGTCCTTCAGCGTACGGATCAACTTTTCCAGCACGATCATGCGATGTCCCCGCCCGATCACGAACGGATGAAACGTGTACGTAATCACGCCCCAATCGAGGTGATCACGCAAATACATGAAATCGTCCGTCCAGTTTTGCAGCACATGATGTGCGTTCATATTGCCGGGCAGAATCGTGGTGTTCGTGCGCACAAACTCAAAATGCGGGTAATCATCCAGCGACCAACTGACCGGCATTTCAATCAGCTTGGTCGGCTTGCCGAATACCGCCGGCTTTTCCAGTTCAATCACATCACCCTGCCGCACGCGGTACGGCGTGTAGTCGTCGCCCATCATGCTGCTGTCGTACTTGAAATTGTGTTTCAGCAACAGTTCCACCGAGTGCGGACTTAAATCCCACGACGGCGAACGATAGCCACGCGCGTATTTACCCGTGAGTTTTCGGATCTGAATATTGGCGCGCACCAGACCTTCTTCCTCCTGCTCACGCGTCATGGCCGCCGGCGGCACGTGCGTCCACCCGTGATGGCCAATCTCGTGCCCCGCGTCGAACACGCGCTTGCATTGATCCGCATAGGTTTCGAGCGTGTGGCCGGGGATGTACCAACTGCTGGGCACGTCATACTTTTTCAACAAATCGAGAATGCGCTGCGCGCCGACATTCGCGCCGAACTCGCCACGCGAAATCGGCGAAGGCGAACTCATGCCGCGTGAAATAAACCCTGACATGGCGTCGAAGTCGAAAGTCAAACAGGCGATGTGTCTTGGCATGCGTGGCATTATAAGTCAGCGTTCCAAATATCAGTGCGTATCAAAAATCGCCTGGTACTCGGCGATTTTTGCTTTGACAGCCGCCTTCTCCGCATCCGTTGGATTTTTGCAATCAGCCGCTGGCGGCAGCGCGCCCAATTTCAGCAGGCACGCCATCAGCAACAAGCGCGCTTTGTTCGCGGTGAGATTGCTGCCGCCGATGGTCAGCCCGTCACGGCTGCGCGGAATGATCCCCTCAGCGTTGCCACGCCCCACGCGCACCACCGGCATGCCGCAGAACGTGGCTTCCATCAGCGCCGCGTCAATAGGCCGCGCGACCTTGGCGTTGCCCGCCTGTCCTTCAGCGATGAACCCCGCCAGCGGCGAATGCGAAAGGTTATGCGCAATGCGCGCATGGATTTCGACTTCTCCTGCGCTGCTGACATCAGCGCTCGCAGGCAAATAACGCGCAGTGCGTGCGAAGCGCAATTCGGGTAGCGCATCGGGTAACAGCCAGCCGCTTTCATCTTTGATGCGTACCGATACGGATGTAATGATGCCGTCGATCTGCCGCACGCCATTGACGCTCTGCGGCAGTTTGCGCAGACTAACTGCGGAATGATGCGTATGCCGCCGGTTCGGCACATAGGTCATCACCGGCGCGCCCGGCGGATGCCCCATACTGCCGATGATGCCGCCATGGCCGCCGGTGGCGGTATAGCCGCCGGGCCGGGCATCTGCTTTTTGCACCTCGCGCGCGGCGTAAACCAACTGATCGAGCACCGCGACTACGCCCGCCGCATTGTCGCCGCGCTCGTCCTGCCATGCCTCGGAAAGAATCCAGTTCACCGAATCGACGACATTGCGGTCGCCGTCGTTGGCCAGACTGCCGTGCGGGCGCTGCGACGAATTGCCGCAGATGGGCAGCGTGGTGTCGATCAACAGGTTCATCCACATCAGCGTTTCTTCGAGATTCGGGCTGCCTTCGAGCCAGATGCCGCCTGCGTAGCGACCGCTGTCCATCGCCGCTTGCACCTGATTGACCACGCGCGCCATCATCGCGCGCGGCGGATCGCGCCACAGATGAAAAGGCCGGTAGTTGAAGAAATCATGGCCCATGCGTTCGGGTGCGATATCACCCCCCGCGCCGTCGCCCAAGTCACTGCGCTCGGCTTCCGCGAGACCTTTCTTGTAACCGCCCGACGGCACGACCCGCACAAAATCATAGTCTGCGCGCGATGCCAGCAGATTGTTCAGTCCGCTGGTCTCACCCAGGCCGAAACGGTCAATTTCCTCGAACAGGCGTGAGGCATCCGGATAGAACGGCTGGCGCGCAAGAGACTCGGGGGCGCCTGCGTACGCAGTGTCGTCTTCCCACGCTTTGCCATCGGCCTGGCGCGCCATGTATGGCAGCAGGTAAACGCCGTCCTCGGGTTTTAGCGTGACTTCATACACGGGCACGTCGGATGCCTCGCGGCGCTCACGTGTGAATTGGCCATCCGCCCCCACGTAACCATCTGGCGGCGCATACAACTCCGCCGCATCGCGCTCCAGCGGATGCGCGCTGAACTGACGCACATACACGGTAACCGGCGCTGCAAGCCGCTGGGGCCGCAAGGCATCGAACCGCTGCGCCGTTCCATCGGCATGGGTCAACAGAGGCAGCCCGTATTTCGCGCGCGCCTTGTTGCTGGTCACCAGCGGCACGGTGTTTTGCACCGTCGCCGTGGGGCCGGAAAATACAACGATGCGTTTACGTGGTGTTGTGGACAAGACTATTCGGGCTGTATGCCCGCAGCCTTGATTTGCGCTGCCCATTTCTTGATTTCAGCAAGCTGAAACGCGCGGAATTCTTCCGGCGTCATCGACCCCGGTTCCTGCCCCAGTGACCTTAACTTGGCCACCACGTCTGGCGATGTGACGGCTTTGTTCGCGGCCTCATTGAGTTTTGCCACGACTGCCCTGGGCGTGCCCGCGCGCGCGAACAATCCATTCCATACGCCGATGTCGAAGCCGGGAATTTCTTCTGCCATCGAGGGGATATCCGGCACCAGCGTCGAGCGTTTCGCGGTAGTCACCGCCAGTGCGCGCACCTTGGCACCCTGCGCCTGCGTGATGGCCACTGCCGAATCCGCAAAGGTAAATGCAATCTGCCCACCGATGATATCGGTGACGGCTTGCGGCACGCCCTTGTAGGGCACCTCCACCACGCTGATGCCCGCGCGCACTTTCAATTCCGCCAGCCCCACCTGCATGCCCGCCGACGCATAGCCTGCGGACAGTTGCCCAGGCCGCGCCTTCGCATGCGTGACAAATTCCGACAAATTGCGCGCCGGGAAATCTGCGCGCACCACCAGCATCAACGCCGACGTGATGAAGCGTGCCACCGCATCAAAATCCTTCACCGGATCGTACGGCAGTTTTTTGAAGAGGCTCACGTTCGCCGCCATCGCGGTGTTGCTGCCGGCGAGCAGCGTGTAGCCGTCCGGCATGCTGCGCGTAGCTTCGACAGCGCCAATCACGCTCTGCGCGCCGGGCCGATTGTCGATCACGATGTTTTGTCCCAGCGTCTGCTGCATGTGCAGCGTGACGATGCGCGCGATGGAATCCGGCGCGCTACCCGCCGGGAACGGCACGATCATGCGGATAGGCCGCACGGGATAATCTTGTGCAACTGCGGAGTGAGCCGCGTTCAAGAATACAAACGCACCCAGACAGACGTATGCAAGCCGACGCAGGGCGTATCTCATAATATCCTTTATAAACAATAACATATGCACTGTTATTTAGCGGGGATCACCGGCAGCAGCACGTACGGCCTGCGCGCCGCATCAAAGTGCAGCGTGTTGGTACTGTCGAAGATTTCCGGTGGCCGATCTTTCGGATGCGTATGTAGAAACGGCCCCACGCCGGTCAACGTATACATCACGCCGGGGATCTCCACCTTGGGGCCGGGGTGGGCGAAATCCTTGCCGCGCACCGCGAGGCCGAGCCGGTAGCCCGCAGGCACGACGATGCATGTCGGCCAGATTTCAACATCGAGTTCGACTGACTCGTTCGGTGTCAGCGGCTGCGCTTCGTCGTGCGTGTGCCAAGGCCGGTACGGCAGGCTTTTCGCAGCGTCGAGTTTGCGATGCGACGCGCGCAGCCAGCCGAGGCCGATGGGCACGCGCGGATCGTTCGAGCCGCGATACGTCACCTCGCTGCCGTCTGGGGCAATCAGGCGCAGCACGAGAAAAATATCCGCATCGCGCGTGCTCGACGACACAAACAATTTGGCGGCGACCGGGCCGGTAAACTCGGTTTCTTTTTCAAACGGCGGCGTCAAAAACAACAACCCATCGCTCATGCTTGCATAATCGATTTTCGTGGCTGTGGATGGCGGCGTGGTCGAAAGACTGGAATCGACCGGATTGAGGTAATACTTCGTCCACTGCGTGCGTGCGATGGGCCATTCGTTTTCCGCGCGCTCGACAAAACGTTCCGGGTGGCGCACTTGCAGCAGCACCGGCGGCTGCTTGTCCCAGCCGGTGTTTTCACCCTTCAGAAAATGGCCAAAGAATTTTTTCTGTAGCGTTTCGCCGTACTTGGTATAGAAGCTTTCCCAATGCCCGCCACCGTGCGCTTCCAGCCATTTTTGTTGGGCCGGCGCGTTGACAAAGCCCTCGAAGTTGCCGCGCGTGTGCAGGCCCATGCCGCCCCAGTTCGCTGCCGACAAAAACGGCACCTTAATCTGACTCCAGTCCGGCGAGTGCGCACGGTGTACCGCTTCGTCAAACGGATGGTCGAGTACCCATCGGGTGATATCGATGCGATTCCTGGCGAGTTCTTCTTCCGGCAAGGTCGGCGGCCCGGCGATGAGATCACCCGTCACCTGGCTGCGCAAACTGCGGTCGCCCACGCCGAACTGCGCACGCTTGATGGCGCGCGGCACCCAATCGGTCAGAAACATACTCATGATGCCGCCGTGCCGCGTGGCATCGCGATAAAAATCGCCCGCGCCTTCCCATGCGCAAATCGCCGTGAGATGCGGCGGCTCAAGGCATGCAACCTGCCACGCATTCATCGCATAGTAAGAAATCCCGTTCAAGCCGACCTTGCCGCTGCACCACGGCTGCGCCGCGCACCATTCGATGCATTCATACAAATCCTGCGTCTCGCGCGGCGACCAGAAATCAATGAAGCCCGGCGAATGCCCGGTGCCGCGCGAATCCACGCGCACGCACACATAACCGTCGGGCACCCACTTTTCGGGATCCACCAGCTCCCAGCTTTGATATAGGTTGCTGGAACCTTCGAGCACGTCCGGATGCAGCTTGACCAGCATGTCCCAATTGCCTTTGTTGCCCTCCTGAAAGGCAAGACCCTTGGCGTAGGGGCCATACGTCAAAATCACTGGATAACGGCCCTCCTTCAGCGGACGAAAAACATCGCAGCGCAAGACGATGCCGTCGCCGGCGGGAATCGGCGCATCCCAATGTACGCGCATGCCGTCGCGGACTTCTATTTTTTCGGCGATGTTATCGTTACTGCTATTGCTTGCCTGCGCCATAGCTTCCCCTGACCTGCGATGTTGCCGTTGCCGGATGCCTTGAATTTTAGCCCATTCCCAGTCGGTGAAAAAACGCGCGCGCGAAACGTCCGGAGTAAAATGATCGCCATCCTATAACCAAGATAATCGCCATGCCACCCAACGACCTGTCATTAGATGCTCACTGGATGCCCTTCACCGCCAACCGCGCATTCAAAGCGGCGCCGCGCATGATGGTGGGCGCCAAGGACATGCACTACGTCACCGACGACGGCCGCAAAGTGCTCGATGGCACCTCGGGCCTGTGGTGTACCAATGCCGGCCACTGCCGCACCAAAATCGTTGAAGCGGTGCAAAAGCAGGCGGCGACCATGGATTACGCGCCGGCATTCCAAATGGGCCACCCCGGCTCGTTCCGCGTGGCGACGCGCATCGCCGCCATGCTCCCGGGCGATCTGGATCATGTGTTTTTCACCAACTCCGGCTCCGAAGCAGTGGACACCGCGATGAAAATCGCGCTCGCCTATCACCGCGTACGCGGCGAAGGCCATCGCACGGTGTTCGTCGGGCGCGAGCGCGGCTATCACGGCGTGGGTTTCGGCGGCATATCGGTGGGCGGCATGCCCGCCAATCGCAAAATGTACGGCAGCATGTTGCCGCGCGTAGATCATCTGCCGCACACCCATAACATCGCAGAAAATGCCTTCACGCGCGGTGAACCCAACTGGGGCGCGCATCTCGCCGATGAACTCGAAACACGCATCATCGCGCTGCACGATGCCTCCAACATTGCCGCCGTGATCGTTGAGCCGATGGCAGGCTCGGCCGGCGTACTAATCCCGCCCAAGGGTTATCTCAAGCGCCTGCGTGAAATCTGTAATAAATACAATCTGTTACTGATATTTGACGAGGTGATCACCGGCTTTGGCCGCACCGGCCACGCCTTTGCCGCGCAGACCTTTGATGTGACGCCCGACATCATCACCCTAGCCAAAGGCATCACCAACGCCATGGTGCCGATGGGTGCCGTCGCGGTGCGCAAAGGCATTTACGACACAGTGGTCAACAACGCGCCGCCGGATACCGTGGAACTGTTTCACGGCTACACCTACTCCGGCCACCCGCTCGCCACCGCCGCCGCCGAAGCCACGCTGGATGTCTACGAAGAAGAAGGCTTGTTCGCCCGCGCCCGCGAACTCGCAACCTACTTCGAGCAGGCCGTGCACAGCTTGCGTGAAATGCCCAACGTCATCGACATCCGCAACATCGGCCTGGTTGCAGGAATTGAACTTGAACCCAAACCGGGCAAGCCTACCGAACGCGCGTTTAAAACGTTTTTGAAATGCTTTGAGAAAGGTGTGCTGATACGCACCACCGGAGACATCATTGCGTTGTCGCCGCCGCTCATCGTCAGCAAGGCGCAGATTGATGAGTTGGTGGGGACGATTGCGGGGGCGTTGCGCGAGGTAGCAGCGGAGTAAGCCGATTGGAGCGCGCAGCGATTTCGGCTTACGACATCTTCCCTTCATAAAGCGTAATCGGCGGATAGGCTTTCGGATCAATCATCACGTCGATCACGGTGGTTTGCGTTGAACGCAACGCACGCTCCAGCGCCGGTTTGAAGTCAGCCGCCTGCTCCACGCGCACACCCTCGCAGCCGCACGCCCGCGCAATCGCGGCGTGATCCACCGGCGCAAACTGGCAGGCGTCGGTATGACCGCCGTATAGCACGTCCTCGGCGTGCCATTGATATCCAAGTATTTGATTATTAATAACAATTATTATTATCTTGGCCTTCATGCGCACTGCGGTTTCAAGTTCGCTCCACATGTGCGCGAAGGCGCCATCGCCGGTGATGCACACGACTTCGCGCGACGGGTGCGCGATCTTTGCACCTATTGCCGCGGGAAATCCCCAGCCCAGTCCAGCGAGTCCGCGTCCGGTTAAAAAGCGTTGTCCCGGATAAGTGGCGGTCAGGTAGTTCATTGCCCAGATCGACGAGTAGCTGGCGTCGGTGACGATTTGCGTATTCGGCGTCATTAAGCTTTGCAAGTCATTCATCAATCGTTCGGGACGTATTGGGGCCGCGTTTGAGTGCAACATGCCGTGCGCTTCGCCTTGAAACGCTTTTTTACCGGCGGCGATTTTCTGTTCTGCTTCACTGCGTGCCGCACGGCGTTTGCTCAAATCATGACGCGCCATGGTTTCGGTCAACGCCTCAAGCGTTAACTTCGCGTCGCCCACCAGACGCACTGCTTCGTAATTGCGCCCGACTTCCTGCGCGTCGATGTCTATGTGGATGTAGCGCGCAGATTTTGGGAACAACGTCCACGAATCCGTGCCATTTTGATTGGTGCGGTCGCCGACGAACAGTACGCAATCGGCCCGATCAATCAGCGCGCGCATATGCCGGGCCATGCCGCGCGTGCCCATGAAATAGCCAATCACGCCCAGCGACAACGCATGCGTTTCCGCCACCGCACCCTTGCCCATGCTGGTGGTTGCGACGGGAATACCTGCCGACTCCTGCAAGCGCGCCAACGCCTCGTGCGCGGCGGACAGATGCACACCCCCGCCCGCGACGATCAACGGATGCTCGGCGTGCGCCAGCATGCGCGCGGCTTCTTCGATGCGCGCCGGATCAGCCATGCTGCGGTCGAGCGGATACACGCCCAGTGACGCACGGCGTTGGTCGCCGCTATCCGTCTTCGCGGCTTCCAACAACAAATCCTGCGGAAACAGCAGCACCACCGGACCGGGCCTGCCGCTAGCCGCCGCGGTGAATGCCATATCCACGTAGTCTTCGATGCGTGTGATGTCGCTGACACGTTTTACCCACTTGGTGCAGCCGCGAAAAATATCGAAGTGATCGAGTTCCTGAAAGGCGTTCTTGTCGGTCTGGTTGCGCCGCACGTCCTGCACGATGGCGACGATAGGCACTGACGCTTTTAATGCTTCGGCCAAGCCCGGCGCCAGCAAAGCCGCCGCCGGCCCATTCTGCGCGGTCACCACGGCAACTTTTTGCGAGGCGCGCGCATAGCCGTCGGCCATCGCCGCACCTGCGTTCTCGGTGCGATACGCTATTTGCCGCATACCGAATTCGGGAATCACCAGGTGCAGCGCCGAGGGCAGGCTTTGCCCGAACAGCACCTCGACGCCGTGACGTTTTAACGCGCGCGCCAGCAAGTGAGCGCCGCAGGGGTTGGGTAGTTTATGACTCATCGCACATCCTTACTTGCTGATTAAATCCGCTGCATCTCCCGCGCGCCGAGTTTCAGCAGGCAGTGATCCAGCCACTCGGCGGTGAGTTTTTCCTGCACGGAATTCTGCCGCAGCCGCTGATTGAGGCCGTTCCAATCGACGTTATCCAGCGGCTGATCCTGATTGAAGCACGAGAACACGTAGCTGGTTTTGCCGGTCACCGGATCAACCTGCGCCTGCAGACACTGCGCGCAGATTTCTTTCATCATGCACTGCATCGGCGAGTTGATGGAGCCGATGGCAAAGTGCTGCGCTTTTACGAAGGGCTTCAGCACTTCGTGACGCGCGCGTGCCACCGCCGCCATCATGCGATCCGAGCCGATGGCGATGATACGGTCGGCGTCTTTCAGCGGGATCGATTGCACGCCGAGATCGCCGATGGCGTAGCTGTGCATGCACTGCACGATGTTGCCGACGAAAGTTTTATCTTGCGGGCGTTTGGGCGACGGCGTAAAGCCCGGCTCTTCGTCGCAGCACCACACCACCACGTCGGCCGCGGCTTCGATCTCTTCGATCTTGTAGCGGTCGATCATCTTTTTGTAGCCAGCGAAGTACAACACCTTGCTGCCGGCCTTGCGCATTGCTTGCCCAATCGAGAACAACACCGCGTTGCCCAGCCCGCCGCCCACCAGCGCGACGGTTTCGTCCGACGGAATTTCCGTCGGCGTGCCAGTGGGCCCCATCAGGATCACCGGTTCGCCGGGCTTTAACGTCAGGCACAAATCGCTGGAGCCGCCCATTTCCAGCACGATGGTGGACATCAGGCCGCGTTCGCGATCCACCCATGCGCCGGTAAGTGCGAGGCCTTCCATGCCAAGGCGCGTGTTTTCGATTTTCGGTGCGGTCGATTCAAAGTTTTGCAGGCGGTAAAACTGGCCGGGCTGAAAGCGCCGCGCGGCGAGGGGCGCGCGCACCACCACTTCGATAATCATCGGCGTCAGGCGTTTGACTTCATGCACCGTCGCGCGCAGTTCATCATTGAAGCGCTCGAGGAACGTCGCATCGCTCACGGTAGCTGCGGGTTGCACGGCTTCCAGCGCCTTGCTCACCACCGGATGGCCCTGCTTGGCGCTGCCGATGGCCTTGACCACGTTGCCGAAGAACGACGGATGCACGTCGCCGAAATAGCTCATGCAACGGCCGTCGGCTTGCTTCGACAGTAACACATTGATTTCATTAGGTTTTGATATGGCTTTCTCTGCGCTTATCGGATTGCCAGCGGCATCGTGCGCCTGAAAATAACGCCCATCAAGTTTGAAATTGGCGGCGTCTTCGCGCGCCAGCACAGTGTTGGGCTGAGTACCGGCCGCGATGAGTACGGTACGCGCCGGCATGGCGATTTCGCTGCCGTCGGCCACCGCCACCTTCAACGCACACGCGTGACCGTATTGATCAACGTCTACGCCGGTGGGCGTCAGTCCCTCGGCGAACGTGATGCCTTCTTCTAGCGCCTTGTGTACTTCCTCATGATTTAACGTATACGACGGGCTATCCACCAGCCGCTTGCGATACGCGATCGTTGCGCCACCCCACGATTGCAACATTTCGACGATGCGCGGTTCGCGCTCCTCCGCCACCGCGCGCATGCGCTCGGAACGCAGCGCGCGTGCGTGCGTCAAAAACTCATCGGCGATGATGCGCTCTTCTTCGTTCCACGCCAGGCGCGCCGCCATTTCGCCGTGCTCGCGCGCCATGGCTTCGTAACGCTTGAGAAACTTTTCGATTTGCAGCGGGTAATACGCCAGCGATTCGGTCGCGGTGTCGATGGCCGTCAGGCCGCCGCCGATCACCACCACCGGCAGGCGCAATTGCAT
>CANIID010000158.1 GCA_947467315.1 Betaproteobacteria bacterium | reverse complement strand
GCCCAAGGGTACGCCCAAAGCGGTGATCGCGATGCTGGAAAATTCGATACGCCAAACCGTGCAGAGTGCGGAGTTCGCCAGCAACAGCGAAAAACTATACGTCAAGCCCGCGTTTCTACCCGCCGCCGAATTCGGCGCGTTGATCGCAAAGGAAGATGCAGAGCTGGCAAAATTAATGCAAATTATCGGTCTAAAAAAATAATCATGAAACCATCCGCGCGGTTGTGGCCCGGCAATAAACGTATTGCCGTGTGTTTTAACGTCTGTCTCGAAGCCTGGTCTGACGGCAAGGCGCCTGGGATCAGCCCGATGGGCAACCCCCTGCCGCCGGGTGTGCTCGACAACACCGCCATCTCTTGGGCGGAATACGGCCCGCGGCGCGGCATTTACCGTCTACTCGAGGGCTTTGCGCGTCACGGCGCAAAAGCCAGCGTGATGACCAACGCGATTATTGCCGAACGACATCCCGATGCGGTCAAAGCGGTGGCCGCCGCTGGCCACGAAATCGTGTCGCACTCGTACGCGATGGACGTAATGCCGGTGATGATGAAAGAAGATGAAGAGCGCGCCAATATCAAACGCTGCACTGACCTTTTGCAGAACGTATCTGGCCAAACCGTCAAAGGCTGGCTCTCGCCGCGCGCCACGCCCAGCGCGAACACCGCGCGATTACTCGCTGAAGCAGGTTATGTGTGGCACGGCGACACGCTGGCCGACGACCTGCCGTGGGTTGAAATCTGCAATGGCAAAAAAATCGTGGCAATACCGCTTTCGACCGACGTGAACGACATGCGCTCGATGAAAGACGGCGCACCGGTGAATGCCATCGTCAGCACCTTCGAGGAACAACTGATACGCCTGCGCGACCCGGCACAGTACGAGAGTGGCCCCGCACAAGTGGACTGCACGGTGCACGCGCACATCTTCGGGCGTCCACACGGCGCTTATTATTTTCAGCGCGTAGTGGAAATGGCCATGAAGTCGCCTGACGTCTGGGTGGCGACGCGGCTGGAGATTGCGCAGCATGTGATGGGCATGGAACGCAGCAACGCATAACGCCACAACGGAGTCAGCATGAAAATCCTTGCGATACTGATGTTGTTGTTCACCGCGAGCGCGGCGCACGCACAGAACTATCCCGCCAAACCCATCCGGCTGGTGGTGCCGGTACCCCCCGGCGGCATCATCGATGTGGTGGGCCGACTGCTCGGCCAGAAGATGACTGAACAAACCGGGCAAACGGTCATCGTCGATAACCGCACGGGTGGCCTCACCGGCGTGGGCAGCGAGATGGTGGCGCGCAGTCCGGGCGACGGCTACACGCTGCTGCTGCAATCGCTGCCGATGGTGATCAACCCGTCGATGCTGGGCAAGATGTCGTACGACTACGAGAAGGATCTGGCGCCCATATCGCTGGTGGTCACCTCGCCGTATTTGCTGGTGGTGCATCCGTCGGTGCCCGCGAAGACGATCCAGCAACTGGTTGCGCTGGCTAGAGCGCAGCCCGGCAAGATCAATTATTCATCTTCCGGCAATGCCAGCAATCTGCATGTCGCCGTGGAGCTCTTTGCCAATCTCGCGGGCGTGAAAATGCTGCACATTCCCTACAAAGGCGGCGGCCCCGCGCTCACTGCCGTGTTGGGCGGCGAGGCGGACTTAAGCGCACTGGCGGTGAGCGCGGTGATGCCGCACGTCAACGCAGGCCGCATGCGCGCGCTGGCGATCACCAGCCCGAAACGATTGCCCGCCTTGCCGCAAATCGCATCGGCGGCTGAAGCCGTGCCCGGTTACGATTTCGCCAGTTGGGTCGGCGTGCTGGCGCCGTCATCCACGCCTGCCGCGCTGGTCAACACCATCAACAGCGTCGTGGTGAAAGCCGCGCGCGCGCCGGATCTCGTCGATCGCTTTACCAAGGACGCGACCGACGTGGTGGCGAACTCCCCCGCCGAATTCAAAACTTTTATTCAGTCCGAAGCGAAGCGCTGGTCGAAAGTGGTAAAAGACAGTGGTATGCGCGCGGATTAATATTCCGATCAAACTCTCAAAGGAACTTCACGTGTTAGTCATCGATTGCCAGGTCCACCCCTTTCAGGCCAACACCCCGCAACGCCCTTGGGCCAATCCCCATGACGATGGACGCAGCCACGTCACCGCCGATGAAATGGTAATGGCCATGGACGCCGTCGGCGTGGATGGCGCCATTGCGGTCTCGCCCAGAGGCATGTACGGTTTCGATCCCAGCTACGCGGTGGACGTGCAGCGCGCGTATCCCGACCGCTTCGCCATCGTCAGGCCGGTCGATCCGGACAATCCGGGGGTAGGCGAAACCATCGCTGAATGGAAACGCACGGCCGGCGCGGTGGCCGTGCGTCTCATGCTCGGCAAGCACCACGGGGGCGAGATGAACATGTCCGGCGCCGATACCATCGCGAAAGCAGCCGCGCGGCAAAGCTTGCCGGTGAATTTTCAGTGCGGCGGCAATCTGGATGCGGCCATGGCACTGATCGACCGCCATCCTGAAACGCGCTTCGTGCTCGACCACCTGGGCATGTACCAACCGCGCACCGCGCCCGCCACACCCGAGGCATGGGCCGACCTGCCCAAGGTGCTGGCGCTCGCCAAGCGGCCAAACGCCGTGATCAAGGTCAGCGGCGCCTGCACCCTATCGGCACTGCCCTATCCCCACGGCGACATCTGGGACAACCTGCTACGCGTGTTCGATGCATGGGGTCTGGATCGCTGCCTATGGGGCACCGACTGGACGCGCACCTACCCGCTCTTCCCGTACATCAATGGCGTTGATCCTTTCCGTCTGAACCAACGCCTGAGCGAAAGCGACAAGGCCAAGCTGATGGGCGAAACCTGTGCCAGGGTATACGGGTGGAAACCCAAGAGCAGTTTTCGGCAGCGGCATCCGAAGGGCAGGAATGACTGAACGGTGAGAAACAGAGGTCTACGCAGGGATTGATGAATTAACGTAAATATATGTTTTTAAAGGATATTTTTTGAAACCACAGACTACTCTATGTCTCTTTGCAATCACGCTCGCAGCAGCGTCATCCGCGTTCGCCTATCCCGACAAGCCCGTACGTGTGATCGTGCCGCAGGCCGCCGGCAGCAGTTTCGATAGCGTCGTGCGGCTGGTCACACAGCGCCTCAATGAGCGCTGGAACAAAACCGTCGTGGTGGATAATCGCCCCGGCGCCAACGGCATCATCGGCCTCGAAGCGGGTGCGAAAGCGAACGCCGACGGCTACACGGTGATCACGGGCGCGATCAGTCATCTCTCGGTCAATCCCAGTGTGTACAAAAATCTGCCGTATCGCCCACTGGAAGATTTTGATCCCGTCACACAACTCACCTCGATCACCTTTCTGGTGGTGGCCAACGCGTCGTTCGCAGGTAACTCGGTGAAGAGTCTCGTGGCGCTCGCCAAAGCCAAACCGCAAGGCGTGCGTTACGCCTCGTCCGGCAGCGGCAACATGAATCATCTTGGCGCGGAACTATTCGCCAGCGTTATCGGCGCGAAAATGCTGCACCTGCCGTACAAAGGCGAGACGCCCGCGATGACCGGCCTGCTCGGTGGAGAAAGCGACATGATGTTCACCACCATGCCCATCGCCGTGCCGCACATCGACACCGGGCGGCTGCGCGCGTTGGCCGTCGCGTCATCTGCACGCACCGCGCGCCTGCCCGATCTGCCGACGCTCGCCGAAGCCGGTGTGCCCGGTGTGGAAATCACCGGCTGGATCGGCGTCATGGCACCGCACGGCACGCCGAAACCCATCTTGGGCACGCTGCACAAAGACATTGCCGCTATCCTGCAAATGCCCGATGTCAAACAGCGCCTTATCGCCACCGGCGCCGATCCCGTCGGCAGCACCCCCGAACAATTCCGCGCGTTCCTTAAGTCGGAAACCACCAAGTGGGCGAAGGTCATCAAAGATGCGGGCCTCGCGCTGAGTCAGTAACCGTCCCCTACCCGTCATGCCCGCGCAGGCGGGAATCCATAACACAGTGGCCTATGGCACATCGCATGATGTTCTCGCCAGCGCGGGAACGACAGCGATGGGTTGTGATCCACAACGAATCAAGCCAATTATGAAAATCTCCGAATACCTGCTGCAAACCCTGGAACAAAACGGTGTCAGCCACATCTTCGGCAACCCCGGCACCACCGAGCTGCCGCTGGTCAAAGCCTGCGAGCAGCGCAAAAAATTGAAATACGTGGTGGCGCTGTCGGAAGTCAGCGCAGTGCCGATGGCCGACGGCTACGCGCGCGCTACGCGCTCGCTCGGCGTGGTCAACCTGCACGTCGCGCCGGGACTGGGCAACGGCATGGGCACGCTTTACACCGCAGGCATCGCAGGCACGCCGCTGCTGGTGCTGGTGGGCGGACAAGACCGGCGCTTTCTGCATACCAACCCGATTTTGTGGGGCCCGGTGGAAAAGATGGCAGGCGCGGTATGTAAGGCCGTGTT
Source organism: Betaproteobacteria bacterium (assembly GCA_947467315.1). Taxonomy (GTDB): domain Bacteria; phylum Pseudomonadota; class Gammaproteobacteria; order Burkholderiales; family SG8-41; genus UBA5216. The sequence goes on along the minus strand of CANIID010000158.1, from coordinate 8,646 downwards.
CGTGCTGAACACGTCGTTTGACGCGGCGGCGAACATCCGCCGCGCACTGCGCACCGCGATGACACCGCCGTACGGCCCGGTGGCATTGATCTGTCCGCCGGATTTACTGGAAACCAGCACCGATGCGAAACCGTCGGCAGTCACGCCCACGATGCTGGCGTCGCTCGACAAAAGCCAGGTCGCGGCCTATGCAAAATTCCTCGCCGCCGCGAAAAAGCCCGCAATCATCGCCGCCGAAGACGTGCATTGGAACAATGCCAGCGCTGAACTGGAAACACTGGCCGCAGCACTCGGCGCGCCGGTGTATGCCGCGCCTTACACCGGCGTGCTGCCCATCAGCAGTGCGTCAGCCGCCTACGCCGGCTATCTGCCGCCGAGCCTGAAACAAGTCGCTGACCGACTGGCGCCGCACGATGCGCTGTTGTTCGTCGGCGGACGCGGGCTGCGCAACACGCTCTACAGCGAGGCTGAATTGCCGCAGCGCAAAGCGTGGCTGGGCCACGATGCATCGGCACAGGCCCCCGGTGGGGATGACGGTGAATACGCACTGGCAACCGTGACGGATCTGAAATCGTCTCTGACCGCCATTACAGCAGCGCTCGTCCGACGCACGGTGAAAACAAAACCGGCACGCGCATCGCTCGCCCTACCCGCACGCAACGCGCGCGTGCTGCACCCGACACTCGCCATCCACGCGCTGCTGAAAAAATTCGCACACGCGATCTGGGTGGATGAATCGGGTCTCTCCACCTCCGACGTGCGCCAATGGATGTCCCTCAAAGCCGGCGAGTATTTGATCAACGGCAGCGGCGGCATCGGCTGGGGGTTGGCTGCGTCAGTAGGTGCGGCCATCGCGCAACACAAACGCCAGGTCGTCGCGGTGATCGGCGACGGCTCCGCGCTGTACGCCTCTGAAGCCTTATGGACCGCAGGGCATCAAGGCACAAAAATCCTGCTGGTGATTCTGGCCAATCGCCGTTATGCAACTTTGAATGAAGCGGCATCGAGGCTCGCCGGGGGCCCCTTGAAATCATTCACCATTGAACCGCCGGTACTGGATTTCAGCGGCCTGGCAACACTGTACGACTGGCGCTACCTCGCGGCCTCGAACGAAACACAGATGGATGCCGCGCTCGGCCAATTGGGCAGCCCGCTCAAACACAACACACTGCTGGAATTGAAGCTGGACCCGGAGTTAAAACCGGTCACGGCATCACGGCATTTTTAGAACCGACAAAGCATCACGCAGCGCGCCAGTTGCCGGCCAGAGCGTCGGCTTCAAACGCCCGCACTGCCGCCGCAAGACGTTCAATATCCCGCGCGCGCATACCTTCATGCGCGGGCAGATAGCACAACCGCGCAAACAGTTGCTCCGCTTTGCTGGCGCGGCCTTCACCGTGGGTCGCAGCAACCACGGCCATGCTGGATGCGCCGCGCGTCGCATCAAATCCATGTGATTGCAGGTACGCGATCAGCGCGTCCGCGCGCGGATGCACTATCGGAAACACCCAGTGCGAGTGCCACGCCGCCGTAGCGCCGGGCCGTACGACGGACAGCGGCTCGGCGCCCAGCAGCGCCGCCAACTGTCGCGCGCGTTCCGCGCGGCGCCCTACCGCGGGTTGCACGCCTTGCCGGATACGGCGATGCAGCAGCGCCAACAGCGGCATCGAAGGCCGGCGGCGTATTTTCGCCAGGAACTCTCCGCCGGCGAACCCACGTAAAGATGCGGCCAACAGGCGCTCGCAATCCACGCGCAATAGCGCCATGGCACTCGCGAACACCGTGTAGCACGGACGATAGCCCAGCAACACCAGCAAGGCATACTTGAGTAGCCGCGCACAATACGACACGCGCGCCTGCAACGGCCACGCCGACATCGCGTCGCGCACGCGATCACGCAGCACGGTGTCGCGAAACGTCATCACCGCGCCGCCCAGCGCCGTCGCGGTTTTGATCGGCCCGAAACTGAACAGGCACACATCGCTCGAAATATCGCCGCGCCAGCCGTCGCCGGTGTACGCCTGCGCGCCATCCTCAATCAGTAAGATATTGTTTTTATTGGAAAATTCCACCACGTCGCGCATCGGCATGCGGCTGCCGAAGAGGTGCGCCACGAGCACCATGCGCGTGCGCGGCGACAGCGCGCGTTCCAACGCGGCACGTGATACCGCCAGCGTTTGGTGATCGACATCGACGGGCACCGCGATCAGGCCGTGCGCCTCAATGATCCGCGTCATATCGCGTATGGTTACCGCCGACACCAGCACTTCGCTACCGGCGGGCAATTGCAAGACGCTGAGCAGTGCATCGAATCCACTGCGCACCGACAGACAAGCGAGATTACCCCGCGCAGTGCGCCACGCCGATTCAACTTTAGCGGCAGCGCGCGCGCCGCCCACCAACGCGCCCGGCACGACGCAAGCCAGCAGTCCGCTGGCCAGATCAGCCCATCCGATGTCGATGCGCTTGCGGGGAATCATGAGGAATGGCGGCGCTACCCGCGACGGCTTACTGCGGCGGTGTGAAATCCGGCGGTTGTGTTTTGACGAAGGCGGGCCGTGCGGCGATGCCCGCGTGCCAGGCTTTGAGCTTGGGCGATGTCGCGCGCCAGTCGTGCGGATAGCGGAAATCGACGTATTGCAGTGCCACGCCCATGATCAAATCGGCGAGGCTGAAGCGCGTGCCTACAAGAAATTCGCCACCCTTGAAAGTATTTTCGGCCAGCGCGATGGCGCGATGGATGCGGCCTTCCTCGCGCGCCATCTTGTCACGCAACTGGTGTTCGGGCGGGCGGCGGGTTTCGAAAATGCGTTGGATCGCGGCGTCGATAATGCCGTTGCCGAGCGCCTGCCAGCGCTGCGCTTCCCAGTAACCCACCGGGTCGCGCGGCGTGAACGAGCGGCCATCGACATGGTCGAGAAAATGCACGATCAGCACCGACTCAAAAATATAATCGTTGGGCGCGATCTCCAACGCGGGCACCTTGGATAACGGGTTTTTTTCAATGATCGGGCTGTTTTCGGCCCACGGATCTTCGATCACGAATTCCACCGGCAGGGCCTTCTCTTCGATCAACACGCGCGCCTTGCGCACATACGGTGATGTGGGCGATCCAAACAGCTTCATATTTGCTCCCTTGATTCCAGAATGATGCGGATTATCCGTAAAGCGCTATTCTACTCCTCTACGCTCGTAGCGCCGCACAAGCGCCACTGCCATTTACGCGGGATTTCACATGTTGCGCCCTTTCCGCTCAGACGGAAATTCGCTACGATCCACACTTCAGCGTTCCCACGCATTCCGAGGCATCCCCATGATTACCGTTACCCGTATCGGCAAGCACCTTGGCGCCGAAATATCGGGCGTCGATTTATCGCAGCCGCTGGACGACCACACCTTTGCGCAAATCGCCAACGCGTTCTTCGACAACGAAGTGGCGTTTTTTCGCAACCAGAACATCACCGCCGCACAACAAATCGCGTTCACCCGGCGCTTCGGCACGCTCGAAGCGCATGTGCGCAAGGAAGCGCGTCTCGGCGGCCACGACGAGATTTTTGTACTGTCGAACAAGCTCGACGCCGACGGGCGTGCTATTGGCGCGCAGGACGCCGGCCGCTACTGGCACAGTGATCTATCGTACAAGCGCGAGCCGAGCATGCTGTCTGCTCTGTATGCCGTGGAAGTGCCGGTAAAAAACGGCGTCGCGCTCGGCAACACCTATTTCGCCAGCTCTACCGCCGCCTTTGCCGCGTTGCCGGAGGCGATGCGGCAACGTTTGCAAAAAATTCGCAACGTACACAGCTACCGAGAATACCGGCTCAAGAATTACGCCGCGCAGCAGGACGAAGAACGCCGCCGCATCCGCACCGTGCAGGAACACGCCCCCACGCCGGAGCAACTGGCGAGCGTGCCCGATACGGAAATGGACGTGGTGCGCGAGCACCCGGTCACCAAGCGCCAAGGCCTGTTTATCAACGATGGCCACACCGCATACCTCACTGGCATGTCACGCGCGGAAAGCGACACCGAGTTGGCCAAACTGTATGCGCACATCACGCAGCCCGAATTTATTTACGGCCACAGTTGGCGCGTCGGCGATCTGCTGATGTGGGACAACATCGCGGTGCAGCACAAGGCGACGTTTGATTACGACCCATTGCCGCGGCTGATGTATCGCACCACGGTGCGCGGGCCGGCGGTCACCTGAACGAGGCTGCCATGTCCGACATATCCGACCTGTCCAACGCAGGCGGCCTGATCACGGTCAGGCTACACCCGAATGCAATCGCGCACGACAACGAATTCAACGACTGGTACAACCTTGAGCACGTGCCGCAAGTCACGGCACTACCCGGCTTTGTACGCACGCGACGCTACTTCTGCGAAAAGTCAGATATCCGCTATCTCGCCTGGTATGAAACCGCCGACGAAACCGTCGAAGCTGGCGCACATTTCCAAAGCCTTGTCGCCAACCCGACGCCATGGTCGCTGCGCATGCGCGGCATTTACGGTGACCATCGCGAGCGCATGAATTTCAAGCTGATGTGCGACGTGGCCAATGCCACGGCCCCGCTGGCTGAGTTACATGCGACCGGCGCGCCGTGGATGTACATCGTGCATACCGATATTCCCGATCACATCATCGATGAATACAATGCGTGGTACGACAAGGAACACCTGCCGCGCTGCGCCAACATTCCCGGCGTGCTGCGCGCGCGGCGTTATGCGGCGGCCGCCTGCACCTCAGGCACGGTAGCACCGCGCTATCTCACCGCTTACGAACTCACCGGTCCCGATGTGTGGGAAAGTCCCGCCGCGCAGCTCGCGCGCAAAACGCCATGGACGGAAAAAATGCGCTCGTTGTTCAGCAATACGCGGCGCGCGCTTTACCAATTGGTTGCACCCAATGTGACGCACGAGCAGGCCGTCAAAATGCAGCGCCCGGCGACTACATGAGCATGAGTGATCTGCTGTTAACGCGCATCGACGACCGGGGCCCGGGCAACGACGGTGGGCGCATCGCCTACCTCACCGTCAACAATCCCGCACGCCGCAACGCGCTGGGCATGGCGGGCAAACGGGCGATTGCGGAAACCTTCAACAAACTCGCACAAGATGACAGGCTGCGTGCCGCCGTGATCACCGGCGCGGGCGATAAATCCTTCATCGCCGGCGCGGACATCCACGAAATGAAAGACCTCTCGCCGGAAGAAGCCGAGGTCGAACACACGCTCACGCATGTAGCCAATGAAGCGATACGCGCGTTTCCGGTGCCGGTGATCGCGCGCATCAACGGCTACTGCCTCGGCTTCGGTATGGAGCTCGCCGCCGCCTGCGATCTGCGCGTGGGCGTGGACACCGCCAAATTCGGCATGCCCGAAGTGCGTGTCGGCATTCCGTCAGGCATGGAGGCGGTGCTGCTGCCCAAGCTCATCGGCTGGGGCAAGGCCGCCGAACTGGTTTACACCGGCGACATCATCGACGCCGCCGAAGCGTATCGCATCGGGTTTTTGCAAAAACTCGTGCCTGCCGCCGAACTCGACGCGGCGGTGGAAAAATGGATTACGTCCCTGTTGCTCGGCGGTCAACGCGTGATGCGCCTGCAAAAAACCTTGCTGCGCGATTGGGAACGCCTGTCCGTCGAGGACGGCATCTGGGCCGGCATCCGCGCGTGCGTCGAGTCACGCCGCACCGATGAACCCAAGCGCATGATGGAAGCGTTTCTCCAGCGCAAAAAACCACTGTCGCCTGATAAATAGCCTATAAAACTTTAAGTTACTTTGGCGCAGCGCCTTGGCGTGATAGTCGGCGGCGTTGCGCGGTGGTTATCCGAGCCAATAACACTGCCCCCTGCCGCGAGACCGTAATTAATTCACGGGTTTGTCAATAATATTGATTGCAAGTCACTGTTATTAAAGCATTTATTTACGATTATTTTACATTTGCTGCCGCGCAGCAATATACACTCTCTCCACCCTTTGAGGATGGGCAGGACGACCCTGCCCGTCCCCGGATGGCCGCCAAAATTTTGGGGACAGGGAGAGAGCGTCATGACAGAGCAGGGCAGCAATCGCAGGAAATTCACCGTGCTGGCGAACGGTTTTCGGATTCAAGGCGAAGGCACCATGCTACCCGGCGCACGCGTCACGGATTTTCTCAATAACGCCAAAGCATTCCTGGCCTTGACGCATGCCGACGTATGGCACGTCGCCGATGGTCGCAAACTGGCGGCAGCGCCGTTTCTCAATGTCAACCGCAGCAGCATTGAAGTCGTGATTCCTGATAACACGCCTGCGCTGGCGCCCGAGGTACCAAAGGCGCGTTAAACCGGCCCAGTCGCACGCGGGAACGCGAGCGGGATACAATGCGCAAGCCCGGCATTGATAGCGTAAATATCCCTACTCATGAAGCACACCCGACTGCGGCACATCTGTTTATCTACGGCAGTAGCGGCATCCTGTTCACTGCTGTTGGGACTTTCACTGGCTTCGTCCACCGCACACGCCCAAGCCTACCCCACCCGCACCACGCGCATCGTCGTACCCACCGCACCCGGCGGCGGCAGCGACACCCAGGCGCGGCTGATTGGCCGACGCTTCACCGAAAGTATGGGACATCCGTTTGTGATCGACAATCGCCCCGGCGCATCCGGTCTGATCGGCACGGAACTGGTGGTACGTGCGCCCGCCGACGGCTACACGATACTGTTCGCCACCTCGCAGATCGCGGTCAGCGCGATGCTGGTGAAAAAAATATCGTTTGATCTCGCGCGGGACTTTGCGCCGATCAGCCAGATATCCTTTGCGGCGCAATACTTGATGGTGCATCCCAGCGTGCCCGCGCGCACGGTGCAGGAATTCGTCGCACTGGCCAAAAAAAATCCGGGCAAGCTCAATGGCGGCTCCAGCGGCGCGGGTTCCGCCAATCACATCGCGATTGAAATGTTGAAGCAGGCCGCCGGCATCAGCGTGACGCACATCCCGTATCGCAGCGGCGCGCCGTCCATCGCCGCGCTGATCGGCGGCGAAACCGACTTCACTTTCAGCGGTGCGGTTACCGCGCTACCGCATGTGCGCTCCGGCAAGGTGCGCGGACTTGCGGTTACCTCGACCAAGCGCACCACGGCCTCGCCGAATTTGCCAACGCTGGATTCGATCTATCCCGGATTCGATTCGGCAAACTGGTATGCGATGTTCGTGCCTGCGGGCACGCCACCCGCCATCATCAACAAACTGCATGGCGAAACCATCGCCGCGCTGAAAACGTCAGAGATACGCGATTTCATGACCAGCGAAGGCGCTGAACTTGTCGGCAATACGCCTGCGGAACTGGCGGCCCATCTGCGGCGCGAGATCGATCGCTATGGCAAAGTAATCAAGGCGGCGAACATTAAAGCAGAATAACTCAATAAAAACATATACTTATAATATTTCGGGGAGCAGCACATGAAGCGCAAGGAACTGGGGATAGCGGTGATCGGCGCGGGTCGCATCGGCAGCCTGCGCGCACGTCTTGCCGCACGGCATCCCTCGGTGGGATTTCTCGCGGTGTCTGATCTGAACCCCGACAACGCGCGCGCACTCGCGGAAAAAACCGGCGCGGATGTGTACTCGACCAACAATTACGAGATGATCTCGCGGCCCGAAGTGAACGCGGTCATCGTCTCCACGCCGGAGCATGAACACGTCGAGCCGGTGTGCCAGGCGCTGGAACTCGGCAAGCCTGTGCTGATGGAAAAACCGCTCGGCCTCACTCTCGCCGACGCTGATCAAATCCTCGCCACTGCGGCAAAAACAAAGGGGGATCTGCGCATCGGCTACATCCGCCGCTTCAAGCGCTGTTTCGCGCGTGCCAAGCAACAAGTGCTCGACGGCCATCTCGGTAAAATTTCCGGCGGCACGGCCCGCGTCTATAACACGCGGGCGCAAGCATTTGAAATTCTCAAGCGCAACCCCGAAGCCACGCCGGTGGTCGATGTGCTCACTTATTTTGTTGATTTGATGCTTTGGTACAACGAAGGCAACCCGCCGGTGGAAGTAATCGCGCGCGCGCAACACGGCATTTTCAAAGAGGCCGGCTTTAACGTTCATGACGTGACGTGGGCGATCATGACACTGGCCGACGGTGCCGTCATCAACCTCGGTATCAGCTACGCGCTGCCGGCGAATTACCCGATCCTCGGTCAATCGGATCGTGTTGAACTGTTGGGCTCGCACGGCACGATGATTATCGATGACGACCATCGCGATCACCAGTTGTATAGCGAACAAGGCATGGGCCACGCCTACGTGCCGGGACACAAAATCCACTTTGCCTACACCGGCAGCAATCCCTCGGGCGATTGGGCGCTCGGCGATTACTGGGGGCCGCTCGGCACCGAAACACGCTCATGGCTGGATCACCTCGTCACCGGCGCCCCCACGGCGCATGCCACGCCCGCCGAAGCTCGCCTGGTGCTGGAAACCACCATCGGCATCGAACGTTCCGTGATCTCCGGCAAGCCGGTGCGGTTGCCGCTGGAAACCTGAGCGCCGACCGTTACGCCATGCCAAGCGTGAAAAAATCCCTCCTCTCGTTAGGCGTGTGCCTCACCTCCGCGCTGGCTCACGCGCAACCGTATCCCACCAAACCCGTACGCGTAGTCAT
>CANIID010000157.1 GCA_947467315.1 Betaproteobacteria bacterium | reverse complement strand
GCGGCATCGACCGCACGGCGCGCACCCTGCAACGCATCATGCAGGACAAACGTTTCATCGAAGTGACCGCCACCGTCATCAACAAACCCGGCGGTGGCGGCGTGATCGCGCAAACCTATTTGAATCAGCACACGGGCGATGCGCACTATGTTTATCTTACCGCCACCTCGCTGCTCACCAACCACATTACCGGCAAGAGCACCTTAAGCCACAAGGATGTAACGCCGCTGGCAATGCTGAGCGATGAATACATCGGCCTCGCGGTCAATGCGGAGTCGCCGGTCAAAACCGCCAAAGACCTGGTGGAAGCGCTGAAGGCGCGCCCCGAATCGCTGCCGGTCGGCATCGCCACGGCTGTCGGCAACACCAATCACATCGCGGCGGCCATGGTCGCCAAAATCGCGGGCGGCGACGTAAAAAAAATGCGCGTGGCCGTGTTCAGTTCCGGCGGAGAAGCGATGACGGCGGCCATCGGCGGTCACGTCAGCCTGGTGGCAACACCCGCCGCCAATCTGGTAGCGCACATGCAGGCCGGTCGCCTGCGCGTGCTGGCGGTCGCCGCACCCCAGCGCCTCACCGGCGCGTTGGCCAACGTGCCGACGTGGCGCGAACAAGGCATCAACACGGTGGTGGCCAACTGGCGCCCGATGATCGGGCCCAAGGGTTTGACGCCCGCGCAAACCGCGTTCTGGGAAGATGCGTTTGCCAAACTCACGCGCACCCCCGAGTGGCGCAGCGATGTCGAGACCGGCGGCAGCGTCAATCACTACATGAACAGCCGCGAACTGGCGGCCTATTTTGACGCGCAGCACGCGGAGTTCAAAGTCGTCCTCGGCGATTTAGGTCTCGCGAAATAAGCATCGGCAACGCGTGTATGATCGTCGCTCGCTGAGTGCGACCGGCATGCAGCACCCTAAATCATGAGAGGAATCCGAATGTATTTCCCATTGATGAATCACACTCGTGCCATGGCATGCGCGGTGGGCCTGCTCGCATCACTGGCGCCTTCGATAAGCCCGGCGCAAACCTACCCCACCAAAACCATCCGCATGATCGTGCCCTTTGCCGCCGGCGGCAACACCGACATCATCGCCCGTATCGTTGCGCCGGAAATGGGCAAGCTGTTCGGCCAGCAAATCATCATCGACAATCGCGGCGGCGCGGGCAGCATTATCGGCACCGAGATCGCCGCCCGCTCACCCGCCGACGGCTATACGCTGATCACCGTGTCCGCCGCGCATGTGATCAACCCGGCGATGATTAAAAAACTGCCGTACGATTCGATCAAGGATTTCACCGCCATCTCGATGATCGCCGACGTGCCCACCGCGCTGGTGGTGCATCCCGCGCTGCCGGTGAAAACGGTGAAGGAGTTCACCGCGCTGGCACGCGCGCGGCCGGGGCAGATCACCTACTCCACCGGCGGGCGCGGCACCGTCGGCCATCTCGCCGGCGAGTTGTTCAGCTCGATTGAAAAAGTAAAGCTCATTCATGTGCCCTACAAAAGCACCGGACTGTCGGTGATTGATTTGCTCGCGGGCCATGTGCAAACACAGTTTTCCAGTTTGCCGGTGGTGATTCAATACGTGCGCAGCGGCAAGCTGCGCATGGTGGCGCAAACCGGCAAGACGCGCTCGCCCGCGGTGAAAGAGGTGCCGACCATGCTCGAAGCCGGCATCAAGGATTTTGTGGTGTCCAGCGGCTTCGGCATGTTTGCACCGGCGGGCACGCCGCGCCCTGTCGTTGATCGGGTTCACGGCACATTGATTGCCGCGCTCGGCAATCCCACGGTGCGCGATGCGCTGGGCGGACAAGGCGCTGATCCGGTGGGTAGCACGCCCGAAGCCTTCGCGGAATTTACCCGCAGCGAAATCGATAAATGGATCAAGGTGGTCCGCGTGGCCGGCATACAACCAGAATAAAATAATGTTTAATAACATATACTTACGTTCACTCTGCGGCGCGGCGCTCGGCATCGTTGGCACGGGCGGCGCGCTGGCGCAATCCTACCCCACCAAAGTCATCCGCATGGTCGTGCCGTTTGCGCCGGGCGGCAACACCGACATCATCGCGCGCTTCATCGTGCCGAAAATGAGCGAAGACCTCGGCCAGCAAGTCATCATCGACAATCGTGGCGGCGCCAGCAGCACCATCGGCACCGACATCGCCTCCAAAGCGCCGCCAGATGGTTATACGCTGCTGATGGTGTCCACCGCACACGTGATTAACCCGGCGGTGATTAAAAAACTGCCTTACGATTCAGTGCGCGATTTCACGCCGATCACACTGGTGGCCGATGTACCCAACGCGCTGGTGGTGCATCCCTCGGTGCCGGCACGCACCCTGAAGGAGCTGATTGCACTGGCGCGATCACGCCCCAATGAAATGCTGTACGCGACGCCCGGCCGCGGCACCTCCACCCATCTTGCCATCGAAATGCTCGCCTCGCGCGCCCAATTGAAATTGGTGCATGTGCCGTATAAGGGTGTGGGCCCGGCAACAGTCGATACCGTCGCAGGCCACGTGCATATGCAATTCTCCGGCATGCCCTCGGCGATTCAATTCGTGCGCGACGGACGCCTGCGCATGGTGGTGCAATCGGGCGCGAAACGTTCACCCGCCGCGCCCGACGTGCCGGTGATGGCCGAAGCCGGCATGGCGGATTTCGTGGTGTCCAGCGGATTCGGCATGCTGGCGCCGGGGCATACGCCGCGCACCATCGTCGACCGTGTCAACGCATCGGTACGCAAGTCGCTGGCGCATCCCGATGTCAACAAAGGTTTATCGAGCCAGGGTGCAGACCCCGTCGGCAATTCCCCGGATGAATACGGGCAATACAATCGCGCTGAAATTGCCCGCTGGGCCAAGGTGGCGCGCGACGCGGGCGTGCTGGCGGATTAGACACCAACGATCCCCCTGCTCATGCCATGACTACAACGCATCTAAATCACTGGCAGGGCCAATCTGGACAATGGCAGCGCCTGACTTCGCCCTTGCGGCCCCATCAGGACGACATCGACCTCTTCGCGCGAGCGCTATCCGGGCACACGGGACCATGTCTGTTATTCGGTGTTACGCCGGAACTGGTTCCGTTGGCGAAACCATTGATTGCCGTAGACAACAACACGGGCATGATCCACAAACTGTGGCAAGACAGCCCCGGCGGCGGCCATGTCGTGCTTGCCGACTGGTTGCACTTGCCTTTTGCGCCACACACCTTTGATCGCGCGATGGGCGATGGCTGCTTGACGTTATTTCAATACCCACAACAGTACGCCACCCTCTTCGATCAGTTGCTGCGCGCTCTCCGACCTCATGCGCGCGTTGCGCTGCGTCTGTTTATCAGGCCGGACACAGCAGAAACACCCGAAGCCGCCTGCGAAGCGGCTTTTACACGGAAAATTGGTAATTTCCACGCCTTTAAGTGGCGGTTGGCAATGGCCATGGTCGGTTCCGTCGGACCGGCGAATCAGACCAACATCAAAGTCGCGAGCATCCGTGACACGTTCAATCAACTGCTGCCAGACCGCGCCGCACTGGCGCACGCCAGCGGCTGGCCCTTGGCGGACATCAACACGATAGATGTGTATCGCGACGCCATCGCCAGCTACAGCTTTCCCACGCTGAGCCAAATGCGCGATTGCATACCGGCGTCGTTAAAGATCAACGACGTTCTGTATGGTCGTTACGAACTCGCGGCATGTTGTCCGATAATCGTCATGGAATATTGCCCATGAATCACTGGGCAAACCAGCTATCGAGCCAGATCCCTGGCGTCGTTTGGCCTGCCTTGACTCCTGCCCGAATTGCACCGCTCGTTGCTCTGCTGAATCAATTCGAGCAAACCGAGCGTCTGCCTGTCGCCGCGCTGCAAGCGCGACAGTTCAGGCAACTGGTAACGGTAGCGAAACACGCAGCCCGTCATTCAACCTTTTTTCGGGATCGGCTCGCCACTGCGGGGCTGACAGCCAGCGAACTGGCCGATCCGGAAGGATTGCAGCGGTTGCCGGTTCTAACGCGCCGCGACATACAGGGTGCGGGCGAGCAGCTTTATTGCGCCAGGCTTCCCGCAGGACATGGGCCGACCGGAACCACCAGCACGTCTGGCTCCAGCGGCGAGCCCGTGGTGGTGCAACGCACCTCCATCAACCAACTGATGTGGAGGGCCATCACGATCCGTGAGCATCTATGGCATCAGCGTGATTTTACGGGAAGATTGGCCATCATCCGCGCCAACGTCGAACCGGGCGCCCCCAAAAATCGCCGGAACTGGGGGCCGCCGGTGAGCGAGATTTTTCCCAGTGGAACCTCCCATTTGCTGTCCATCAATACCGACATCGCCGCTCAAGCTCAATGGCTACAGCAGATTAACCCGCATTATCTGCTGACCTATCCCACCAACCTCGCGGCGCTACTCGACGAAATGAGCGAGAACACCCTGTCGCTGCCTGCTCTGCGGCAAATTCGCACTATCGGCGAAACCCTGACAACCGCGATTCGCGAGCGGGTTGCCCAGCAACTCGGCATCGATGTCGTCGATGCCTACAGCTCTCAGGAAGTCGGCGGCATTGCACTGCAGTGCCCGCACAGCGGGCTCTATCACATCATGTCCGAGTCCCTGCGGGTCGAAGTGCTCGATGAACAGGGAAACGCTTGCGCGCCGGGCGAAACGGGGCGTGTCGTCATTACGGATTTGCTGAATTTCGCCACTCCGCTCATCCGTTATGACATTGGTGACTACGCGCAGGCGGGGCCGCTCGACCGCCCCTGTGGGCGCACGCTGCCCACGCTGAACCACATCGTGGGCCGGCAACGCAACATGCTGCGGCACCCGAACGGAAACCGCTATTGGCCATTGGTCGGGTTCGACCGCTACCGTGATATCGCACCGATCCGGCAATATCAGTTGATTCAAAAAACCCTAACCCGCGTCGAGGTGCGCCTGGTCTGCGACGCCCCGCTCACGCCAGTCCAGGAACAGCAATTGGGCAAGGTCATAGTTGAGTCATTAGGCTATGCATTCGAGCTGAATTTCAACTATTTCGAGCGCGCATTGCCGCGCTCGGCGGGCGGGAAATTTGAAGAATTTGTCTGCGAAGTCCGTTAGTGCAATCTATCAACCACAAATATCAACACGGTATCGCCTCGATCACATTGTAGTGGGTGCCGGTAGCGACGATCCGCGCCACCTGAAACCCGCCGGCGCCGAGCAGCTCGCGAAATTCCGCCTCGGTTCGCTCGCGAGCGCCGTGCGCTACCAGCATATTGAGATCCACCCGCGCCATCGACTGATGGAAAGGCGATGTACCCAACTTTGTGGGCATCAGTGGCTCAATCAGCAGCAGTTTCGCGCTTTGCGGCATCGCCCGCCTGCAGTTCGCGAGAATGACGCCCGCTCGCTCATCATTCCAATCGTCGATCACGCTCTTGAGAAGATAGGCATCGGCGCCACCCGGCACGGATTCGAAGAAACTGCCTGCAATCCGCTCGCAGCGATCTGCAACACCACATCGCTGCAAATGCTGTTGCGCACTGTCGATGGCGTGTGGCAAATCGAACAACACACCGCGCGTTGCGGGATGCGAATTGAGTACGGCCGCCAGTAACTCGCCTTGCCCGCCACCGACATCGACGATCTGCCGCATGACGGAAAAATCATAAGCGCGTATGACAGCCTGGACAGCCACGCGCGACAGCTCGGCCATGGCGCTGTTGAACAGCGTGGCCAACGCCGCATCCCGCTCCAAATGCTCAAAACCCTTGGCGCCGGTAATGAATTTTCTGGCGGATTCGCCGGTCTTGATGCTGTGCTGGAGTTGACCCCATACCGGCCATAGATGCCTGCCCCACCAGATGGCCCAAGAGCGTATCGAGTTCGGCGCATCCGCACGCAGCAGCGCGCCCATCGGCGTTAATTCGTAGGTACCGTCAGCGCATTCCCTGCATAGATCAAGACTCGACAGCGCGCGCAGCAAGCGGTGCAGCGACGGCGCATGGCAACCGGCAACCCTCGCCAGTTCGTCCGCTCGTGTAGGCCCGTTCGCTAGCAAATCCGCAATACCCAACTCAGCAGCGACGCAGGTGACCTGCGACATCCAACTGCCGTGGACCATGCCGAGGAGCTTCTCCGATAGCGCCTGCTGATGGAGTTCTTCATCCTGCTCAGACATTCCTATTCACCTTTCCCGTGCAGATAACAGCGGAACCTCGCGCCACGACCGATCCATTGCGTTGATCGCATTGCACCCTTACCTGAAAAGAGCCTAACGCGACTCGATACAGCAAGCAAGGCACGATCCGCGTTCACCGCGAGCCTCGATGTGACTGATATCTGCCCGCGCTGTAGAATTCTCCCTTTTCAGGCAAATCCATGAATCTCTTTGACTATCAGTTCCCCTACGCTTCGCAACGCATGCCGGTGCTCGCGCGCAATTGCGTCGCCACTTCGCAGCCGCTCGCTGCACAGGCCGGTTTGCGCATGATGTTAAAAGGCGGCAACGCGGTGGACGCCATCCTCGCCACGGCGATTTCGTTGACCGTGCTCGAGCCCACCAGCAACGGCATCGGCAGTGATGCGTTTTGTATTATGTGGGATGGCAAGCAACTCAAAGGTTTGAACGCCTCTGGCCGCTCGCCTGCCGCATGGACGCCCGATTGGTTCAAGGGCAAAACTACGATGCCGCAGCGCGGCTGGGATTCGGTCAGCGTGCCGGGTGCGGTGTCGGCCTGGGTGGAAATGTCCGCCAAATACGGCAAGCTGCCGTTCGCCGATTTGTTTGAACCCGCGATCAAATACGCCGCCGATGGTTTTATGGTGACGCCGACGATTTCCCGCCTGTGGGCGAACGGCGTGGCAGAACTCAAAGACCAGCCCGGTTTTGCCGAAGCTTTTATGCCTAAAGGCCGCGCGGTTGCCGCCGGTGAAAAATTTGTCTCGGCGGCGCACGCCAAAACGCTGCAACTGATTGCCGAAACCAAGGGCGAAGCGTTTTACCGGGGTGAGCTCGCCGAAAAAATCGCGGCCTATGCCAAACTACACAAAGCCGCGCTCACGCTCGACGATCTGGCTTCGCACACACTCGACTGGGTAGAACCCATCGGCCTCGATTACCGCGGCTATACGCTGCATGAAATCCCGCCCAACGGTCAGGGCATTGCCGCGCTGATCGCGCTGGGCATCCTCGAAAATTTCGATGTCGCGTCCATGCCGGTCGATTCGCCCGAGGCCACGCATCTGAAAATCGAAGCGATGAAGCTCGCCTTCGCTGACATCAACGAATACGTGTCGGACATTTCCACCATGCGTGTCACGCCGGCGCAGATGCTCGACAAGGCTTATCTGAAAGAGCGCGCCAAGCTCATCGATATGAAAAAAGCCGGCACGCCGTCGTTTGGCACACCGAGCAAGGGCGGCACAGTGTATCTCACCGCCGCCGACGAATCCGGCATGATGGTGTCGTACATCCAGTCGAATTTTTCGGGTTTTGGTTCGGGCGTGGTGGTGCCCGGCACCGGCATTGCGCTGCAAAACCGCGGCTCCGGTTTCAGTTTAAAACCTGGCCACGCCAATCAGGTCGCGCCGAAAAAACGCCCGTTTCACACCATCATCCCCGGCTTTTTAACCAAGGGCGGCCAGCCGCTGATGAGCTTCGGCGTGATGGGCGGCTCGATGCAGGCGCAGGGTCACATGCAGGTGGTGTCGCGCATGGTCGATTATCATCAGAACCCGCAAGCCGCGAGTGACGCACCGCGCTGGCGCATCGACAGCGGCCTCAAAGTTGGCATCGAATACGGCGTGCCAGCAGAAACCATCGCCGCACTAACAGCGCGCGGCCACGACATGCCGCAAGCCGACCGATGGAGCACCGACTTCGGCCGCGCGCAATTGATTTACAAAATGGAAGATGGCTATTTCGCCGCGTCCGAACGCCGCACCGACGGGCAGGCGGTAGGCTATTAAGGAGACAGGCCATGTCATTCATCCGGCAAATCGTTTCGCGCGCATCGACCGATCGGCTTGAATTGCTGATCGAGGAACGCCTCAATCCCAAGTCTGACAAAGCGCGCGTCGACAAGCGTATCTGGAATCTGTTCGGTGAAAAATGGGCGGTGCTGTACACCGATTTGTCCGGGTTTTCTCGCAATGCGGCTGAATTCGGCATCATCCATTTTTTGCAAACCATCTACGAATCCCATCGCCTGCTGGTGCCGGTGATACAACACGGCAACGGCATTCTGTTAAAGACCGAGGGCGACAGCCTGATGGTGATCTACCGCTCGGTCGACGACGCCGTGCGCAGCGCGATTGCCATGCAGCAATGCTGCCAACGTCACAGCAAGAATCTCCCGGCCGAGGACAAAGTGCTGCTGTGCGTCGGCATCGGTTACGGCGACATGCTGCGCATCGGCGATCAGGATGTGTTTGGCGAAGAAGTGAATGCCGCGTGCAAGCTCGGTGAAGACACCGCCAAGGCACATGAAATCTTAATCAGCAGCGCCGTAGCCAACGCAGTGAAGTTACCCAAGGGCGCACAAGTAGATACCTACAGCGGCGCACCGGGTGCGATTGGCCCGGTATTCAAGCTGAACTACGACAATGTGGTGCTCAGAAGCTATGCGTCCGTAAAGTAAGCCGCTTACTCCGCGCGCGCGCCGGAATCCTTCACCACTTTCGCCCAGCGTCGGGTTTCGGACTGGATATACGTCGCGAATTGTTCCGGCGTGCTGTGCAGCGCCTCAATACCCGACTCCAGCAACTTGGATTTCACGTCGGGCATTTGCAGCACTTTCACCAGTTCACTATTCAGCCGCGTAACGATTTCTTTTGACGTGCCCGCTGGCGCAAACACGCCATACCAATTGCGCACCTCGAAACCCGGCACGCCCGCCTGCGCAATCGTCGGCAACTCGGGCATCAGCTCAAAGCGCTTGTCGCCAGTCATCGCAATCGCGCGCACCTTGCCGCCTTTGATGGCGCCGATGGCGGTGGATACCGTGGAGAACACGGTTTGCACCTGCCCTGCCATTAAATCCAGCATCGCCGGCGCGCCGCCTTTGTACGGCACGTGTACCATGTTCACGCCGGTTAACGTTTTGAACAGTTCACCCGCCAGATGATCCGTGGCGCCGGGGCCGGACGAGCCGAACGACAGTTCACCGGGGCGCGCCTTGGCAATTGCGATCACGTCCTTCACCGTTTTCGCAGGCAGCGACGGATGCACCACCAGCACGTTCAATGCATTCGCCGCCTGTGTGATGGGCAATAAATCTTTTATCGGATCGAACGGCAGTTTTTTGTAAAGACTGACATTGATGGCGATGGGGCCGATGGTGCCGAGCACCAGGGTGTAACCATCCGGCGGTGCTTTCGCGGCGATATCCACACCGATGTTGCCGCCTGCGCCGCCGCGGTTATCCACCAGCACTTGCTGATTCAACGCAGGGCCGAGCTTTTGCGCGATGATGCGCGAGGTGATGTCCGCGCCGCCGCCGGGCGCAAACGGGCTGATCCAGCGGATCGGTTTGGCGGGCCAGGCTGCGGATTGTGCGGCAAGCGTCGTCGAAAATATCAGCCACGGCATCGCTGCCAGCAACACGCGCAGATGCAAAATCATGATGTCACCAGAAAATTTAGATATAAAATAAATTTTTTAAAACAAAAAGTTACGATACTACGGCTTAAGCGTCGGCGACCTATCGTCATCCACCATCGCGTGCAGCGTCTTGGAGCGGAACTCGCGGTGGTGCAGCACACACACCACCCACACCGTCGCCACCATCATCAGCCATGGATGCAAAAACCAGCCCAGCGCCGCCACCGAAAAGTAGTACGAGCGCAACCCATGATTAAAATTCGAGCCGGCGTAGGAGGTGATGCGCGCGATGCGGTTAATGTGCGCGGCGTGCTGCTCCGGATCGTCGTTGGGCGGTTTTGGCTGCTTGGGCGCGGCGGCCACCAGGATGGCGCAGAAATTAAGCTGGCGTATGGCCCATGAAAATTTGAAAAATGCGATCACAAAAATCAGCACCAGCAACAACATCTTGATTTCGAGCAATCGCGCCGAGGCCTTCACCGTGAACGGCAATCCCTGCACCAGATCCTGCGCCTGCTGCACATACCCCATCGACGCCACCAGCGCCCCGAGTATCAGCATCGAGGTGGAAGCAAAAAACTGTGAGCTGCGCGCAACGCTGCGCATCACATTGATATCGACCATGCGATTGTCGCGCCCGATCATCTGCACCATCCACTCGCGGCGATGGCGGTCCATGCTGGTGTGCAGACTGGGCATACGCGCGCCCTGCCACTGCGCGAAGTAGACGTAGCCGATCCAGCCCGCGCCGAAAAACGCCAGCGAGATCAAATCCGTCCACGTCAGATTCAGTTCACTCAGCATGGGGGTATCGCCTTGTATGACATCACGTCAGATAAACAACGTCAGCACGCCAGTGTAGCCGTACAAGCGGTTGTGCGAAATCTCGCCGTTGCAAAAAAATCCCGCCAGCGGAATATCGCCGAATACGTCCTGAATCATTTTCAGTTCGCCCTTGCCTTTGCCGAACAGCGATTCGCCGCGGCCGAGGCACGAGTAGTACACACCCGCCGAGGGTTTTGCGTACAAGCCCTGCTTGATGCTTTCGAGCATGCGCGCCATGTCGTCACGGGCGGTTTTGGCGTCGCGCCGGCAAAACATCAGGCTGTCGCCTTTTTTCAGATACTCACCTATGGCAATCAGCTTGCTCTGCGTATCGATGCCGACCAGATTGCGCGCCAGATAATCGCCTGTGTCGCTGCCCGGCACGGAAATGCCGGCGAAAATGTGCCCACCCACGCGATTCAGATCCCCCGCCAGTTTTTCGCCGATGTCTTCCAGAAACACATCAAACGCCGGTTTGCCGTCCAGGCTGATCAGCACATTGCGCTGACAGCCGGTGACCGCGCGCTTGGGGCCGATCGGCGAGCAGCCCTGCGTCAGCCGCGTCGCAATAATCAGGCTGTCCGAAAAGGCCACGCCCGACACACCGCCCTCCACCACCTTGTCGGCAATATGCAGATTGCGTCCACGTGAACTGATCAGTCCACCCACCAGAAAGCCGCTTTCCACACGTTTTGCCAGGGCGGGTGCGAGGCTCTCCATTTTCTCGGTCTGCGGGTCGGCGTGAACAATAGCGAAATTGGGTGCGGCACCGTCGCATTCCAGCGCCGCCATGGACGCTGCCGATTCGTTGTTAACGCCGCTGAACACGCGAAAACTGCTGGCGTCAAAGTTGCCGGTTAGTGCCACCACCGCCGGCTGATCGTGATATTCCTTGCCCGTCGCACACACGCCGATACCCACCGCGCCCACCCAATGCGTGATGCCGGTGCCGGCTTTGAACATCTCCAGCACCTCGCTCAAATGGTCGGCGATCAGGTCCGTCACATATAAAAAGCCCAGCGTGCCGGCCGCTGGCCCGATCTGCGCTAAACACGCGGTTGCCGCTTCGCGCCAATCGGCGCCTGAAGCCTGTCCACAACGGAATTCGATCATGGCTGAGCCGCGCTTTCTGATTCAGGATGAAGAGAGGTCATGTAAAATTACTGTAACTATATGTTTTAAAATGATTTTCGTCTATTCGGAACTCAATTTCTGCCGCGCCGTTGCGTACTTGCCACAGGCCTCGTTACAGTGCATTAATGCACACGAAAATACAAATATTTTCTTTTATAATCAAAGGCAATAGTGTAAAACTTAAAGTGCCAGATAAGAAGATCGTCCAGCCTGAATCAGCGCCAAGCGAAGAGTGTGCAGTGGAAGTGGAAATAGGGAAACATCGTCAAGCAATCGACAAACGCCAGTTACACGGCGTCTATCATACAAAAATTTGACCAAACCTGTGGTGCAACCTTGACTACAAATGAACCCAAACCACAACGCGTGCTGGTGGTTGACGACAGCGAAACCATACGCCGCAGCGCCGAAATATTTCTAAAACAATCCGGCTTTGAGGTCATTCTGTCCAGTGACGGCTTCGATGCGCTCGCCAAAATTTGCGACCATCACCCCGATTTGATCCTGGTGGACATAATGATGCCTAAGCTCGATGGCTATCAGACGTGCCATATCGTCAAACAAAATCCGGCCTACGCGAACACGCCCATTATCATGCTGTCCAGCAAGGATGGGGTATTTGATCGCGCACGCGGTCGAATTGCTGGATCAGACCAGTATCTGACCAAGCCGTTCACCCGAGACGGCTTGCTGACCGCAGTGAATACGCAACTGAGTACTCAACTGATTACGCAACGGAACGCACAGTCAAAAGCGACAGCCTCATGAGCGCCGACAATCGCGCCAGCCTGCTGTCACTGGTACGCCCGCAAATCGATGCCACGCTGGCGCAAGTGCAGGAGGCCATGGCCACGCACGTGGCGCAAAACGCCGGGAATTCAGCGCTCGCGGCTTGTTCACCGCAATTGCACCAGGTTTGCGGCGCGCTGCGTATGGTGCGGCTGGAAGGCGCCACGCGCTACGGTACCGAGCTGGAATCGGCGTTGCGCAACGCGATGCGTTCGGGCGCCGCGGACAAAACCGAAATCGAAAACATCAGTCGCGGCATCACCGCGCTGCGCGAATTTTCCGCCGAAGTTGCCGCGGGCGGCGCGAATACGCCGTTGCGCCTGTTTCCGGCGTATCGGGACCTGGCCCGCGTCAGCGGCAACGAATCCGCCAGCGAAAAAGACCTGTTTTTCCCCGACCCTACCTGCGACACGCCCGCCCACGCCGACCCGCGCAATATCACGCCCTCGGTCATTCCGGCGCTGCTGAAAGAGCTGCGCTCGCGCTACCAGCGCGGCCTGCTGGGCTGGCTAAAAGAAAGCGCCAAGCCCGACGGCCTCGTGCAAATGCACGACGTGCTCGACATGCTGCATAAAATTTCCGCCGGGCTGCCGGAGCCGCGCGGATTGTGGTGGGCCGGTATTGCCCTGATCGACGCCGCGATTGAAGCGCTACCCGATCCCCTGCAGGCCGACTGGATCGCGCGCGTCAAACCCGCGTGCAGCCGCATCGATTTTCTGTTGCGCGATCTCGCGGTGCAGGCCCATGCCGACACGCACCCGGCGCAACGCGATGTGCTCTACGCCATCGCTCT
>CANIID010000156.1 GCA_947467315.1 Betaproteobacteria bacterium | reverse complement strand
CCAGCGTGGCGGTGCGCATGAATCCGCTCGCGCTCGAAATCACCGGTCGCGCGGCGCCGACCAGCGGACTCGAAGGCAAACTCTCGGTGGCGCACGTGGTAGCGGCAGCCCTCGTGCATGGGGCGGCGGGCGTGGCGCAGTTTACCGATTACTGCGTGCGTGAACCGGCCATGGTCGCGCTGCGCAGCACGGTTTCGACGCAAGCCGATGCGTCATGCGACACGGCGGCAGCCCATGTTGAAATTGTTCTGCGGGATGGTCGTCACCTCGCACGACACATACCGCACGCCACCGGCTCGCTGGAAAAGCCGATGACCGATGCGGATATCGAAAAGAAATTTCATGAACTCGCCGCATCGTCACGTTCGCAATGCCACGCGTGGGACGTGATCGAAATCGCGTGGTCGCTGGAACGGCTGAACGACGCGGCGAAGTTTGTGCAGGCGGCGGTGCCGGAATTCTCACGCTAACGTAGACTTTCATCAGGAGGAACCATGCCTTACGCAACATCCAACGGAGTGCGCCTCTATTACGAAGAATCTGGCAAGGGCGCGCCGATCATCTGGGTACACGAATTCGCCGATGACCTCAAGGGCTGGGAAGCGCAGATGCAATATTTCAGTCGGCGCTATCGCTGCGTTGCCTACAACGCGCGCGGCTATCCGCCGTCGGACGTGCCGAAGCCGGCATCGAAATATTCGCAGGCCATCGCCACCGACGATATCGCCAACGTGATGCGGCATCTGAAAATCCGCAAGGCGCACATCATCGGCTGCTCGATGGGGGCGTACGCCACGGTGCACTTCGCGCTGCGTTATCCGCGCATGGCACTCTCGTGTACCGTAATCGGCGCGGGCTACGGCTCCGATCCGGACAAGCGTAAACAGTTTCTCGGCGACAACCAGGTGATGATCAAGCGTTTTCTCGAACTCGGCACGGCGGAAGCGATCAAGCCCTATCAAATCGGCCCGGCGCGCGTGCAGTTCCAGAACAAAAATCCGCGTGGCTTTGCGCATTTTTGCGCCGAATTCGCGAAGCACTCCGCACTGGGTTCCGCCAACACGCTGACCGGCGTGCAGGGCAAGCGCCCGACGATTTACAGCCTGGAATCCGCGCTGCGCAAGTGCCGCGTGCCGCTGCACATCATGAGCGGCGACGAGGACGACAACTGCCTGGACCCCGGCGTGTTCATCAAGCGCGTGTGCCCAACCGCCATGCTGACCGTGGTGCCGAACACCGGCCACGCGGTCAATCTGGAAGAGCCGGTGCTGTTCAACAATATCGTCGCGGAGTTTCTCGCGCAGGTCGATTCCGGCCGCTGGCGCGGACGCGATCCGCGCTCGCTGAATAAATCGACGATGGCTAAAAAATAAACGGAGAACACCATGGCAGCCAAACGCAGTGTGAGCAGCACGAAGAGTGAACTGGGACGCAAAGGCGAAGTCGTGCGGCGCAAGGTGCATGGCGACGCGCACGTAGATCGCCGCTACCGCGAGGCCGACGAATTTCTGAAAATATTCGAGGACGTGACCGACGAATTCTGCTGGGGTACGGTGTGGGCGCGGCCCGGACTCAATCACAAAACCCGCGCCGCGCTGTCGCTGGCCTCGACGGCCGCGCAATCACAGGCCGGCGCGGTAAAGCTGCACGTCAAAACCTGTTTGCGCACCGGCTGGACCAAGCGCGAGATCGGCGAGATTTTGCTGCACGTCTACGTGTATGCCGGCGTTTACGCGAGCCTCAGCGCGTTTGCCACGGCGCACGAGGCGATCCAGGAATACGAAGCCGAGCAGCGCGCGGCGCGCAAGTCGAAGCGCCGTTAGCGGGGCATCGAACGATCGATGGCTCGATCGCTCGAATTGCGGCGCCAATACCCGCCCCGGCATTCCGGTCTGCGCAGGAATGACGGGATCAGTTCACTCACCCTTGATCCCCGCGACGCGGATCACTTCCAGCCATTTGTTGGTTTCGGACACCATCAGTTTGCCGAATTCCGCGGAGCTCATTTTCGCCGGCACCGCGCCTTGTTCATCCAGCCGGCGGAGCAGTTCCGGCGAGGTTAGCGCCGTGTTCACTTCCGCATGCACGCGGGCGATGATGTCCGCCGGCGTGGTCTTCGGTGCGAAGAGACCCCACCAGATACTCGATTCATAACCAGGCACGGTTTCCGCCACCGTGGGTACTTTCGGAAAGTTCGCGTTGCGCTTCACCCCGCCGGTCGCCAGCAGCTTCATGCGGCCGCTGGTGATGAAAGCCGCGATCGTCGGGAGCGATCCCAAATACACCTGCGTATGTCCGGCCATGACATCGGCCGCCGCCGGTCCGCCGCCTTTGAACGGTATGTGCGTGATATTCGTTTTGGTCATCATCTTGAACAGCTCGGTGGACATGTGCGGAAAGCCGCCAATGCCCGACGACGCATACAGCAGTTCACCCGGCCGTTTTTTTGCCAGATCAATCACCTCCTTCACCGAATTCACCCGCAACGACGGATGCACCGCGAACGCACTGTCGCCCATACCGATGAAGGCCACGGGCGCAAATGAATTAACCAGATCAATCGGCACTTTCGGTTTGTCGATCAAAAACCCGTAAGCGGTCGAGGTCAGCATCAGCGAGTAGCCGTCGGGCGGCAACTGTGACGCGAGTTGCAGGCCGATGATGCTGCCCGCGCCGGCACGGTTGTCGATGATGAACTGTTGCTTCAGACGCTGTGTGAGTTCGGCGGCGAGCAAACGCCCCACGATGTCCGTGCTGCCGCCCGGAGGCCAGGGAATAACCACGCGCACGGTTTTCTCCGGCCAGGCGGCGAGCGCATTGCCAAGCAAAACCAATGCGATCAGTGCGGAACCCAAAATGCGGTAAGCGAGACTTTTCATATCCACCGTATTTCTCCCGATGCGTTCGTCAACACGCTGAACCGTTTTTCATTCTACCTTCGACCGCCCAACAATATCGCTGCCGTTTGCGGCATGGGGCCGATGCGGCGCCAACAGGTTAATTATCGTAACCATATGTTTTTATTATATTTTTTATACACTACTGCCAGCCTGTGCATCGCTGCCGTGTGCGTGCGTGTCATCATTAATTTGATGCGTTCGGTCATCACGATGCAAAATGGCAGAGTCGCTGTGGCACGCCACGCGACGTGGCGATGGCATCATGATAAAGACACGACAGGAAACACGAACATGGCAAACGAAGATCTGACGCTGCAGGATGTGCGCAAAATGGCTGCGGATGTCGGCATGACGCACTTGAACGAGGAGCATTTGCAAGAGCTGCTGCGCTCCACGCGAGCCGCACGCGCACGCCGCGCCGCGCTTGCTACCGGCGCGCTCACCTACGCCGACGAGCCGTCGCATGTGTTCAGTCTGACCGGGGGAGCATCGTCATGACTGCCATGACTGAGTTGGCCTGGCTCACCGTCGCCGATGCATCGGAACTCCTGCGCACGAAAAAGCTCTCTCCCGTGGAATACGCCAAAGCGCTGATTGCGCGCAGCGAGCGTCACGACCCGCACTACAACGCGTATCTGCGCGCCACGCCGGAGCTTGCGCTGGAAGACGCAAGGCGCGCCGAAGCCGAGATCATGCGTGGCGAGTGGCGCGGGCCATTCCACGGCGTGCCGTACGGCCTGAAGGACATTGTCGATTACGCCGGTTTGCCGACCACCGCGCATTCGAAAATCCTGCAAGACAACGTGGCAAAAGCCGACGCGGCGGTGACGCAAAAACTGCGCGCGGCGGGCGGCGTGTTCATGGGCAAACTGTCAACGCATGAATTCGCCATCGGCGGGCCGTCCTTCGATTTGCCGTGGCCGCCCGCGCGCAATCCGTGGAACCGCGATCACTTTTGCGGCGGCTCATCCAGCGGCTCGGGCACGGCCACCGCTGCGGGCTTCCTGCCAGCAGCGATCGGCACCGATACCGGCGGCTCGGTACGCAATCCGGCATCGATGTGCGGCGTGATCGGTATGAAGCCCACCTACGGGCTGGTAAGCCGGCGCGGCGTGGTACCGCTGGCGTTCTCGCTGGATCACGTGGGCACACTCACGCGCACAGTGCGCGACAACGCGCTAATGCTCGATCTGATCTCCGGTTATGACGCGCAGGATCCCGGCAGCGCCGCCGTTCACAACAACGGCGCATCCGGCGGCTACACCACCCAGTTAGACCGCGACATCAAGGGCATACGCGTGGGCGTACTCCGGCATTTCTATACGCGCGATATGCAGGCCGATCCCGACATCGCCAGCGGCATCGAAGCCGCCGCGACACGGCTGGCGGAACTCGGCGCATCGGTGCGTGAAATTTCCACCGCGCCGCTCGGCGACTTCATCGCGTGCAACCGAACCATACTCACCAGCGAAGCCTTCGCAGTACATGAAAAATGGATGCGCGAACGGCCGCAGGACTACGGCGCCCTCGCGCGCGAACGGTTAATGTCGGGCGCGTTCGTGCGCGCCGCCGATTACATCAACGCCACGCGCCTGCGCCGCAAGCTGACGGACGCATTCCATGCGCTGTTTAGCGGCGTGGATGTCATCATCACATCCAGCTCGATGGACCCTGCCTGCCGCATCGACGACCCGCAAGCCGTCGAGTACACCTATGGCCGGCAGTCGCGCGCGCCGTTCAACATCACCGGCAGCCCGGCGCTATCCGTGCCGACCGGGTTCAGCAAGGATGGCCTGCCGCTGGCGATGCAAATCGTCGGCAAGCCGTTCAGCGAAGCGCTGATCTACCGCGTGGCGCATGCGTACGAGCAGGCGACGGATTGGGTGAATCGGCATCCGATGCTGGCGTGATGAAATGTTGAATAGGCGACCGTAGACGACCTTGCGGACCTTGGGGACCATAGGAACCATAGGGACCAAGGGCGCCCTGTAGGCTGCGCCCTAGTTCCGCAAGCGGGCGAGGGAAGTTACTCGTCTACGCCGGCACCGCCACCCCTTCCTGCTCACAAGTATTCGCCACATCACTCACCGTCACCCGCCGCATATCGCGCACAAAGCGCATATCGTCGAAATCGGTACCGCGATGCATGGTGCAGCGGTTATCCCACATCACCAGATCGTTCGGGCGCCAACGATGCACATGCACGAACTGGCGCTGCGTCACGTGCGCCAGCAGTTTTTGAAACAGCGCTTCGCCATCGATTGCGTTCATGCCCTGAATCTCGCCAATGTGCGAGGCGACGTACAGCGATTTGCGACCGCTCTCGGGAATAGTACGCACCAGCAATTGCGGCACCGGCGGCAAGCGCTTGGACTCTTCGGGATCAAAATTTGAGAAGCCCGTGCGCCGGCGCGAGTACTCAATCGCGTGCAGGGCTATCAGTCCCCGCACCTGCGTTTTCATCTCCGGCGACAAGGCATCGAAAGCCGCGCGCTGATCGGCGAATTCGGTATGGCCGCCAATGGGCACGACCT
The DNA here is from genome assembly GCA_947467315.1 of Betaproteobacteria bacterium. Lineage (GTDB taxonomy): Bacteria > Pseudomonadota > Gammaproteobacteria > Burkholderiales > SG8-41 > UBA5216. The sequence goes on along the minus strand of CANIID010000156.1, from coordinate 7,771 downwards.
TGGTTGAATACAGCAGCGAGCACAGACCCGGCTGGTATTTGAACGAGCTGTCGGTGTGCCACAGCTTGTTGCCTTCCTTGTACATGCGCTGGCGGCTGTCTTTGTCCCAGATTTTGCCTTCGCCATTCAGATTGGAAATATCGGCAAAGGCTGAACCCAAACGCGGCGCGGCGTTCTCCATCGCGAGCACGCGATCCATTTCGATGGGGCCGAACTGCTGTGCGAAATCGATATGACTCTGCGGCGAGAGTTGTTGCTCGGGGAATACCAGCACGCCGTATTTCCAGAACGCCTGCTTGATGGCGTCGATGTCCATCGGCGCCAGCGGCTGCGATAAATCCACATCGCCGATTTCGGCGACAAAATCCGGCGCATATGCATTAATTGAAATGGTCATGATGGTGTGTCCTGTTGGCGTAGCGGCTTTATTTTATCCCCGGCAATTTCATGGCGGTATCACCGCGCATCGCACACGAGGTGAATGCACGGTGAGGTTAGTATCCCGCCGAGTGACACTTCTGCGCAATCAATGGCGAAGCGTACTTCGCACCATCCGCGGCGCTTGCGTGCAAATCCCTGTTTCAGCAACGATTTCCGTCATGCGGACGCCGCGCGTGGCAGGCACGCCGATTTGCGAGAGAATCACAGCTCGCCTATTTTCATGAGACTTCAATGGCTGCCAACCACACGCGTTTCGCGCTTTATCGCAGCGTGGGCGAAGTGCTCACGCAATTTGACATGGATATCGACAACGCGACGCTCACGCCGCGCGGCTCTGTCACACTGCCTGGTAATGTGCAGTATGTATGGCCGAGCCCGCCTGCGTCAGCACGGAAATTTTTCTATGTCACATCGAGCGATGGCGGCAGCGCCTCGGCCGGCGTGCTCGGCAAAGTACATCGCCTGAGCGCCCTGCGGGTGGACAGCGCCACCGGCGCGCTGGCATTACACGGCGAGCCGCAAGCCTTGCTCTCGCGCCCGATACACAACTGCGTGGATGCCACCGGATCGTATGTGCTCACGGCCTACAACGGCCCCAGCAATATCACTGCGCATCGCATCTTCCCGGACGGCAGCGTGGGCGCAGCCATCGCGCCGGCAGAGCCGCTCGACACCGGCGTTTTCGCGCATCAGGTGAGGATGATGCCCTCGAACCGCGCGGCCTTGCTGGTCACGCGCGGCAACGACGCCAGCCACGGCAAGGCTGAAGACCCCGGCGCATTGAAGTTCTATCGTTTCAACGAAGGCGTGCTGAGCCCGCTGACGTCCATTTCACCCGGTGGCCGCGGCGGCTTGGGCTATGGCCCGCGTCACGTGGATTTTCATCCATCGAAACCGTGGATGTATGCCTCGATTGAACGGCAGAACACGCTGCATATGCACACGTTGAATGACGACGTGGCGAGTGCCGAACCCTTGTTCATCAAGGACACCTTGTCCGGCCCGAATCACAAGGTGCCGCGCCAGATGTGCAGCGCGATACACGTGCATCCGAACGGGCGCTTTGTGTATGTCGCCAATCGTGCCGACGGCACCGTGGATGTTAAAGGACAGCGCGTGTTCAACGCCGGGGAGAACACCATCGCGGTGTTTGCACTTAACCCATCGACAGGCGAACCGACGCTGATTCAGCATGTTGAGACGCATTCGTATCATGTGCGCACCTTCTCGTTTGATCCGAGCGGACGGTTAATGGTGGCCGCCAGCACCTCGGCGATGCTGGTGCGGGACAGCGATGGCGTGCACAACGTACCCGCCGCGATGAGCGTTTACCGCTTGGGCCGCGACGGCAAACTTACCTTCGCGCGCAAATACGATGTCGATACGCCGAGGAAGAAGATGCAATTCTGGCTGGGCATGATGGCGTTGACGCCGGGTTGATTGAGACGAGGAGAGGCGAAGATTATGGGATCGCTTATAAGGCTGTGTTTGTTCGCACTGGGGTTTGCCTGCGCCGGGAGCATCGCGTCTGCGCAAGGCTATCCCACAAAACCCGTGCGCCTCATCGCGCCCTTCGCCCCCGGCGGCCCCACCGATATCGTCGCGCGCGTGGTGTCGCAGCGGCTGGGCCAGCAACTGGGCCAAACGGTGGTGGTGGACAACCGCGCCAGCGCAGGCGGCGCCATCGGTTGCGAGATCGCGGCCCGATCCGCGCCCGATGGCTACACGCTGCTGCTGGGCTCCAGCGGCAATCTCGCGGTGGCGCCGAGTTTGACTTTGCGCTTGCCGTACGATCCGGTGAAAGATTTTCAGCCGATCACGCAGACCACCTCCGGCCCGCAAATCATGGTGGTGCATCCTTCGGTTGCGGCCAAAACCGTGCAGGAGTTCATCGCGCTCGCCAAAACCAAATCGGGTTCGCTCAACTTTGCATCCGGCGGCACCGGCATGAGCAATCATCTGGCGTCGGAGTTATTTGTGATGGCGGCCAAGGTGAGCATCGTGCATGTGCCTTACAAGGGCACTGGCCCCGCGTTGACGGAACTGCTGGGCGGGCAGGTGCAGATGATGATGAGCAGCCTCTTGCCCGCGATGCCTCATATACAATCGGGACGCTTGCGTGGATTGGCGGTGACGAGTTTAAAACGCACCGCCGCGCTGCCGGAGATTCCGACGATGGTGGAATCAGGGCTGGCGGGTTTTGAAACCACCTCGTGGCATGGCGTGTTGGCGCCCGCGCGCGTGGCGAAAAATATCGCGAGCCGTTTGCATGCTGAGTTGGTGAAAGCGCTCAACCACGCGGAAGTCAAAGCACTGTTCGCGAATCAAGGCATGGATGTGGTGGCGAACACGCCGGGAGAATTCGCCGCCTACATCAGGCACGAAGCGCAGAAATGGTCTGGTGTGATCAAGACGATCGGCCTGAAACCACAGTAGAGAGTTAAATGTAAGTATCTGTTTTTAAACGTAATTAAAAGGTATAAACATGCCCAGTCCCGCCCGCGCCAAAAAAGGTAAACCGCATCTCGCCCGCGACAACCAGCAATGGTTCTTCGACTGGATGGTGAAAGAAACCGGCAAGACCTTCCACTTCCAGCCCGACGGACGCGGGCGTTTACCCAAGAGCGTGCGCAGCCACGACATGATTTCCAAACACGTGGGCATGGCGGCGAAAAAATCGGAGCGTCTGGCGCAGACCGAGATGGCAGCGGGCCACAAGGAAACTGCGATGGAGCTGTATTACTCGGCGGCCCTGCAATACGCCGACGCGCAGCACGTGGTGTTCGAGACCGGCGACGAGAAAAAATTCCTCCACGGCGGCGTGATCCGCTGCTACGACAAGGTGCGCGAACTCGCGCCCTACAAAATCGAGCACGTTGATGTGCCATGGAATGGCACGGTCGTATCCGGCAATCTGCATCTTGCGCCCGGCAACGATCCGAAGCCGCTGATTTTTTACGTGCCCGGCTGCGATCAAACCAAAGAGGCCTGGCCGCACCCCTATTACAACCAGGCGCTGCAACGCGGCATGCATGTATTTTCGTTCGACGGCCCCGGCCAGGGCGAGAGTAACTTGCGCGGCATCCGCTTGACTGATGACAACTACGAAGACGCCGCCGCAGCCGTGATCGAGGTGCTGATGAAGCGCCGCGAAGTCGATGCGAAAAAAATCGGCGTGTATGCGCTGAGCTTCGGCTCGTTCTGGGGCATGCGCATCGCCGCCAAAAACCGCAACATCGCTGCCGCCGCTGCACCTTGGGCATCTTTTGTCGATAAATATTATTTGATGACCGAAGAGTCGCCGCGCTACAAGCAGTTGTTCGCCTATCTCACGCAATCATCCAGCGAGGCGGAACTCGATGCCGTATGGCAGAAGATGACCATGGACGGCCTGATGGATAAAATCACCTGCCCCACGCTCATCGTTGCCGGTGAATACGATCCGCGCGCGCCCATTGACGAGGTCTATCGAGCGTTCGACGAGATGACGGCCCCCGCGGAACTATGGGTGCTGCCCGACCAGCATCACAATGGCTCGATAACGCAAAAGGGTCGCAGCTCGGTGTGGGAAGCCGACATCCATGCGTTTGTGTGCGACTGGATGCGCGAGCGCTTTAATGGCGTGCCGATGAAACATCCCGGCAAATCGATGTGGATCGATCCGGCTGGCGCAGGGCCGAATGCGCCGGGGATTAGTTACAAGCGGCGGTGGTTTGATTGATGCGCCCGTAATGATATTCTTGCGCATCGCTTCATCTCACAGTCCGCTTTCTGTAAACCTCGCCGTTTCGCAAGTCAGTTCATTCAAGTTAAGGAGCAACCGATGCATGGATCATTGGAAGATTTATACGTAGAAGTCGATATGTGCGCGCCCGGGTGGGAACGCATCGTCGATAAAAACCCGCCGGTGGAGTTGTGCGCGCGCGATATTATTTTCGGCGAAGGCCCGGTGTGGGATAAGAAGAACCAGCGCCTGATTTTTGTCGACATCATCGGCGACACCATCTGGAGCTGGAAGCCGGGCGTGGGCAAAGAGGTAATACTCAATCCCTCGGTGAAAGCCAACGGTCTGGCGCTGGATCTGGAAAACCGCATTGTTGTCGCGGGCTGGGGCGGGCGCACGGTGTTTCGCCAGGAGCACGACGGCTCGTGGAAAACGCTGGCCGATAAATGGCAGGGCAAGAAGCTCAATACGCCAAACGATATCGTCGTCAAATCCGATGGCTCGATCTGGTTCACTGATCCGCCCGGCGGCATGTACAACGTCGGCATGGTCGGCCCCGATGTGCAGCGTTATCTCGATACGCAGCCGGTGTTTCGCATCGCGCCCGATGGCAAAACGCTGTCGATCATCACCGAGGACACGGTGTATCCGAACGGCCTGTGTTTTTCGCCCGATGAAAAAATTCTGTACGTTTGTTGCAGCCGCGAGCGCGTGATCCGCGCCTACGACGTGAAGCCGGATGGCACGGTCGGCCCCAAGCGCGTGTTTCATCAATACACCGGGCCGGAACGTGGCGTGCCCGACGGCATGAAGTGCGACGTGGCGGGCAACGTGTGGTGTACCGCACCCGGCGGCATCTGGGTGCATGACCCTTCGGGCAAGCCCATCGTGCGCATCAAGACACCGGGGCATCACCCCACCAATATCGCGTTCGGCGACGATGACTGGAAGACGATGTACGTCACCAACATCGGTTCGGTCACGCGCTTTCGCGTCAACATCGCCGGCGTGCCGTCGCGCTAAGCAGAATAGGAGAACAAGATGACCTGGAATTTTGAATTGGTAGCAGGCCCGTTCAAGGGCCGCACCGGGGGCCTGGCGTGGGACGGTAAAGGCATGCTGTGCAGCGCGGTGCTGGAAGAACGCGTGGTGCGTTATGACCCGGCGACGAACAAGGCGGACAACTTCCGCCGCTGGACCGGGCGTGTGAACGGTCTTGCCATTGCGAAGGACGGCTCGGTGTTCGGTGCGCAGGAAGGTGGCCGCCGCGTGATTCAGTTTTTGAATGACGGCTCGGCGACCCCTATTACCGAATTTCTCGAAGGCGAGCGCAACAACCAGCCCTGCGACGTGGCGGTGGATAAAAAAGGCCGCGTGTGGATCGCCGATGCGTATAACGCGCAAGCGCCGTATGGACCACCCACAGCACCCATGCTGCCGTTCGCGGCGGTGCTGCGCGCGGACCCGCAAGGCCCCGGCAATTACCGTCTCAACCGCGTCACGCACGATACGCTGGGCCCGCAGGCCGTGCTACTTTCCGCCGATGAAAAAACGCTTTACGTAGCTGACGGCGATGCCGAGCGCGGCGACGTGTGCCAGTTGTTGTCGTATTCGATCAACGAAGCCGGCAGCGTGGGCCATCACGGCAAAACGCTGCTGAACTTTCAGTTCGGCGAGCGCGGCATCACGGGCTTGTGCCTCGACAGTGACGGCAACATCATCTGCTGCATGGGCTGGAAAAAAGGCGGCAGCGGCGCAGTGATTATTGTTGCATCACCCGGCGGCACCATTCTCGAAACGCATGCCGCGCCGGCGGACATGCCGATGCGCGTCGCATTCGGCGATGCCGATCTCGGCAGCCTTTATGTCACGGCGGCGGATGGCGGTTTGTATCGCGCCAAGGGTATTGGGCGCAAGGGTCTGAAGCGGTAGCGTTTGATACGCGGGGTCGGCGCACCGTGTGTGTGGTGCGCCGATGCCGTCTGGCGCTACGGCATGCTCGCCAGCGCACTGTCCGGCACCGTGCCCGCCACGGTGGTGCGGTGCATCTTGCGGCGGTACTTTGTCTTGTCGAAAGTGGTGGCGCGATGCAACGCGCAGCGGTTGTCCCAAATCACCAGATCGTGCTGCCGCCACACATGGCTGTAAACAAATTGCGGCTGCGTGCAGAATGCCGTCAGTTCGTCGAGCAGCGCGCTGCCTGCCTCGGGCGGCATACCTATGATCTCCTGCGCGTGTGAGCCGACATACCAGTTCTTGCGGCCATTCACCGGGTTGGTGCGCACCAGCGGATGCGTGACGGTGAGGCGCTTCTTTTGTTCTTCGTTGTACGCGGGATCATCCATCGCTTTGGGCGCGGCCACGCGATGGATGACCGTTTTGCCTTCCAGCGATGCCTTACGCGCATCGGGAAACGCCGCGTAAGCCGCGCGCGCACTGGCGAAATCGGTATTGCCGCCGATGGGCGGCACAATGCGGCCCGACAGCAACGAGCACAACGCCGCCACCGGCTTGAACGAACTGTCGGTGTGCCACGCTTCGTTACGCAGCCGATGCAGCATGCCCGGATCGTCGAGCGGCAGCAGATTGCCTTGCGCATCCAGATTGGTCATCACCGCGATGTGGCCAGGCTTGAAGTTATTCGCCGGATGCGCCTCCATCGTCTCCAGCGCGCCGAAGTTACGGCTGAACGCAATCTGCGATTCATCTTCGAAGGCCTGATCGCGAAACACCAGAATCTGATACTCATTGAACGCATCCCAGATGGCGCGAAAATCCTCGCGCGCGACCGGTACGGCAAGGTCGATGCCGGTGATTTCCGCGACAAACAGCGGATGCAGCGGGTTGATGGTGAGTCTGTCAAGAACGGCGGACATGGGATTCTCCGGTCAATGAGGGTGGCGCGCGCCACCTGCGAACAAGCCAACGAAAGAAAACTAAAGCAAGGCTAATGCGGCGAGCACCACGGCGTCAAATCCATGCACGGATGGCGCCCTGCATGATGCTCCCCCGTCACCGAGCCTACTCCGGCTGTACATCGGCGACCTTCACCATCTCGCCAAAGCTGGCGACGTCGGCGCGGATAGCCTCGGCAAATTCGCCCGGTGTATTGGCAACCGCGTCCAGACTGGATTCGGTGAGGTACCTGGCGACGAACTCCGACCGCTTCAGGATGGCGGTGGTGTCGCGATGGATACGCTCCACGAGCTGCGCGCTGGCGCCGCCCGGCGCAAACAGCCCGTACCATATCCAGGAAGTTACGTAGGGAAAACCCGACTCCACGACACTCGGCACCTCCGCAAACAGCTTGGTGCGGTTCGGGCTGGTGATCGCGATGGCCCGCAACTTGCCGGCTCGCACCATCGCGCCGCTCCCTGCCGGGCTGACGACAAAGGTGGAGACCTCGCCCGAAACGATGGCGGTTAAAGCCGGCGTAGAACCTTTGTACGGCACATGGTTAAAACTCACGCCTTCGCGTTTGCTGATTGTGCCAAACATCAGATGCGCAACCGACGCCCTGCCGAGCGAACCGTAAGCGACTCTGCCCGGCGCGCCACGTGCCAACGTCACCAGTTCGCGCAGCGATTTTGCGGGTAGCGAAGGATG
>CANIID010000155.1 GCA_947467315.1 Betaproteobacteria bacterium | reverse complement strand
GCACGCCGATCATGCGCGAGCTGTCCACGCCGGCTTCTTTGATGGTTTCGTCGAGCGGCTCGGCGCGGCGCCCGGTGATAACGACGCGGTAGCCGTCCTTGATGAAGGCCAGCGCAGTGGCCTTGCCGATGCCGGTGCCGCCACCGGTGATGACGGCGACTTTGTTATGGAGGGTCATGAGAAAAGCTCCTGGTTGGGTGAAATTATTTTTTAATCTGCTGTGCAGCTTGATCTACAAACGTAAGTGTCAGCGCACGCATGTCGTCCGGCGACAGATTGCTGACCGGATGCGGCATTTCGATAGTGGCATGGCCTTCCATGCCTTTGCTTTTGAACTGAAACAAGGCGGCGTTGCGAAACGCCTGCGTGATAATCACTGCCGCCGGGATGCCGCGTTTTTCAAATTCGATGGCGTCGTGCACACTGCACAACGTACACGAACCTCATCCGCCGAGTGCGGCGATGGCGACATCCACCTCCTTCGCCATCTCGTCGATCAGTGCATCGGTGGCGGGCTTGGAGTAATGTTCCTTGCGCCGCAGCACCACGCGCGCGACCCCGTATTTCTCGATCAGCGCGGCGCCCATGGTTTCAAGAATCAGCGTGCCTTGTTCCTTGGTGTTGTCGAGCAGGCCCACCACTTTGCCCGCGAGATCAGCGGGGCGCGGCGCGAGGGGCACGCGCATGCGGCCCGTGCCTGCGGTGGGATCTATAAAGCCGAGTGCTTCAGTCATAAAATTCTCCAATGCCTATGATATCGCGTAAGTGCCATGCACCGCACGGCTGCCGCCGCCCCAGCCGTGGCAGATGGCGGTGAGCGGCCCCCAGCCGCCGGCGACGATCAGATGCAGGTCACGCGCATCCTTAATCACCGGCACAAAACAGTCGTCGTCGTTGGGATCGATGTTCAACGCGCGCGCCCGTTCCGGCCGCCAGTTGCCGCCGCGTTTGAGGTCATGCACCTTGCGGCCCGCGTGTGCGATCAGCCATGCATGCACGTCGGCGCGTGTCACGCCGGCGCGTGAACAGATCGTGGCATGCTCCGGCCCCATCGCGACCACCATGTCGGAACGCACATGCTGGTTCCACGAACACATTGCGCTCATCGAATCGGCGAGGCCGGTCAATAAACGCTCCGGGTCTTGACTCGCGTCGTCGTAACAAAGACGCGGGCTTTCAACCATGGCGCAGGTGATCGTGTTTTCTTCGGGCGCATGGCCGCGCGCGTCGGCGAGGGTTTGCCACGGGCTGCGTTCGGTGTTTTCGGTGATGCACGCGGTGTAACGCAAGGGCGTGGCGAACACAGTTGCGGATGCTACACCCGCAATGCCGCCGCCGAGATTGAGCAGCATCAGGCGAATGGCGCGGCCAATAGAAGCGTTGGCGCGAAAGCCGGGGCCGAAGCAACCGTTGGCTCCGTTGATGCCGATTTTTTTTGCGTACGGGCCGTTGACGATCATCAGGGGCGCGACGCCATGCATGGTGCCTTGAATTCCGTTGAGGTTAAGTTCATCACGCAACATCAAGGTGATGCCACCGAGAACAACCGGCAGATATTCCGGCTTGCAGCCCGCCATCAGCGCGTGGATCGCCACCGTGCGCACGGTGGCCGGTTCCAGCGCCGGTGGAATATTGCCGATCAATTCATCCGGATCGCGGGTCGTGCCCGCGAGCATGCGCGCGACACGCGCTTCGGTCGGCGTGACCACGGGCAGGCCGTCGGACCAGGCTTTATCGAGGAAAAATTCGAATTCATCCATGCGGCTTACTCATGTTATTCGTGACACGCGATGCCGTCGTGCGCGGCAATAAAATGCAGCACCGTGGTGGCGGTCATCGCGGGTTGCACGATTTGCAGACTGTGCGCGGCCGTGGGCACGTGAATCAAGCGCAGATTCTTAACGTGCTTGTGCAGCAGTTCGTGATGCTCGTCTTTGGTAATCACCCCGCCCGACGGATAAATGCCCAACACCGGCGCGGTAATTTTTGACAGCAGCGGCGTCACATTCACGTTCGATACAAACTTGAACATCGCGATCAGCACGTCGGTATCGGATTTGCCCATTTCGTCGAGCGTCCACTTCAGCATGCCGGGGTCGGAATTCGCCGGAAAGCGCCGCCCCGCGTTCGATGCCTCCAGCCAGCCGCGCCCCCCCATTTTTTGCAGCGCCGTCACGCGGTCGGGGTGGCCGTGCTGCGAACTTTGTTTGTCTTCTTCCGTCATGTACACCGGTGATGAAACTACGCTCAGCGTGCGCACTCGCGCCGGGCGTTCGGCGGCAAAGGCCATGCCCAGCGTGCCGGCCGATGATTCGCCGCAGTAGTGCGCGGATGCGATGCCCAGGTGGTCGAGCAGGTCGGTGAAATCCTTGAGATACGCATCGAGATTGATGCCGGTATCGAGATCAAAGTGAATGTCGGATTGCCCCTGCCCGCGCAGATCGAGCCGGATGACTTTGTAAAAGCGGCTGAGATACGGCACGCACAAGCGCCAGAATTTCGTCGAGCGCGCGTAACCGTGTTGCAGCAGGATGGCGGGCGCGTTTTTCCACGGATCGGTGTGGTCGTCGAGTTCGTAGTGCAGGCGCGGTTGGCCGGGGCGTTCGAGAAAGGGCATGGTGCGTCCAGAAAATATTTTTCTGATCGTATCATTTCCGCTTTGTGCATGGCCGGTAGTAAATCGTAGAGCGCAATCGTTCATTGCGCCGCATGTGACCTCGCCAAACCACATGCGTTGAACGTCAACGTCGCCGGGGGCAGCCCGGCGGCTGGTCACTTTTCTTGCTCCGCCAAGAAAAGTAACCCAAAGAAGGCGGCCCCCGGTTCGCCGGCCCTACGGGCTCCTGCTCCGCTTCAAGTGTGCCCTTGCCTGCGCTGCTCGCGAAAACTGGCGGCGGCGGAACTCGCCCCCGCGATACCCCCGCGAGGACTCAGACAGTCCTCGCCGACCCCTCCAGTTTCCGCTGCGCTGCTCAGCGGCTTTTCAGGGGGATGCTGTAGACACACCTTCTCGGATGTACATCGCATCATTCTTCCGTGCAGCACCCCGTGACGGTGGACGCGGGCGGTAGAATAACCAAAACAAGGTGATGCCCATGCTCAAGATTTTCGGTGGAATAGCTGTCATGGCCTGCGTGGTTCTCACGCCGTGCGCGCACGCTCAAACCCGCGACTACCCGCTGCGCCCGGTGCGCATCGTGATTCCCACCTCGCCCGGCGGCATCCTCGATGTGGTGACGCGGCTGATGGCGCCGAAGATGAGCGAGCTCATGGGGCAGGGCCTGGTGATCGACAACCGCCCCGGCGCGTCCACCAATATCGGCTCGGAACTCGTGGCGCGCGCGGCGGGTGACGGCTACACACTGCTCGCCAACTCGCAACCGCTGGTGGTGAACCCCAGCCTGTTTGCCAAAATGGCGTTCGACGTGGAGAAAGACTTAGCTCCCGTGACGCTGCTCACCGCCGCACCCTACGTGCTGGTGGTGCATCCGTCGGTGCCCGCGCACTCGATCAAGGACTTGCTCGCGCTGGCGCGCGCCAAGCCCGGCGCGTTGAATTATGCCTCTGGCGGCAACGGCACCAATTTCCATATCGCCGTTGAACTGTTCAAGAATCTGTCGGGCGCGAAGCTCACGCACGTGCCGTACAAGGGCGGTGGCATGGCGATGACCTCCGTGCTCGCGGGCGAAACCGAAATCACCATTCCCGCAGTCGCGTCGGCCTTACCGCAGATCAAAGCCGGACGCCTGCGCGCGCTGGCGATCAGCAGCACGCGCCGTTCATCGTTACTGCCGCAGACGCCGACGGTGGCGGAGGCGGGCGTGCCGGGTTATGAATTCAGTGCATGGGTGGGCGTGTTGGCGCCTTCGACCACGGCGCCCGCGCTGGTCGCGGCGGTCAACGGCTATTGGGTGAAGGCGGCGCGCTCACCCGAGGTGGCATCACGTTTGACCAATGACGGCAATGATGTGGTGGCCGGCACGCCTGCTGAGTTCGCTGCGTTGATTAAAACGGAATTGCCGCGCTGGAATAAGGTGATTCGGGATAGCGGGATTAAGCCGGAGTAGCCGGAGTAGGTCGGAACGCGCAGCGGTTCCGACACAATGCCATTTTGGCCACCGCCGCTTGTCGGAACCGCTGCGCGTTCCGACCTACGCGTCTTTCGCTTTGTGCCCAAGCGGTCGAGCCATGTCCATCGTACTTAGACCCCCTGCTCCACCGGATTCTCCAACACCCCCACACAATCCAGTTCCACCCGCACCCGATCCCCAACCTTCAAGAAAATCCCGCGCGGCCGCCCCACGCCCGACGGCGTGCCGGTGGCAATCACATCGCCTGGCAGCAACGTCATGCGGCGCGACAGATATTCAATCAACTCGGGGATATTGAAAATCAGTTTATCCACCAGCGTGTCCTGCATTTTTTCCTGGTTCACCCACAGTTGCAGGCGGCATTGGGTGATGTCGGGAACTTGATCGGCGGGGGTGATCCACGGGCCCATGGGGGCGGCGGTCTCGAAATTTTTGTGCCCGAACCAGTCGATGTTCCAGCGCGGCCAGTCGGGGCGGCGCGAGAGGTCGCGCGCGGAGACGTCGTTCATGATGGTGTATCCGGCGACGTGTTTCATCGCGTCTTTCACGCTGATGTTGCGGCCCTTCTTGCCGATGACCACGGCGCACTCGGCTTCCCAATCGACTTTCTTGGAGGTGTTGGGCAGCTTGATCGCGTCGTTCGGGCCGATCATGCAGTGCTGCGCGGATTTCAAAAACAGATACGGCTGGGTGGTGGCTTTGTCCACGCCCGCGCCTTCGGCGGACATTTCTTCGGCGTGCGCCATGTAGTTGGCGCCGGTGCAGTAGATCGCGGGCGGGTAATAAATCGGCGCGAGCAGTTTTGCCGAGGTGAGCGGAATCAACAGGCCGCGCGGTTTATCGGCCAACGCATGCAACACCAGCAGCGCATCGTCCCACGCGTTGAGCGCGGCCAGTGTTGACACCGACCACGCGGCATCGGGTAGTGCCGTGCGCAGATCAACAATGTGGCCGCCCACCAGGATGCCGGCACGGGCAGCGCCGTCGCTGCCCTGGTAATTCAATAATTTGAAATCGCTCATGATATATAACCTGTTGTTTTTAATCAGTTTTTATATTCAGGGAAGAGCTTGTCCGCGAGCGCGATGCCGGCGGTCCAGTCGCGGCTGTTGGCGTCATACACGCCGACGCGCCCGGCTTTCGCCACGCGTTCTTCGCACACTTCGCGTGACGGCATAATCAGTTCGCTGCCGCCCGCCAGCGCACCGATTTGCGCGCGGCACGCCAACTCAAAAAAGTGGTGATAGATGTAAGCCTCCGGCAGCGATTTGCCGCAGATCAGCGCGCCGTGGTTTTCAAGAATCATCACCCACTGATCGCCCAGCGCACGCGCCAGATGCGCGGTGCCCTCGGCAGTGGTGTCATCAAATTCGTTTTTGTAATACACGATGCGGTTGTAAAAACGCATCGCCTGCTGCGTGATCGGCATCAACCCGCATTTTTGCGCCGACACCGCGAGATTCGCCGGCGAGTGCGTATGCACCGCCGACACGATATCGGGCCGCGCTTTCAACACTGCCGCATGCACGTTGTAGGCAGCGGGGCTGGCTTTGAACTCGGAGGCCAGCACCTGATGGCCATCGAGATCGTACTTGACCAGATTCGATGCGGTGACTTGCTCCATGTAGGCGGTTTCGCATTTCACCAGAAAATGATTCGGCTCACCGGGCACGCGCACCGAAATGTGGTTGTAGGTCATGTCCACAAACACAAAGTGCGCGACGAGGCGATGCGCGGCGGCGAGTTCGCAGCGTAACTGCCATTCTTCGGCGCTGACTAGATCGCGCACGGATTTGCTGCTGCTACGGATGGGTTGGACGCTCATGAATTGTCCCTCTGCTTTGGGGGCGAAACTTTAACATGATGTTCGCGGGGTCGCCGTATAATGCCGCGCAACTTCGCGTACCAAAGGCACATGACTCCATGCGAAAAATTTTCACACTGTTGTTCCCGCGCAGGCGGGAACCCATAACGCAGTGCCACTTGAGACGGGCTTATGACTTCCCGCCTGCGCGGGAACAACAGTTTGGTATTAGCGTTGCACCATAGCCAAATGAAACAGATACTGAAAAACCTGTGCTTCGTTACAAGCGTATTTATCGCTGGGTGGGCGCCCGCACAAACCTACCCCGCCAAGCCCGTGCGCATCATCGTGCCCAACGCACCCAGCGGTTTGGCCGATGTCAGCGCGCGAATCGTCGCGGCAAAGCTTTCCGAGGCGTTTGCGCAGCAGTTCATCGTCGAAAATCGCATCGGCGCGGGCAGCACGCTCGGCACGGCGGCAGCGGTGCGCGCAACGCCGGATGGCTACACCCTGCTGGCGGTGTTCGACAGCCATGCCACCAATCCACATTTGTTTAAAAATCTCGACTACAACACCACCAGCGATCTCGCACCCATAACGCTGTTGGTGCGCGGGCCGCTGGTGCTGGTGGTCAACCCCGGCGTGCCGGCGAAAACAGTGCATGAGCTGATCGCGCTGGCTAAAAACAAAGCCGGCGCGTTGAACTTCGCCAGCGTCGGCCCCGGTTCACCCGCGCGGCTGCTGATGGAATTGCTCAAGCTCGAAGCGCGCGTCGATGTCACCAACGTGCCATACAAAGGCGCGGGCGGCGCGATCACCGATTTGATCGCCGGGCACGTGGATGCGATGTTCCCCACGGTATCGACCGCCGCTCCGCACGTGCGCAGCAAGCGCCTGCGCGCGATTGCCGTCACATCGGAAAAACCTTCCGCCGCGTTGCCGGGGGTTGCAACGATGATGAGCGTGTATCCGAATTTCCGCGCGGAGTCGTGGGTGGGCTTGCTCGGCCCCGCGAAGCTGCCGCCGGAAATCATCGCGCGCCTGAACGCGGAAAGCGCGAAGCTGCTGGCACAAGTGGATGTGAAATCACGCTTTGCCGAACTGGGCCTAGAAACCGTGGGCAGCACGCCCGCGCAATTCGATCAGTGGATCAAAACCGAGATCGAACGCTGGGGACGGGTGATACGGGCGCAGAAGATAAATCTAGAATAGTTGTTTAAAAACAAAAACTTATAATCTTGGTATCTTCGCCTTATCAATCAGCGCATTCCACTTCGCGATTTCGCTGGTCACAAAAGCGCGCATGTCTTCGGGCGTTTTGAGATTTTGTTCGATGCCGAGTTCGGCAAAGCGTTGTTTCACCTGCGGCGAATTCGCGGCGGTGTGCAACTCTTTGTTCAGCCGATCGACGATGGCACGCGGGGTTTTTGCCGGCGCGCCAATGCCGTTCCATGAAATCACGTCGTAGCCCGGCAGACCGGATTCATCGAGAGTCGGCACGTTGGGCAGCAGCGCAAAGCGCGTTTTGGATGACACCGCTACCGCGCGCAATGCGCCCGCGCGTATCTGCCCCAGCACTGGCGGGATGAATTCAAACGCGGCCTGAATTTCGTTACCGCGCAGCGCGCCGATC
Source organism: Betaproteobacteria bacterium (assembly GCA_947467315.1). Taxonomy (GTDB): domain Bacteria; phylum Pseudomonadota; class Gammaproteobacteria; order Burkholderiales; family SG8-41; genus UBA5216. The sequence goes on along the minus strand of CANIID010000155.1, from coordinate 5,746 downwards.
AATGCGCCAGTGTTGTTGAACGGGATCGTCGTGTTGTTCAGCCCGGCCATCGACTTGAATAACTCCGCCGACAAATATTGCGCACTGCCGATCTGGATGCTGCCGCTGTTGAATTTGCCGCCGGCCGTGCGCGCCTGCGCGATCAGTTCCTTGGTGGTCTTGGCGGGCGAGTCGGTGCTGACCAGCACCGCCGCACTGAACCCGGCGATGGTGCTGACCATGGCGTAATCTTTCAGCGTGTCGTACGGCAGCGACTTGAACATCGCCATGCTCACCGCGTTGGCGTTGTTCAGCAGCATCAGCGTGTAGCCGTCGGGCTCGGCGCGCGCCACCATTTCCGCCGCCACTACGCCACCCGCGCTGGGGCGGTTGTCGATGATGATCTGCTGGCCCATCGCCTCGCCCATTTTCTGCGCTACCGTGCGCGCAGTGATGTCGCCTACGCCGCCGGGGCCGAAGGGCACGACGAAGCGTATCGGCTTGGCGGGGTAGGTCTGTGCAGATGCCGTCGCCGTCGCCAGAAGCGTGAGCGCGCAGTACAACGAAAAGGAATTTAGTGTCATGGGTGATTCCGGTATGCGGAAGTGATTCGGCAGCCGCGATTCTGCTCGCGGTCATGGTCATCGGCAAGTGCGGCGGACGCGCAAGCGAAAAGACGCAGCGCTTCCATCGCGTTAGTTCTCGATAAACAGACGCTTACGTGCGCGCCCGAGCGCGCGGTTGTGCGGCGCGGCACAAACTTGTTTATCACGTGTGCGCGGGCGTGCGCCACGTGACCGAAAGTACTGCGCTATATTGCATGCTGTATCCGGCTATTCTGACTACACAGGGAGATCACCATGAAAGACGATGGAATCAATCGGCGTGAGTTTTTGAAGGGCGCTGTTGCAGGCAGCGCGGTGGCGACCACGGCGGCAGTGGGGCTGACGTCCGCGCCAGCCGAGGCGCAGCAAAAGCCGGCGGCGCCCGCGAATCCCGGCTACTCGTTTCTGAGTCTTGACGAAGCCGCGTTTGTTGAAGCGGTGGTCGATCATATGGTGCCGGCGGATCAGTATTCGCCCAAGGGCACGGATCTGGGCATCAACATTTTTATTGATCGCGCGCTTGGCGGCGGCTGGGGCAAGGGCGACCGCATGTATATGCAGGGGCCGTGGAAGCAGGGGCACCCGAATCAGGGCTACCAGTTGCCGTTGCGGCCCGCCGAGTTGTATCGCGCGGGCATCGCGGCCACCAATGCGTACTGCAAAAAGACCTATTCGAAATCTTTCGATCAACTGCCTGCGGAGCAAAAGCAGGAAGTGCTGGTGGGCTTGCAAGGCAACAAGATCAAATTCGACAGCGGTCTGCCGGCCAATACGTTTTTCAGTCAGATGTATCAGACCGTGATGGAAGGCATGTTCGCCGACCCGATTTACGGCGGTAACCGCAACAAGGCGGGCTGGAAAATGATCGGCTTCCCCGGCGTGGTGGCGGTGCATGCGCAAAACATCGAAAAATTCCGCGACAAGAAATTTACTGCGGAGCCGCTTAGTATTTCCGATCTGAGCTAGGGGGCCGCCATGGCGACCAAACTCCCGGAAGTCGATGCGGTGGTTGTCGGTCTCGGTTGGACCGGCGGCATTCTCGCGAAGGAACTCACGCAGGCCGGATTGAAAGTGGTGGCGCTCGAACGCGGCCCGCTGCGCACACCCGGCAGCGATTACGCACTGCCCGGCGTGCGCGACGAACTGCGCTTCGTGCATCGCCACGATCTGATGCAGAACACCGCGCGCGACACGCTTACGGTGCGCAACAACATCAAGCAGGAAGCGCTGCCGATGCGCCGGCTGGGTTCGTTTTTGCCGGGCGAAGGCGTCGGCGGATCGGCCATTCACTGGAGCGGCGGCACCTGGCGCTGGACGGATATGGAATTCAAAATCCGTAGCCATTACGAAGAGCGCTACGGCAAGAACTTCATTCCCGCCGACATGACGATTCAGGATTGGGGCATCACTTACGCCGAGCTTGAGCCGTACTACGACCGCTTTGAAAAAACCGCGGGTGTATCGGGCAAAGCCGGCAATCTGCGCGGCAAAATTCAGGCGGGCGGCAATCCGTTCGAAGCGCCGCGCCAAAACGAATATCCGATGCCGCCGTTAAAGCCCATACTCGCGGCGGAAATGTTCAACGCCGCGACCAAAAATCTCGGCTATCACCCGTTCCCGCGCCCCAACGCCAATGCCTCTCGCGCGTACACCAATCCGGACGGCTCGCGCTTCGGCGCGTGCCAGTACTGCGGTTACTGTCAGCGCTTCGGCTGCGAAGCCAACGCCAAGGGCAGCCCGCACATCACGGTGATTCCAATCGCGATGGCGAATCCGAATTTCGAGTTGCGCCCGCACGCGTGGGTGACCCGCGTGCTGAAAGATTCGACCGGCAAGCGCGTCACCGGCGTGCTCTACACCAATGTGTTAAACGGCGAGGAGTATGAACAGCCCGCCAACATGGTGCTGCTGTGCGCGTATGCGATTAACAACGTGCATCTGATGCTGCTGTCGGGCATCGGCCAGCCGTACGATCCGGTGAGCCAAAAGGGCGTGATCGGCAAAAATTACTCGTATCAAAATGGCGTCAATGCGCGGTTGTTTTTTGAAGACAAAAACTTCAATCCGTTCATGGCTGCAGGCGGCTCCAGTGATCTGATCGACGACTTTAACGCCGACTGGAATTTCGACCGCGGCCCGGTCGGCGCGCTCGGCGGTTACAACATCTCCGCCGGCTTTAACACCGCGCTGCCCATCGGCTACCGGCCGGTGCCGCCGGGCACGCCGGCGTGGGGCACGCAGTGGAAGGCCGCCACCGCCAAGTGGTATCAGACGGCGATGGGCATCAACTCCAGCGGCAGCGTGATGTCGAACCGTTACAACTACTTCGATCTCGACCCGACCTACAAGAACGCGTTCGGCCTGCCGCTGATGCGCATGACTTTCGATTACCCGGAAAACGAACGCAAGATGGGCCAGCACGCGGCGGACACGGTGAACGCCATCGCCAAAGCGATGAACCCCACGCGCATGGCACCCGCGACATCGCGCAGCAGTTGGACGGTGGTGCCGTACCAAAGCACGCACAACACCGGCGGCACCATCATGGGCACAAACCCCGGTAACAGCGCTGTGAACAAATATCTGCAAAGCTGGGATTGTCACAACCTGTTTGTCGTCGGCGCGAATGTGTTTCCGCATAACGCCGCGTATCAACCCACTGGCCTGGTGGGTGCGCTGTCGTACTGGACAGCGGACGCGATCAAGAACCGTTATCTAAAAAACCCAACTCAACTGGTGTCTGCATGAAAATGAAAAACACACTGCAAGGACTGTTCACGCTGTCGTTGTGCATGGCCGTGACCGCACAGGCGCAAGATGCCGGTCGCGGACAAAAACTGTTCGAGGAATGCGCGGCATGTCACTCGCCCGATCGCGCGGCCACCGATACCATCGGCCCCTCGCTCTACGGCGTGGCGGGGCGCAAGGCCGGCGACGGGACGGAATTTCGCTACTCACCGGCGATGAAAAGAAGCGGCATTACCTGGACGCGCGAGTCGCTTAACGACTTCGTGTCCGATCCGCAGAGGCTGGTGCCCGGCAACCGCATGCCGTACTCCGGCATGCCTGATGCCAAAAGCCGCGCGGATTTGATCGCCTATCTGCTGCAAGCCATGAAATAGTGATTGCATCGTAAGTATATGTTTTTAATTATATTTTTATGTAGGGACTGCGCTTCGGAGGCATCAAGATGGCAATCAAACTAAAAGAAGTCGATGTCGTGCTGGTGGGGATGGGGTGGACCGGCGGCATATTGGCCAAGGAACTCAGCGAAGCAGGCCTGAAAGTGGTGGGCCTGGAACGCGGCGCGATGCGCACCACGGCGGAAGATTTTTCCGTGCCGCGCATCCGCGACGATCTGCGCTTCGGCTCTCGTAACGACCTGATGCAGAATCCCGCCGTCGATACGCTGACCATCCGCAACAACCCGAAGCAGGATGCGCTGCCGATGCGCAGGCTCGGCTCATTTCTGCCGGGGCAGGGCGTGGGGGGCGCGGGCTCGCACTGGAACGGCATCACGTGGCGCTGGAGCGACAACGAGCTGAAAGTGCGCACGCTCTACGAAGAAAAATACGGCAAGAAATTCATCCCTGACGACATGACGATACAGGATTGGGGCATCAGCTACGCCGAGCTGGAGCCGTATTACGAAAAGTTTGAGCGTACCGCCGGCGTGTCGGGCAAGGCCGGCAATATCAAGGGCGTGGTGCAAAAAGGCGGCAACCGCTTTGAAGCGCCGCGCGCCAACGAGTATGCGCTGCCGCCGCTGAAATCCACGCAGGCGGGCCTGATGTTCGCCGAGGCCGCCGAGAAAGCCGGCTACAACCCGTTTCCGCGCCCGGTGGCGAATGCCTCGCAGGCGTACACCAATCCGGACGGCGCAAAATTCGGCGCTTGCCAGTATTGCGGCTTCTGCGAACGCTTTGGTTGTGAATCCAACGCCAAGGGCAGTCCGCATTTCACCGTGATTCCGATTGCGATGCGCAATCCGAATTTCGAGTTGCGCACGAATATGTGGGTGACTCGCGTGAATAAAGATTCAACGGGAAAAAAAGTCACCGGCGTCACCTACATCAACACCTTGAACGGCGAAGAATTCGAGCAACCCGCCGGCATGGTAGTGCTCACCGCGTACGCGATCAACAACGTGCATCTGATGCTGCTGTCGCAGATCGGCCAGCCGTACGATCCGGTGAGCCAGAAAGGCCTGGTGGGCAAAAACTATTGTTATCAAACCGGCGCGGGCGCGACACTGTTCTTCGACAATCATCATTTCAATCCTTTCATGTCCACCGGCGGCTCGAATTTCGGCATCGACGATTTTCACGCCAACTGGGATTTTGACCGCGCCAAGCACGGTTACATCGGCGGCGCCACGGTAGGCGGCGGCATGACCAATGGCCGCCCGATCACCTATCGCCCGGTGCCCGGCGGCACGCCACAGTGGGGCACGGCGTGGAAGGCGGCCACCGCCAAGTGGTACAACAGCGCGATGAGTATCGGTTCATCGGGCAGCGTGATGGCGAACCGTTACAACTACTACGATCTGGATCCGACCTACAAAAATGCCTTCGGCCAGCCGATGATGCGCATGACTTTCGACTACAAGGAAAACGAACACAAGATGGGCAAGCACGTGGCGCAGGTCATCAACGATCTGGCGAAGTCAATGAACCCGGTCTCGTTCAACCCGGCGAGTGTGCGCACAAGCTGGACCGTGGTGCCGTATCAGAGCACGCACAATACCGGCGGCACGATCATGGGCGCAAGCCCCGGCAACAGCGTGGTGAACAAATACCTGCAAAGCTGGGATTGCCACAACCTGTTCATCATGGGCGCGAACGTGTTCCCGCATAACGCCGCGTACAATCCCACCGGGCCGGTGGGCGCGCTCGCGTACTGGGCGGCGGATGCGATCAAGAATCGCTATGTGAAGAATCCAGGGATGCTGGTTTAGTGTTGACGCCCCGAGTGTATTGGGCTGCGGCGCTGGTTGTTGCCGGCGCCGCACAAGCACAAAGCTACCCCACCAAGCCGGTACGCATCCTCGTGCCCGTGCCCGCCAGCGGTACCGCGGACGTGCTCGCGCGCATGTTGACGCCTTCGATGTCCAGCCAACTTGGCCAGCAGATGGTGGTCGATAATCGCGGCGGCGCCGGTGG
>CANIID010000154.1 GCA_947467315.1 Betaproteobacteria bacterium | reverse complement strand
CAATCCGGCATTGAAGCGGCCCAATCTGACAGTGTTGCCGAATGCCATCGTGACGCGCGTGTTGCTGGAGGGCAAACGCGCGACGGGTATCGCCTACAGGCTGGGCGAAACCAACCTGCAAGTGAAAGCACGGCGCGAAGTGATTTTGTCGGCTGGTCCGCTGGCTTCCCCGAAGTTGCTCGAGTTGTCGGGTATCGGTAACAGCGAATTGCTGCAAAAGCACGGTATCAGTGTGCAGCATCATTTGCCGGGCGTGGGCGAGAACCTGCGCGATCACCCCAATACGCGCATCACCTATGAGTGCTCGCAGCCCATCACCATTAACGACGTGCTGCGCAGCCCGTGGGCCAAACTAAAAGAAGGTCTGCGCTTTGTATTCAAGCGCGAAGGCTTGCTGACGATATGTTCGGCAACGGCGCAGATGAATCATCGCAGCAGCGACAAAGCGCAACAGCCCGATTTGGTGCTGCGCCTGCTGCCGCTGTCGGGCAAAGATCGTTACGCGCGCACGCCCGATAAAGGTCTCGATCCGCATCCGGGCTTCACCTTTGGCGTCACCGTGCTGCAACCGCACTCGCGCGGTACCTGCCATATTCAATCGAATGATCCGCTGCAACAGGCCGCGATGGATCCGAAATACCTGTCGCACGAGGCGGACGCGCAATTGTTTTTGGATGGTATAAGAGTGGCGCGCAAAGTGGCGCAGCAGCCGGCTTTCAAGAAGCTGATCGTGCGCGAAACGCGGCCCGGCCCAGAGGTGAATGACGACGCCGGTTTGCTGGATTACATGAAGGGCACCATACAGACAAGCTGGCACATGGTGGGCACGTGCAAGATGGGGGTGGATGACGCGGCGGTCGTCGATCCGCAGTTGCGCGTGCATGGCATTCAGAATCTGCGCGTGATTGATTCGTCGATTTGCCCGACCATACCGTCGTCGAATACGAATATTCCGTCGATTGCGATTGGCGAGAAGGGGGCGGATATGGTGTTGGCGGCGGTGGTGTAAGTTCTAAACCTCGTTGAAATGGCAGCCTTTCGGCATTAATCCAAAACCGTCATTCCCGCGAAGGCGGGAATCCATAACCCATGTGCCACCGTATGGATTCCCGCCTTCGCGGGAATGACGGAGAGGAAATATTTGTGGAGAAAATATGAAACGGCGCTATGGTCTATTTCCGTTATTGTTGCTCGGATGCGCAACTGCCCACGCCCAGCAATACCCAACCAAACCCGTACGCGTCATCGTTGGCTTCACCGCCGGCGGGCCGTCGGACATTGTCGGGCGCATTGTGGCCACGCAACTGACCGAGCGCATGGGCCGCCAGTTCGTGGTGGAAAACCGCGCGGGCGCCACGGGCATGATCGGCGCCGAAGTGGTGGCGAAAGCGCCGCCCGACGGCCATGCGCTTTACATCGCCAGCCAGACCACGCACGCGGTCGCGCCGGCGATGTATGCGAAGCCACTGTATGACCCGGTGAAGGAATTCGCCACGGTGTCGCTGGTGGCGCATAACCCGCTGCTGATGGTCACGCACCCGTCGATGAACGTGAAAACTGTGAAAGAGCTGATTGCGCTCGCCAAATCACAGCCCGGCGCGGTGAATTTTGCCACCGGCGGCATCGGTTCATCGCCGCACATGTCGATGGAGCTCTTAAAGAGCATGGCCAAGATTGACATGGTGCCGATTCACTACAAAGGCGACGGCGCGGCGGTGATTGATCTCATCGGCGGGCAGGTGTCGCTGTTTTCAGCGAGCATCGCAGGGCTGCTGCAACACGTAAAAACCGGCAAGCTGCGTGGCGTGGCGGTGACCGGCGCCAAGCGATCCGCGATAGCGCCGGAGTTTCCGACGGTGGCGGAATCGGGCCTGCCGGGATTTGAGGTGGTGACGTGGTTTGGCTTGCTCACCACCGCGGGTACGCCGCCGGATGTAATCAACCGCTTGTACGGCGAACTGGGCAAGTCACTGGAACAACCCGCGGTGAAGGAACAAATCACCAAACTCGGCCTGGAAATCGTCGGCAGTTCGCCGGATCAATACGCCACGTTCCTGCGCTCGGAGAACGTGAAGTGGGGCAACATGGTGCGACAGCTTAAACTCAAGGCGGATTAAAAAAAGAAGTGGTAGGGTGCGCACCGCGCACGCGTTGCGTGGTTAATCCGTGCGCGGTGCGCACCCTACCCCTATCCCTATTCATAGGCAGGACCGTACAAAGGATTTTCAATGAATCAAACAATGGGCGTCATCAGTCCCGAAGGTTTGCCGCGCAAGGCATCGCAGGGGGCCAGCCTTCACCTCGATACGCTTGAAGGCAAGACCATCGGCGAGGTCTACAACAATCATTTCAAGGGCGAGTTGATGTTCAAGACCTACCGCCGCTTGTTCAAGGAAAAGTATCCCGGCATCAAGATCATTCCTTACGACAAATTTCCGATTGTCTATGTCGGTGGCGATCCGGCGTCGCAAAAGCAGACGGCGCAAGACATCGCGCGACTGGCAAAGGAATGGCAGGTCGATGCCATCATCACCGGCAACGGCGGGTGAGGCACCTGCACTCCGTCCTCGGTGAGGCCGGCGGCAGAAGCAGAAAAGGCGGGCATCCCGAGCGTGGTGGTCACCACAACCGGGTTTACCAAAATTGCGCAATCCATCGGCGAGGCCGAGGGCATTAGCGATTTGCGGGTGGCGGAATATCCGGGCGCGGTGGGCGTGCATGCGGAAGCCCTGGTGGAAAAAAATGTCGAGACCGTGCTGTTCGACCGCATCGTCAGTTGCCTGACGCAGCCGCGCGTCGGCGAAACCAAAAGCGCGGTGAGCGCACGGCGCGGCGACGAGATTGTGTTTGAAGGCACGTTCGACGCCATCAACGATCACTTTAAGACGCAGTTGTGGTCGGATGAATTGCCGATTATTCCGCCGACGTTGGAACGCGTTGCCGCGTTTTTGAAATATACGAACCGCAAGCCGGACGAGCAGATCGCCGTGCTGCCACAAGCGAATCTCGCGGCGACGCCACGCAACATAGCGGCCAACGCGGTGATGGCGGGTTGCAAGCCGGAAATGATGCCGGTGTTGATCGCGGCGGTCGAAGCCATCGCCGATAACGACTACAACCTCAACAACATCGGCAGCACCTGGGGTGTGCTGCCGTTTCTGCTGATCAACGGGCCAGCCGTGCAAAAACTCGGCATCGAAAGCGGTGCGCAGTTGGTTAATAGCGGCGCCAATCCCGCGCTGGGCCGCGCGCTGGGGCTCATCATCAAAAACATCGCGGGCTACAAACTTGGCACCAGCTACATGGGTACTTTCGGGTATCCAATGAATTTCGTGGTGGCCGAAGACGAGGCGCAAAATCCGTGGGAGCCGTTTCACGTCGAGCATGGCTTCGACAAACACGACAATACCGTGACCGCCTGCGGCACGGTGACGTGGGGCTGGCCGCCGGCGATCTACGGCACGCCGGATAAATCCGCCGCCGAGAGCGCGCTGGAAATGCTCAGCATCGAAGTCACCAAGAAGCCCTGCCTCGCGCGGCTGGTGGAGCGCGGGTCCAAGGGTTTCAGGAACATGATTACCTTTTTGATAGCGCCGCCGGTCGCCAAGGCGTTGGCCTGCGCGGGCTACAGCAAACAAAAAATCCGTGAGCACGTGTACGAACGCGCGCGTGTGCCGTACAAGGAACTCGAATTCCTGATTGAATATGGTCACTCCGAGGCGTTCAAAATTCCGGATATGGTGCAACGCGGCTTGTTGCCGAAAGAATATCTGGTCGATGAAAATGAGCTGGTGCGCGTGTTGCCCAGCCCCGACGTGATTAACATCGTGGTGTGCGGTGATCCGGATCGCAATCGTGTGATGGTGCTCTGGGGCGGCTATGTGAGTCCGGTGACTAAAAAAATAGAATTCTTCCTGCAGTAAAATAGTTGTTTAAAAACATATACTTACCATGATGATAGATCGCATAGAGATTTTCGTCACCGAGCTCCCGGTACGCGTGCAGCGCATATTTTCCAGCGGCTCGTACGACACCGGTCCATCCAATCAAATACTCGGCAAGCCAGTGTTGGTGAAAGTGTTTGCCGACGGCGTGGTGGGTTTCGGGCAGATACGCCCAATTACGCCGGGACATTTTCTCGCCGACACCACGCAGGGCATGGTGGCGGCGATCCGCGAAATCTACGGCAAAAACCTGATCGGTAAGTCGATCTTCGATATTGCATCGGCCAACGAAATGTTTGACCTGCGCCTCGCGGGCAACCCGTGCGCGCGCGCGGCGCTCGACATCGCGCTGCACGACGCGATGGGCAAGGCGCTGAATGTGCCGGTGCATCGGCTGCTCGGCGGCGCGAGCCAGCCACGCATCCCGCTCGAATGGTCGGTGAGCCTGGCGAACGATGTGCAGACCATAGTGAACGAGGCGAAGCGTGCAGTGGATGAATTCGGCATCAAGGTGCTGTGCATCAAGGCCGCCGACCGCCGCGGCTGGCGGCAGGACGTGAAGCATTTCGCGGCGGTACGTAAGGCCGTGGGGGACGACGTGGTGATTGGCGTAGACCCCAACACCGGCTGGAGCGTGGCGGATTCGTTAAGCGCGGTGCATGCGTTGCGCGAATATGATTTGGGCTACATCGAGCAGCCGACCGACCGGCGCGATCTCGCGGGCATGGCCGAGATACGCCGGCAGGCGATGGGCGTGCCGATGATGGCCGACGAATCGCTGTTCACGGTGCAGGATGCGTTTGCCCTGGCCGAAGCGCGCGCGGTCGATGCCTTCTGTATCAAGCTTTACAAGATCGGCGGTTTCACACCGGCGAAAAAAATTGCTGCTGTGGCCGAAGCCGCCAACATCCAGTTGAACTGCGGCGGCCTGGCGGTGCAATGCCAGCTTGAAGCGGCGGCGTCGGCACACTACTACGCGAGCTACCCGGTAAAACGCATGATGGGCGCGGCGGAATTCGTGTTTGGCTTAAATACCATCGGCCCCGATCCGATTGTGCCGGTGACGGATTTTGTGGTGAAAGACGGCCACGTAACCGTGCCGATGGGGCCCGGCCTGGGGATCACTGTCGATGAAGCGGCATTGAAAAAACATACCTTGCTGCACGAAGTGATCAAGGCGTGAGGCACTGGATCGAATCGTTCACTTACAGGAGAAACCGTTATGCAAAAGACTGTTATTTCCCACGCCGTGTTTGGATGCGCGACGGCGGCCATTGCCACGTGCGCAACCTATGTCTCGCTGATGGGGTGGCCGCAGGCACTGAAAACGGGTGTAGCCCACGCGCAAACAGCCGCGCCCGCCAACACCGGCGTCAAGCAGATTGATCTGTTCAAGACCACCATGAACGACGTGATGGGGCGCGTGGTGACGATACGCCGCACCGAACGCGATCCGGGCAACGGCAGCGGCCCGCACCGGCATCCCGGCAGCCATACTTTCGGCTATGTGCTGGAAGGCACCTATGAAGTGAAAGTCGATGACGGCCCGCTGCAAAGGCTGGGGCCGGGTGAAACGTTTTACGAAGCGCCGAATGCGCTGCACGCTGTGTCACGCAATGGCAGCGCCACGCAGCCGGTCAAATATTTGGTGATCCAGGTGTCCGATCCCGCCAAGCCCGCGACCGTGCCGGAGAAGCCGTAGTGACGGGACGCAGCGGCGAATTATCTTGAGCGAACGTTCGGAGCATTCGTCGCTCGCGCCGTTTCGCGTTCGCAGCTTTCGCTTTCAGTGGCCCGCCGATCTGGCGATGTCGTGGGCTTACGAGATGGAAAACATCGTGCTCGGCTGGTACATCCTGGTCGAAACGCAATCGGTCACACTGCTGACGCTGTTTGCGTCGCTGCAGTACTTCGGCACACTGCTGTCCCCGATGTTCGGTGTGATGGGCAATCGCCTCGGCACCAAGCGTTTGCTGTGCGGCATGCGCGCGGTGTACACCCTGCTGTCGCTGGCGATGCTGACCCTGGTGCTGCCCGGCCAGCTTTCGCCGCTGTATGTGTTCATCGCCTCGGCGTTGCTGGGCATGGTGCGGCCCTCCGATCTGGTAATGCGCTATGCGTTGATCGGCGAGACCATGCCCGCGAATACCCTGATGGTGACCAGCAGCGTCTCGCGCACCACGCAGGATTCGGCACGTGTGATGGGCGCGCTGACCGGTGCGGGCCTGGTGGCCGCATTCGGCATGGGGGCGGTGTATGGGGTGATCGTGTGTCTTTACGCCGTGAGCCTCATGCTCACCACGCGGGTGGATGGGGCGCGTCGTGGTTCTGATGCGGTTGATGCGGTCGGGCGCCCGTCGGTGCTGGCGGATTTGCGCGAGGGCGTGGCCTACACCCTGCGAACGCCCGCGATTCTGGCTGCGATGTGGCTGGCGATTCTGATCAATCTCACGGCGTTTCCGGTGACGCACGGCCTGCTGCCGTATGCGGCCAAGGAGGTGTTTCACGCCGGTCAAACCGCTCTCGGTTATCTGGCCGCCAGTTTCGCGGCGGGGGCGCTGGCGGGTTCTATTTTGTTAAGCCGCATCGGCCATGGCGTGCCGCCGGCGCGCTGCATGGTACTATTTTGTGGCGCGTGGCACGCGATGCTCGTGGTGTTCGCCAACATGCCCACGCTGGTGACGGGCTGCGTGGTGCTGGTGTTGGTCGGCTGCGCACAAAGCCTCGGCACGGTGTCGATGTCGGCGATGCTGCTGCGCGCGAGCAGCGGCCCGCTGCGCAGCCGCGTGATGGGCCTGCGCATGCTGATGATCTACAGCCTGCCGGTCGGATTGATGCTCGCCGGCCCGCTGATCCGTTATTTCAGTTACCAGGCCATGGTCTACCTGTATGCGGCGATTGGTATCGCCGGCACAGTGCTCATCGCGGTGCGCTGGCGCGAACACATCTGGCGTGCGGATGCGCCGGCTAATCTGCGATGATTGTGCTAACACGTTGAAATTAACGGGAGGTCGAGCAATGTCTGGAACCATCCGCAAAATAGAGGCTCGTGATGAAGCGCGCTGGCGCGTGTTGTGGGACGGCTACTGCCGTTTCTACGAGCGCGAGTTGTCAGAGCCGGTGACGCAACACACGTGGAATCGCATCATGGATTTTGCCTCCCCGGTGCATGCCATCGTGGCGGTCGATGGCGGCGGGCAGGTGATCGGCATCTGCAATTACATCCTGCACGAAAATACCTGGACGCTGACGCCGGTGTGTTATCTCGAAGATTTGTTTGTCGATCCGGCGTGCCGCGCTGTTGGCGTGGGCAAGCAGTTGATCGACTGGCTGGTGGCGGAGATGAAAACGCAGGGCTGGTCGCGGTTGTATTGGAACACGAAGGAGAGCAACTACCGCGCGCGGGGGTTGTATGACAAGTACACGCCGCATAGCGGGTTCATCCGATACGTCATTAATAACCCGGTTGCCTGACGGGCAAATACTGAAATCCCCGTCGTTCCCGTGGAGGCGGGAATCCATAGGGAGATGGCGGAAGCGACTGTGTTATGGGGCCCCGTCCCCGACTAAAGCATTCGAGGACAGGCTCTTCGCGGGGACGTCGGGGTTGTGGTATCGCGGGTTACCCTGAACTTGCTCGGAAGGACGCAGGTGGTACAACAACACTCACACCACGATCAATCCACCTTAACCTTCGCCTTCTTAACCACCCCAGTCCACCGGACGATTTCTTCCACCACAAAACGGTGGTATTCCGCCGGTGACTGGTAATCGATATCGGCACCTTCCTGAATCAGGCGTTTGCGCACGTCTTCCATGCCGAGCACGGTTTTCACTTCGGCGCTTAAGCGCTCGACAATGGCGGTCGGCGTGCCCGACGGCGCGAACAGGCCCCACCACTGCACCGATTCAAAACCGGGCAGCATTTCCGCGATGGCGGGTATGTCGGGCACTTGCGGATTGCGCTTCACGCTGCCCACGCCCAGCAGGCGCAGATTGCCGGCGCGCACGTGTGGCAGGTTTTGCACCAGCGTGCCGAACAAGGCCTGACTTTCGCCGCCGATTGTTGCCATGACCGCCGGCCCGCCGCCGCGATACTGCACAATGACGCCATCGATATTGGCCATCAGCTTGAACAGCTCTGAAGCCAGATGCGTGGAGGTGCCGACACCCGCCGCGCCAAAATTAATTTGCTTCGGCTTCTGCTGGGCAAAGGCGATGAATTCCTTCACCGAACGCGCCGGGACATTATTGTTGATCACCAGCGCATTGGGCGAGGTGCCGATGCGCGCGATCGCGGCGAACGCTTTTACCGTGTCGAACGGCAGCTTTTGCAACGCGGGTAGCACCGCATGCGGCGTGGAGATGAACATCAGCGTATAGCCGTCGGGCACGGCGCGAGCCACGATCTCGCTGCCGATGATGCCACCCGCGCCGCCGCGGTTGTCCACCACCACCTGCACGTTCAGGCGCTCGGCGAGCTTGGCGGAAACCAGCCGCCCCACGATGTCCGGGCTGCCGCCGGGCGGGAAGGGCACCACCATGCGTATCGGCTTGGTGGGGTAGGCTTGCCCCGAGGCCGTCGGGACGAAACCCACCGCGCCTGCCAGCGCAACAACGGTCAGTGCGGAAACGCGCTTCATCACATTCATCTCCTTGCTTCCTAAGCCGTCATCGTTCGATCTTGATGCCTGCGGATTTAATCACGCGCGCCCAACGGTCCGATTCCTTGCGCATATGATCTGCCAGCCCTGCCGGTGTACTCGACAGCGGCTCGGAGCCCATATCGAGCAGGCGCTGGGCAAATGGCGGATCGGCGATCATTTTCACCATCTCGCCATTGATCTTGCTGATGATCGCAGCCGGCGTGCCCGCGGGCGCGAGCATGGCGTACCAGTTCACGCATTCAAAACCGGGTAGCGTTTCGGCGATGGCCGGCACCGTGGGCGCTGCTGGCGAGCGCTTGGGGCCGCCCACGCCGAGTGCTTTTAACTTGCCGGTTTTCACCATCGGCAGCACCGCCGGAATGCTGTTGAACATGAAGTGCATTTGCCCGGCGACCACATCGGTAAAGCCCGGCGTGGCGCCCTTGTAAGGCACGTGCACGAAGTTGATGCCTGCCATCGATTTGAGCAACTCGCAGCCCAGATGATTCGGTGTGCCGGTGCCCGCCGAGGCGCAGTTGAGTTGCCCCGGTTTTTGTTTCGCGAGGGCAATCAGTTCCGGCACGTTGTTGGCCTGCACCGACGGATGCGCGAACAGCATTTGCGGATTGATCGAGCCCATCGACACCGGCGCCAGATCGCGAAACGAATCGTAAGGCACCTTGAAAAGCAGCGGATTGATTACCAACCCGGCCGAGGTTGAAAAAATCAGCGTGTAACCATCTGCGTTGGCCTTGGCCGCGATCTCATGCGCGATCACCCCGCCCGCGCCGGAGCGGTTGTCGATCACCATCTGCTGGCCCCACGCCTCGGTAAAGCGCTGTGCAATCGCGCGCGCCGTGAAATCGTTGGCGCTGCCCGCCGAGCCGGGCACGACAATGCGGATGGGGCGGCTGGGGTAATCTGCTTTGGGTTGTGCAAGTGCCACGGCCGGCGTGCAGGAAAGTATCGCCGTAAGTGCCCTTAAAAGTGATTTGTGCAAAGTAAGTTCCTCCTTGTAGTGGCTACCATATCATGATCATGGATACACAGGGCAGCGCACGGCGAGCCGATTGTTATTTTGCAGTGTACTGTCGTAGATCGCTTAAGTAGATACACGATGGCGCGCGATTGACCGCCCGCCAGACTGCGGACACAGTCCGTGTTCCCGAAACTGGAGGCTCGCATTTCAGACGCCAAGCAAAGCACGCTTGATTTACTGTTGCAACGGCTGCAGCGTAACAACGATTTTCCCGCGCTGTCGGAAGCAGTAGGGGACATTAATCGCATCGCGGCCTCTGAAAAAGATAGCGTCAATCAGCTTTCCAGCAGCATCCTCAAGGATTTTGCCCTCACCAGCAAGTTGCTGAAGCTGGTGAATGCGGCATTTTACGGTCGCGCGGGCGCAGGCTCGATCACCACCATTTCACGCGCGGTGGTCATGCTGGGCTTTGACGCCGTGCGTTCCAATGCCTTGAGCCTTCTGCTGTTCAATAACCTACAAGACCATGCGCAAGCGCAGCAGCTCAAGGAGGAATTCGTAAAGGTGCTGTTCGCTGGCATGCTGGCGCGCGAAATGGCCGGTAAGGCGCACATAAAGGACGCGGAAGAGGCGTTCATTTGCGCCATGTTTCACAATCTGGGGCGCACGCTGGCGATGTTTCATTTTCCCGAAGAGACTGCGGCGGCGAAAAATTTGATGCAGGTCGAAGGGTGTAGTGAAGCCAAGGCCTCGGCGCGGGCGCTGGGTCTGTCATTTGAGGAATTGGGCGCCGGCATCGCCAAGAGCTGGGGTTTCCCCATTGAAATCGTGCATAGCATGAAAAAATTGCCGGATGAGAAGATCCGGATAGGCACAAACAACGCTGAGCGGTTACGCATGCTGGCCGGTTTTTCCAATGAACTGTGCGAAATGATTGCCTGCACTCCGGAGGCGGGTCGTGCAAAAGCCCTGGCCAGTATCAGCGCGCGCTATGGTGCCAGTCTGCCGGTGACGCCCAAACACTTGGCGGCACAGGTGGAAAAGTCCCTGCAGGACATCGCGCACTTTGCCGTCGTGGTTAACGTCAATCTCAAGCAGAGCCCATTTGCTCGTCAGGCGTTGAAATGGGCTGGCACGGGCGACTTGCCGCACGAGCAGCCGTACGCAAAGGCAGCATCAGGCCCTGCAGCAAGCGAGCTTGCCGGGCTTGATCCGGCATCGGCGTTAGCCAGCAAGCCGCGCAAGACCAGTGCGGAAATTCAATCCATACTGACCGCCGGCCTCAAGGACGTAGGGAGCGCGTTGATTGACGACAAACTCAAGACCGACGATATCCTGCGCATGATTCTGGAGGTGATGTACACCGGTATGGGTTTTGGTCATGTGCTGCTGTGTCTCGCGGTTGAGAGCCAAAACGTCATCTGCGGAAAATTCGGATTTGGTGTTGATGTACAGCGGTTGCTCAAGGCATTTCGCTTACCGATGCAGGAGCGGCCGGATGTATTTCATGTGGCGCTCAAGAACAACGCCGACATCCTGATCACGGATATCGATGACCCGAAAATCGCAGCGCGCATTCCAGGCTGGTATCGCCAGCACATCGGTGCCCGCACGTTTGTGATTCTGCCGATTGTCGTCAAAAGCAAACCGGTGGGCATGATCTACGCCAGTCGTGCCCAGACCGGCGATATCACCATCCCCGAAGAAGAGCTGTCGCTGCTCAAGGCCTTGCGCAATCAGGCTGTGCTGGCTATTAAACAAAGCTAAACGGTTGCACGCGGCATTCAATCTGCGGCCATGAGTGCACCCTCGACCAAGCGCCATGCGGCAGTCTTTGTGCTGATTATCGTGCTCGGCCCGTTTCTATGGTTTGGGTATGCGGGGGTGATCCGGCCGTGGCGGATGACCAATGCGTTTCTCGATGAGATCGTCAGGGTGATGCGCCGCGGTCGCCGCCCGCGTTTCCTGCTGCGCACGTGGCAATTCCCGTTTGCAGATATACACACATATCTGCGCGCCTTGATTACAATGGTGCCGTGAAAAAAAGTATCAATGTGTGGCGCCGGTTTTTGCCAGACGAAATCATCGAGGAGTACGCGTGGTTGAGTTGAAAGAGAAGTTTTCAGTACCCGCGCCGCCGGATGAAGTGTGGCCGCTGATCTCCGATCCGGCGGTGGTGGCGGCATGCATCCCCGGCGCGGAGCTGAATGAATTGACGCCTGAAGGCGCGCATCGCGGTAAGGTCACATTCAAGTTCGGCCCGACTGTCGCGGTGTTTCGCGGCGAGGCCAAGCTCACCTACGATCATCCGGTGAAACATTGCCTGATCGAAGCACGGGGCATTGATCAACGAGGCGCGTCGCGCGCCCGTGCGCGCTTCGAGGTGGAGGCGCGCGGCGCTGACACTACAGACGTGACACTGGAGGGCGGATTCGAGGTTGCCGGTCCGCTGGAGATGTTTGCCTCGGCCGGCGGCGTGCATGTGGCCCGTGCGCTGTTGGCGGAGTTCGCGTCGAATATCGCACGCGTGATTGAGCAGCGCCGCGCGGGCGGGGGTGATGCCGTGCCGGAGCAGGCGGCTGCGGCTTCCGGGACGAAGATACTGGGGCGTGCGTTGCTGGATGGCGCGCGCGGCATATTGAGTAAAGACAAGGAGAACAAATGAGCGATCCGACCGGATACGACGTGTTATCACAGGCCTTCGTGGCGGAAGGCGTGGATACGATGTTCGCGCTGCTGGGTGACGCGAACATGTATTGGGGCGCGATCATGGCGCAGAAGTACGGCGTGCGTGTGGTGCATGCGCGGCACGAGCATTGCGCCTGCGCCATGGCGGATGGTTACGCGCGCCACACCGGCAAGGTGGGCGTGGCGACGGTTACCTGCGGGCCGGGCTTCACGCAGATTATGACGGCGCTGACCACCGCCGCGCGCGGCAGCATACCGCTGGTGGTGTTCGCGGGTGATTCACCGACATCCGCTGCGTGGTACGTGCAACAGCTTGAACTCGGGCCGCTGGCCACTGCCACCGGCGCGCGTTATCTGCCGGTGAAAAGTGTTGATCGCATGCTCGACACCGTGCGCGAGGCGTTTTACACCGCGCGGCAGGAGCGCTGCCCGGTGGTACTGGGCGTACCGATGGATTTGCAGAAGGCGCCGTTCCCTTGGGGGGCGGACTATTCGCCGTCCACTGAGTTGATGCCTACGCCGCAACGCCCGGCGCCCGATCCTGTGCTCGTGGATAAACTTGCCGCGATGATCGCCGAGGCCAAGCGTCCGATTATTCTCGCCGGGCGCGGCGTGTTGCGCTCCGGTGCGGGGCCCTCCATGGAAGCGCTGGCCGAGCGCTGCGGCGCGTTGCTCGCAACGTCGCTGTTCGCCAAAGGGCTGTTTGATCACAACCGCTTCGGCATCGGCGTTGCGGGTGCGTACGCGAGTCCACTCGCGCGCGAGGAATTTGCCGCGTGCGACTTGCTGATCGGCGTGGGCGCAGGGCTGGGGCATTACACCACCGAGGCGGGCTATCTTTATCCCAACGCGCAAACGGTACAGATCGATTTGAATCCGCGCGGCTTGTATCAGGGGCTGCGCATCGCGGACATGCACATCAAGGCCGATGCCAAAGCCACTGCCGAAGCTGTTCTGGCCAAACTTGTCGAGCAGAAGTTTTCGTCAGCCGGTGCGCGCTCGCCGATGCTCGCCAATCAGATCGCGGCGATGGCAGCGCGGCCGGACTCCAAGGAGTTTCT
>CANIID010000153.1 GCA_947467315.1 Betaproteobacteria bacterium | reverse complement strand
GCTGGCGCACATTCGAGGGCGCGCAGACCTTCTGTATCATTCGCTCTTACCTCGATACCATGCATAAGCAGGGGCATAATATGTTCGAGGTGTTGCGCTTGACTTTCATAGGGCGTCCACCTTCGCCTGAGTCAGGGTGAATAGAGACGAAAATTCTAGCTTATGCCCCGTATTAGTCTGATTTGTAAGGAAAATCACCTGGACACCTACCGTGTTATGATTGTTGACATTCTACGGTCCATTCCCTAGCATCCAAGCGGTATCCACCGCGTTTCACCCGAGCGGCTTCTGCGTAAGCCGTTTCTTTTGTTGGCCTACTTAAGTGCCGTTTTTGAGCTAAGTAAATGATCCGATTGGCAATTATTTCAGAGGGCGTGAACACGTGGCCTTTGTACGTGGCGCAGTCGAAGCGCCTGTTTGAAGCTGCTGGCGTGGAAGTGGCGGTAACCCTCACGGGATCGTCGGTGCAGCAGCTCGAAAAACTGCGCCAGGGCGGCCCCGACGGCTACGACATCGGGTTTCAGCAATCGGATCACGTGGTGCGTGCGGTCGAAGAAGGCTCTGACCTGTGCATCCTCATGGCGCAGGCGCATGCGCCCGAACTCACGTTGGTTGCCGCAGCGGATATCCATACCGTTGCCGATTTAAAGGGCAAGACCATCGCCGTGGACGGCCTGAACACCGGGTATTCCCTGTTGTTGCGCAAACTGTTCAAGGATCGCGGCTTTTCCGAAGCCGAAACGCGCCTGGTCGAATTCGGCGGCTCGCAGGAACGCTTTGACGCGATGAAGCGCGGCGAAGGCGCCGCGTGTTTTATCAACCCGCCGTTTGACCTGAATCTGCTGGCGTTGGGATTTCGCAGTCTCGGCACGTCAGGCGAGTTTTTCCCCACCTATCCGGGGCCGATCGCGGCTGCCAAGCGCTCGTGGATCAGCACGCATGAAGCGGAATTGCTGGCGTACATCCGCGGTTTTAATCACGCCTATGACTGGTTACACGATCCGGCGAATACCGAAGAAGCGGTGGACCTGTTGCCCAAGCATCTGCAGATAAACCGCGACTACGCGCGCCGCGCCGTGCGGAAAATCTACAGCGCACCGCGCCCACAGATCAGTGCCGACGGTGTGCGGCAGGTCATCGACGTGGTGTGGGAGGCGGAGGGTTACCAGTCGCCCAAGGGCGCACCCGAAAAATACATGGATTTGAGTTATCTGCAAAAAGCGGCGGCGTAAAATACCCTGCAACACCACGACCATGACCTTGGGTGGTGAGCCGCACGCTACGCCAACGAGGAATCACCGATGCCGGACGCCCGAGTAGAAACCGCGATACATCACTGGGCCGCGCGTTTCGTGTCCAATGGCGTGCCGCTCACCGATTTTCAGGAAGTCACTGCCGGCATCGCCAGTTGGCCGGATTGGTGCGCCGCATGGAGCGCGCGCGCCGCGATACACGATCAACTGGGCGACGCCGTGTTTGCCGCTGGCAACAAGTTGTCGGCGGGCGAGCACTGGACGCGCGCCGGCGTGTGTTATCACTTCGCGAAATTCGTGTTTGTCGAGGATGTCGCGCAAATGAAGGCCGCGCATCTGAAAGCGGTGGCCTGCCGCACCAAGGCGTTGCCTTATCTGCGGCCCGCCGGCGAACGCGTGGAGATTCCGTTCGAGGGCACGCACTTTCGCGGCATCCTGCGTACGCCAACCGGGATTGAGAAACCGCCCATTGTCATCATGTGCATGGGGCTGGATTCGACGAAAGAAGAAACCGATGCCTACGAGCAACCGTTTCTCGCGCGCGGCATGGCGATACTCGCGTTCGACGGGCCGGGGCAGGGTGAATCCGAATACGAACTGGGCATCCGTGGCGACTATGAAGTCGCGGTGCGCGCGGTCGTGGATTGGGTGGAAAAGCGCAGCGACGTGGACACGCAGCGCATCGGCCTGTGGGGCGTGTCGCTGGGCGGTTATTACGCGCCGCGCGCGGCGGCTTTCGAGAAGCGCATCCGGGCCTGCATCTCGCTATCCGGTCCGTTCGACTGGAGTGATAACTGGCCGATGCTCAATGAACTCACGCGCGAAACATTTCGTGTGCGCGCCAAACAAAAAACCCAGGACGGTGCGCGCCAGTACGGCGCAGCGCTGACGCTCAAGGGCGTGGCGCAAAACATCGCTTGCCCGCTCTACATCGTCGCCGGCAAGCAGGATCGCATCGTGCCGTGGCAGGACGGTGAACGGCTGGCCAAGGCGGCGAAGGGCCCGGTGGAATTTGTTTTACTCGACGACGGCAACCATGTAGCGAATAATCGCGGCTACCGCTGGCGCACGCAGTCGGCAGACTGGATGGCGGCGCAATTGGGGGTCTCGCAGACGTGAATAAAATATTGTTTAAAAACATATGCTTACGTTCATTTTGGGTTGGTGTCGCTGTGGCGTGCAGCGGCACGGCGCAGGCACAGGCCCCTTCGACAGGCTCAGGACAGGGTTTCCCCAGCAAGCCCATACGTCTGGTGATTCCGTTTTCTACCGGCGCGGCGAGTGATTTTCTCGGCCGCACCATCGGGCAAAAACTCAGCGAGCGCTACGG
The DNA here is from genome assembly GCA_947467315.1 of Betaproteobacteria bacterium. Classification (GTDB taxonomy): domain Bacteria; phylum Pseudomonadota; class Gammaproteobacteria; order Burkholderiales; family SG8-41; genus UBA5216. Next base: position 10,739 of record CANIID010000153.1, on the reverse strand, counting down.
TCAGCAAGTGGTGAACGACAACCGCGCCGGCGCGGGCGGCGTGGTGGGCAGCAGCATCGTCGCCAAGTCGAATCCGGATGGCTATACGCTGATGGTGCTGGCGCCGCCGCATCTGGTGAACGCGCTGATTCACCAGGACCCGCAGTATCGCGCGATCGAGGATTACACCGCGATTTCGCAAATCGCCACGCTCCCCAATTTGCTGGTGGTGCCCACGCAGTATGCGGCGAAGTCAGTGAAGGATCTGGTGGCGCTGGCCAAAGCGAAGCCGGGCTCGTTAAATTTTGGTTCGGCGGGCGTTGGCAGTTTGTCACATCTGGGTGGCGCGCTGTTCGTGTCGGCGGCCGGCATCGATGCCGTGCATGTGCCGTTCAAATTGTTTTCCGATGCGCTCGGCGAACTGTTCTCGGCGCGTGTGCATTTTTATGTCTCGCCGATCACCGCGGTGCTGCCGCATGCGCGCGACGGCAAGCTGCGCGCGCTGGCGGTCACCTCGGCCAACCGCGTGCCCACCGCGCCGGAAGTGCCGACCATGACCGAAGCGGGTTTGCCTGCGGCGCAGCTCGACACCTGGTTCGGCATTGCCGGGCCGGCGGGCATGCCGCGGCCCATTGTCATGCAACTCAATCGCGATCTCGCCGCCGTGCTGCAGGACGCGGATACGCGCGAACGCATCACGCGCCAGGGCGCGACGCCGGCGCCCAGTACACCCGAGCAATTGACCGCAACGCTTAAAAACGATTTCGTACGTTTCCGGAAAATTATTGCAGACGCCGGACTCAAACCCCAGTAACCGAGGAACGACGATGAAAATCAGCACCCTGATGATGGTGACGGCGGTCGTGACTTGCGGCGGCGTCAGTGTGACGCACGCACAAGAGAAATTTCCCAGCAAGAATATACGCATGCTGGTGCCGTTCTCCGCCGGCAGCCAGACGGACATTCTCGCGCGCTGGATCGGCGAAGAGTTTCTCAAAAGCTGGCATCAGCAGGTGGTGGTGGATAACCGCCCCAGCGCGGGCGGCACTATCGCCTCGCAAGTCGTGCTGGATGCCAACCCCGACGGTCACACCATGATGATGGTGTCCACCGGGCATGCTGGAAACGCCACGCTGTATTCAAAACTGCCGTACGACACGATCAAGGATTTCGCCGGCGTGTCGCAGGTGGCCAGCGTGCCGAATTTGCTGGTGGTGGCGCCGAACCTCGGGCCGAAGACGGTGAAAGAACTGATCGCGTTCATGAAGGCCAAGCCGGGCACGATGAATTTCAGTTCGGCGGGCATCGGTAGCGGCACGCAGATCAACGGCGAGATGTTCAACCTCGCGGCGGGCATCAAGGTCGCGCATGTGCCGTACAAAGGAGCGCCGGATGCCTTGAACAACGTCATTGGCGGCAACGTGCAATATAACTTTGCGCCGATACTGGTGGCGGCGGGGCAGGTCAAGGCCGGGCGCGTGCTGGCGCTGGGCGTTTCCACGAAAGACCGCTCACCGCTGTTCCCGAATGTGCCGACCATTGCCGAAGCGGGGCTGCCCGGCTTTGAATACGATCAATGGTACGGTTTGTTGCTTGCTTCCAAAACGCCGCGCACGGTCGTGAATGTAGTGAACAAAGAGGTGGTGCGCATTCTCAGCGCACCGGAAATGAAGGATCGCATGCTGACGCAGGGCGCGACGCCGAAACCGACGACGCCGGAGGCGTTTGATGCGTTCATCCGCGCCGAGGTGACAAAATTCGCGCCGGTGATTATTGCCGCGGGGGCGAAGGTTAATTGAAGTGCGTGAGGCGTTTGGCGTGAGGGGTGAGGCGTGAAATTTCTGCTGCGATATGGTCGATTGCTTGGCTTGCTGTGCGGCTTCGTGCCTGCGCTGGTATGGGCGCAAGCGAAAGATAATTATCCGAACCGCCCGATCCGCATCATCACCGGCTCGCCGGGCAGCACCTCGGATCTTTCCGCACGCTTCGTCGCGCAGAAGCTCACCGAGCGCTGGGGGCAGCAGGCAGTGGTGGACAATCGTCCCGGCGCAGGCGGGATCATCGGCGTGGAAATCGGCGCGCGCGCGGCGCCCGATGGCTACACGCTGATCGTCGGTCACGTGGGCACGCACGCCAGCGCGCAAGTGCTGCACAAAAATCTCGGCTACGATCCGATCAAGGATTTTGAACCCATCTCCAACCTGGTGAATGTGGCGGTGGTGCTGGTGGTGCATCCGTCGGTGCCGGCGGCGAATCTCAAAGAGTTCATCGCGTATTCACAAAACAGCGCAGGCAAAGTTAATTTCGGTTCGCCGGGCGCGGGCACCAGCGGGCATCTGACCGGCGAATTGTTTAACCTGGTGACCAAGGCGCGCATGACGCACATCCCCTATAAGGGTGCGGGCTTTGCGATGACAGCGAATGTGGCGGGCGAAGTGCAGGCGTCGTTTCTGTCGACGGCAACCGCGCAGCCGCAGGTGAAAGCAGGCCGCTTGCGCGCGCTGGTGGTGGTGCGCAAAACACGATTTGCCGGCACGCCCGATGTGCCGAGTTCGGTGGAGGCGGGTTATCCTGAGCTGGATTCGAATGCGTGGTTCGGCTTGTTCGCGCCGGCGCGCACGCCCAAGCATCTGATTGCGCGGGTGAACAAGGAAGTGGCCGACGCGCTCAACACGCAGCAGGTGAAAGACGTGTTGCTCAGTCAGGGTGCGGAAGTCGCGCCCACGTCGCCGGAGGAATTCGGCGCCTATGTGAAGAGCGAGGCGGTGAAGTGGGCGCGGGTGGTGAAGGAATCGGGGTACAAGACGCAGTAAGGCGTGAAGGGTGAGGAGAATTTTGATGGTGAAAACTTATGCGGCAGTGGCTTTGTTGCTGGCTGGCAATTTTGCTTGCGCACAAGACGCGAAAGACTTTCCGTCGCGCCCGATACGCATCATGGGCGGCGGCGTCGGCAGCACGGCCGATTATCTGTCGCGCTATATTGGCCAGAAACTTAATGAAAAATGGGCGCAGCCGGTGGTGATTGATAGCCGCGCCGGTGCAGGCGGCACATTGGCGGCCGACGTGGTGGCCAAGGCCGCGCCGGACGGCTACAACATGGTGATGGGGCACGCGGGGCCGATGGTGAGTGCGGTGGCGCTGTACAAGGATTTGCCCTATGACCCGGTGCGCGATTTTGCGCCGGTGTCGCGTATGACCACCGGCGTGGTGGTGCTGGTGACGCATCCGTCGATACCCGTGAGCAACGCGAAAGAGTTGATCGCATTCATCAAGCAAAAGCAGGGTTTAAGTTATGCCTCGGCGGGCAACGGTTCGATGAGTCATCTCGCGGGCGAACTGTTTAATCGCATCGCGGGTGTCAGCGTGCTGCACGTGCCGTACAAAAGCGCGGGGCTGGCGCTGACTGCGCTGTTGTCGTCGGAAACGCAGATTTCGTTTTTGTCGCCGGTCACCGCGCACACGCAATTGAAAGCGGGCCGCGTCAAGGCGCTGGCGGTGTCTAGCAAGACGCGCTTTGTGGGCACGCCTGATATCCCCAGTGCGGTCGAGGCGGGTGTTCCCGGCATGGATGCCCAATTGTGGTTTGGTCTGTTCAATACGGCGAAGACGCCGCGCGCGGTGGTGATGAAGCTCAATCAGGAAATTAACGAGATACTCCGAAAACCCGACGTGAAACAGCATCTGCTAACGCTGGGCGCCGAGGCCGCGCCTTCCACGCCGGAGGAACTCGGCGATTTCGTGAAGAGCGAACTCCAGCGCTGGCTGCCGATTATCAAGGCGGCAGGGATTAAGGCGGGGTGATATTAAGTATTTGTTTTTATTGGAGAATTTTTAATGGCAGCAAAACGTAAAACAGTCGAACCGAAAAACATCAAAGCCTCAAGCATCGATCAAAAACACGGCGTCTCGTCGGCGCCCGATGGCTTGTATGACCCCGCGAATCCAGGTCACCGCTGGGATTTGCCGCTGCAGGCGCCGGGCCGCATGCAAGTGGATTTCGAAGAGCGCGTTGATTTCCGCCGGCTGCATAACTATCGCCTCGCACGCACGCGCAACGCGCTGGCGCAATCCGATCTGGGCGCGGTGCTGGTGTTCGATCAATACAATATTCGCTACATCTCCAGCACGGTAATCGGCGAGTGGGCGCGCGACAAACTGACGCGCTGGTGTCTCTTAACCGGCAACGGCGAGCCGTGGGTGTGGGATTTCGGTTCCGCCGCGCGCCATCACAAAATCTACGCACCGTGGCTGCCAAAGAATCATTGCCTCGCCGGTAACGTCGGTTTGCGCGGCGCGATCAATCCGAGCGTCGGTTTGTTCGAGGAAGCCGCCAAAGAAATCTACGACGTGCTCAAAGCCGAAGGCGTGGCCGACATGCCGATCGGCATCGACGTGTGCGAGCCGCTGTTTATGTTCGCGCTGCAAAAGCTCGGCCTGAATGTGGTCGATGGTCAGCAGGTGATGCTCGATGCACGCGAGATCAAAAGCCACGACGAAATTACGCTGCTTAACATGGCGGCGGCGATGGGCGACGGCGTGTATCAGGATATTTTCGAGGCGCTGAAACCCGGCGTGCGTGAAAACGAAATCGTCGCGCTGGCGACCAAACGCTTTTACGAAATGGGTTCCGATTGCGTGGAGGCGGTGAACGCTATTGCGGGTGAGCGTTGCAGCCCGCATCCGCATAACTTCACCGACCGCTTGATACGCCCCGGCGATCAGGCGTATTTCGATTTGATCCAAACTTACATGGGTTATAAAACCTGCTACTACCGCACCTTCACCGTGGGCAGCGCCACGCCCGCGCAGCACGACGCCTACAAAAAAGCGCGCGGCTGGATGGATGGCGCGATCTCGATGTTAAAGCCCGGCGTATCCACCGAGAAAGTGGCCAAGGCATTTCCGAAATGTACTGAAATCGGCTTTGAAACTGAAATGTCGGCGTTCGGTTTGAATTTCTGCCACGGCTTGGGCATGGGCCTGCACGAGCGCCCGCTGATCTCGCGCCTGAATTCGTTCAAAGACCCGTATGAATTAAAGGTGGGCATGGTGTTTGCGGTAGAGACATTCTGTCCCGCCAAAGACGGCGTGTCAGCGGCGCGTATCGAAGAAGAAGTGGTGCTGACGCCGAATGGCGCGAAGATTATTACGCTGTTCCCGGCGCAGGAATTGCCGATAGCTAACAAATACTAACTGCGTGAGGCGTTAGGCGTGAGGGGTGAGGTGTAACGTCCACCCCACTGCGCATCACGCTTCACGCCTCACGCCTCACGAATTCTATGGACACAACCAAACCAATGACACTGGGCCACGACATCCGCCTCGAGCTTTACCGCTCGCAACTCGAACTGCGCTACTGCGAAAAACGCGCCTACGATTTGTTTTTGCAAAACCTTATCAAGGGGACGAGTCACCTGTCGCTCGGGCAGGAGGCCATCGCCGCCGGCTTCGGCGTGGCGATGCGGCCTGATGACTGGACGTTTTGCACTTATCGCGGCCACGCGCACACATTGGCGCGCGGCGTGTCGATGACGGGCGTGCTGGGCGAGTTGATGGGGCGGCAATGCGGCTTGCTCGGCGGCAAGGGCGGTTCGATGCACTTGACCGATGTCAGCAAAGGCGCGATGGGCAGCTACGCCATCATCGGCGCGCATCTGCCGGTGGCGGCCGGCGCGGCGTGGAGCGCGCAGTATCGCGGCACTGAACAGGTGGCGGTGTGTTTCTTCGGCGACGGCACCACCAACATCGGCGCGTTTCACGAGGCGCTGAACTTCAGCGTGATCTGGAAGCTGCCGGTGATCTTCGTGTGCGAAAACAATCTCTACATGGAATACACGCCGATTTCGACCGTGACAGCCGTTGAGCATCCGGCTGCGGATCGCGCGAGCGCGTATGGTCTGGAAAAAATTATCATCGACGGCAACGACGCCGACGAGGTGTATCACACCGCGGGTAAATACATGGAGCGCGCACGCAAAGGCGGCGGGCCGGCATTGATCGAGTGCATGACGTATCGCCACAGTGGCCACTCGCGCGCCGATCCGGGCAAGTATCGGCCCGAAGGCGAACTGGAACGCTGGCTCGAACGCGATCCGATCAAAATGTATCGCGAACGGCTGTTGGGCTTGGGCATCGTAGAAGCAACGCTGGTGGATATCGAAGGCGAATCCATGCGCAAAGTGGACGAAGCGACCGAAGCGGCCAAGGCATCGCCGGTGCCGTCGATAGATCAAATAGACAAAAACGTGTGGGCAGACGGGAGCACAGCATGGCGGAATTAACCTATCGCGACGCGGTGGCAGCAGGCATTGCGCAGGAGATGCGGCGCGATGAAAACGTGGTGTTTCTCGGTGAAGACATCGGTGCGGCGGGCGGCGTGTTCAAGGCGACGGTCGGCTTGTTCGAGGAATTTGGTCCGCGCCGCGTGCGCGACACGCCGATTTCCGAGCAGGCGATATTGGGTGCCGCGATGGGCGCGGCGATGACAGGGCTGAAACCCATCGCCGAAATCATGTTCTCGGATTTTCTTGCGGTGTGCTGGGATTTGGTCGCCAACGAAATCGCCAAAACGCGCTACATGACCGACGGCCAAATCACCCTGCCGCTGGTGATCCGCACCGCGAACGGCGCAGGATCGCGCTTCGGCGCGCAGCACTCGCAGTCGGTGGAAAACTGGGCAATGATGATTCCCGGTATCAAGGTAATTGCCCCCGCTTTCCCGGCGGACGTGAAAGGGCTTATCGCGGCGGCAGTGCGCGACCCTGATCCGGTGATTATTTTCGAGCAGAAGTCGCTGTATGCGTTCAAAGGCGAAGTGCCCGACGGCGATCACGTCGAAGAAATCGGCAAAGCCAAAGTGCTGCGTCACGGCACCGACTGCACGATTGTTGCGTTGGCGCTGATGGTGCATCGCGCGCTGGCGGCCGCGGAAATTCTACAACGCGATCATGGCATTTCCTGCACCGTAGTCGATGTGCGCTCGCTGGTGCCGCTGGATACCGTGACCATCCTCGCCGAAGTGGCAAAGACCGGGCGCCTTGTGACCATCGAAGAAAATCCGCGCCTGTGCGGCTGGGGCGCGGAGATCGCGTCGATAGTGGCCGATGAAATTTTCTGGGATCTGGACGGCCCGATCATCCGCATCACCACGCCGCATATTCCGCTGCCGTCGGCCGACTTGCTGGAAGACAACACCATTCCGTCGGTGGAGCGCGTGGTGCGCGAGATACGCGAGAAGATTGATTGACTACATTTCCCTCCCCTGCTGGCGGGGGAGGGTTAGGGAGGGGGCAATTTTTGCCCGTTGAAACGGTGCTATGGGGTCCCGCCTGCGCGGGAACGATTGGCGGGTGGTGTTGAGTTTTGCGGTATTGGGGAAATTTATGAATAAGTATTTGTTTTTATTGTGTTTTATGGTTTCCTTTGGCGTGCACGCCGTGGACACTATCGTGGTCAACGGCAAGATCGTCACCGTCGATGATCGCTTCACGATCACGCAAGCGCTGGCGATCAAGAATCAGCGCGTGGTCGCCACCGGCAGCAATGCCGATATCCGCAAACTCGCCGATGCCAACACCAAAGTAATCGATGTGAAAGGCCGCACGGTGATACCGGGCCTGATCGACAATCACTCGCACTGGATACGCGCCGCCGAGCACGATGAACTGCGCTTTGATGGCGTGACCACGCGCAAACAGGCGGTGGCGATGTTGACCGAGCGCGTGCGCACCGCCAAACCCGGAGAATGGGTGACGGTGCTCGGCGGCTGGTCGGAGGAGCAATTCACCGACGAACCGCGCGGCTTTCCGCTGGCGGAACTCGACAAGCTCGCACCCGATACGCCGCTGGCAGTGCAGTCGATTTATAACCACACCTATCTCAACACGGCCGGCCTGCGTGCGGCGAAGATCGATGAGAGCACACCGAATCCGCCCAACGGCACAATTGAAAAAGTCACCGATGGCAAATTAACCGGCGTGGTGCGCGGCGCGGGTGGCGTGGCGTTTGTCGCCGCCAAAGTGCCCAAGCTCGAAGCCGAGGGGCGCATGGTCAATGTGCGCAAGCTGGCGACGTATCTCAACGCGCTCGGCATCACCGGCTGGGGCGATGCCGGCGGGCGCGGCATGAACGCCGGACACTACGAGCCGTATCGCCAACTTGCCGACAAAGGTGAACTCACGGTGCGCGTGTTCTGGACCACCATCCGCCAGCCTGCCACGCCAGAGCAGGTGGACAAGGTGCTGGCTGAAATTCAGACGATTAAGCCGTTCCAGGGCAACGATCTGATGGATCACATCGGTTGGGGCGAATCGGTTTATTCGCCGATCACCACGCAGTTGCTGCGCGTGCAAAAGGACGTGAACCCCGATGGGGTCAAGCAGATGCAGCGTCTGGCGAGTGCGCTGGCCGCGCGTGGCGTGTACCTGAATTCACACGTCGAGATGAACGGCCCGATCAATCAGTTCATCACGGCGTATGAAGAATTGAACAAGACCACGCCGATCAAGGGGCTGCGCTGGTCGTTCTCGCATCTCGATCAGATCGACGAGACGCAACTGCAACGCATGAAGCGTCTGGGCATGACCGCGCAAATCCACAGCCGCCCGCTGATACAAGGCGTGCTGATGCACAAAGTGCATGGCGAAGTCGCATGGGAGATGCCGCCGTTTCGCCGCGTGCAGGATAGCGGCATCGTGTGGGGGCTCGGCTCGGACGCGACTGCGGTGACGACATCGAATCCGTTTTACACGCTAGGCTTCGCCATCACCGGCAAAATGGTCGGCGGACATCACGTTAACCGCCAGAGCATCACCCGTGAAGAAGCGCTGATTGCGCACACCCGCAGCAATGCGTTCATTTTGTTTCAGGAAGCGAATCTCGGCTCGCTGCAAAAAGGCAAATACGCCGACCTGCTGGTGCTGGATCGCGATTACCTGACCGTGCCCGCCGATGCGATCAAGGATTTGAAACCGGTCATCACCATGGTCGGCGGAAAAATTGTTTACGAGGCCAAGCCATAGTATGAACATTATCATGCCGCAACTCGGTGAAACCGTCACCGAGGGCACCATCACCAAGTGGTACAAAAAAGCGGGCGATAGCGTCAAGGCCGACGAGACACTGTTTGATATCGAAACCGATAAGGTCAGCACCGAGATACCGTCGCCGGTCGCGGGCGTGATCGACGCCATCCTCATTGGTGAAGGCATCACCGCAAAGGTTGGCGTGACGCTGGCGGTGATCCGCGAGAGCGGCGATGTAGCAGCGCCCAAGCCGGTTGCAGTGCCTGCGCCAGCCGCAGTCCTAGTGGCCGCTGCCACGCCCGCGCGTAGTGCTGCTGCGTCGCCGCCACGCGCCAATGCCGACGAACGCTTGTCGCCCGTGGTGCGCAGGCTTGTTGCGGAACACCAGCTGGATATATCGAAGATCAACGGCACGGGGCGCGATGGCCGCGTTACGCGCGAGGATGTGACCGCGTACATCGCGCATGCGGGCGGCGGTGCGCCTGCCCCGGTTGCACCCGCGCCGGCAGCAGCGATGCCCACTATGGCAGCAGTGCCCGCCGCGCAAGCCGGCGACACACTACCGCTCAATGCTATACGCAAGCGCGTGGCGGCGAACATGGCGAAGTCGTGGGCCGCCGCGCCGCATGTGCTGCAAGTGGTGGAAGCGGATTTTTATCGTGTCGTCCAGGCGCATCGGGAGTATGGCGAGGCATGGAAAGCACGTGAAGGTTTTCTGCTCACCTACCTGCCGTTTGTTACGCGCGCGATTTCGATTGCGCTGGGCAAGTTTCCCAAATTGAATGCCACCTTCAACGGCGACAGTATCACGCTGGCGAAGCGCATCAACATCGGTATCGCGGTCGATCTTAATTTTGACGGCCTGATGGTGCCGGTGTTGAAAGATGTGCCGAATAAATCACTGCCGCAAATAGCTCGTGAAATCAATGATTTGGCGACGCGCGCGCGTGCCGGAAAACTCAAGCCTGACGATCTCACCGAGGGCACCTACACCATCAGCAACAACGGCTCCTTCGGCACCGTGATCACAGCGCCGATTATCAACGTGCCGCAAGTGGCGATCATGTCCACCGACGCGGTGCGTAAAAAACCGGTGGTGATCGAGACGCCCGAAGGCGACAGCATCGCGGTGCGCCCAGTGGGTGTGCTGGCGCAGACGTTTGACCATCGCGCGCTCGACGGCGCGTATGCGGCGGCGTTTTTGCGTGAGGTGAAAACGATAATCGAGACGCGGGTGTGGACGCAGGACTTACAGGCGTGATGCATTTTTCTCTTGCAGGAAATCGTGCGTACCCATAGGTGTTCCGTCATTCTGGCGCAGGTCAGAATCCAGGTCGTAATCGACGACGAAGGCGCTGATTTTAGATGCTGCGCATAGGTAACGTACTGGATTCCGGCCTGGCCCGGAATGACGGGATCTACTATTGCGATACGAGCGAAGAGGGATATGAGCGCCGTTGAAGTCAATCCGATGCCTGTCGCGCTCGGTGCCGATGTTCGCTGCGGCGATGTACGCCATGCCAGTGATGAAACGATAGCGCGCATCCGGCAAGCCTCGCTCGATCATCAAGTCATCCTGATCCGCACGCAAACGCTCTCCGACGCCGAACTCAGCGCATTCGGCAAACGCTTCGGCGAACTACAGTTATCCAACCCGTTGCCCAGCCCACTCGCCAACGAAGGCAAGGCTGCACAGGGCGGGCGCGATGACGCGCACCCGGAAGTCACCGTGGTCTC